>NZ_JBIAIV010000076.1:0-27379 GCF_042871645.1 Streptomyces sp. NPDC005774 | reverse complement strand
CACCTTGCCCGCCTCGAACTCACAGCCTGAATCACCCTCACAACAGCCAGTTCGCGGATTTCCCAACGGAGTCTTAAAAGAGGGGGATTCCAACCCGGGTGGGTCGAGGTTCACGGGCGCTCGAGCGGCCGGTGGCCGCCGTCACCCCTCCGGCACCGGCTGCACGCCGGGGGCGAGGAATCCCGCCCTGTCCTGCCGCGACGTTGACCGCTGCGTTCTCATCCGCGTTGCAGCTGAACCCGCAGGAGACACAGACGAACTCGGCTTGGCTCTTGCGCGAGTCCTTCGCGATCCATCCACAGGCACTGCACCGCAACGACGTAAAGGGGGCGGGCACGTCCTCCACCCGGCCCGGCGCCTTCTCCCCGGTCCGGCGGCGCAGCAGGCCCCAGCCCTGGGCGAGGATCGCCCGGTTCAGCCCGGCCTTCTGCCGCACCCGTGTACCGGGCTGTGCGAGGGTTCCCTTCGCCGAGCGGGTCATGGTCGTGATGTTCAGCTTCTCGAACCGGATCAGGCGGTAGGTGCGGGCGAGCATGGTCGAGGTCTTCTCGCACCAGTCCTTGCGCCGGTCCGCCTCGCGGGCCTTGATCCTGGCCACCTTGGCGTGCTCAGCGGCCTTGGCTTCGCTGCCTTTCGGGGCGCGGGCCGCCCGGCGCTGGTGCTTGCGGACCCGGGCCCGCTCACGGGTGGTGAGCCGCGGGCAGTTCAGCTTTTGCCCGTCGGACAGGGCGGCGGTGATCTTCACCCCCCCGGTCGATACCGACGATCGTGTCCGTTCCGGGCGCCTCAACGGGATCGGGGATCACGGCGAAGGCGATGTGCCACTGCTGGTTGCGGAAGGTGACCCGGAACGTCTTCGCGGCGGGCAGCCCGGCGCGGGTCAGGCGGAAGCGCACCCAGCCGCAGCCGGGCACCTGCACCCGCGCCCACCTCCGGTTCAGCCTCCGCACCACCACCGAGCGGCCCATCACCTGCCTGCCCCGGGAGTTCAGCCTCGGCGAACCGTCCGGATGGGACTCCGGGACCCGGTCGGTGCCGATCACCCGGAAACCCTCATGCCGGTGTTTCCTGCGCCAGGCCGGCTCGCCGAACCCGGAAACGAACCGGGCGTTCTTGGCCCTGGCGAAGTCCTTCAGGGCCTGCTGCTGCACATCCGCGTTCCCGGCACGCAGCCAGTCGCTCTCCCGCCGGGCCTCGGTGAGCTGACGGCACTGCTCGGCGAACCCGGGAGCAGACCTGCGCCCCGGCTGCCAGTGCGCGTGCTGCTCGACGGCCAGATTCCACACGTACCGGGCGTGCGCGCAGTGCAGCAGCATCCTCTCCGCCTGCGCGGCCGTCGGGTACATCCGGAAACGTGACATGCCGCCCAACCTAGCCCCGCCCCTCGCTCCCCTCTGCGTATCCGGCCCTGCTCACCCGAACGAGCGACCGAACCCCGCCACCACTCCCCACCACGCACCATCACACCCCTGCCATGACCAAACCCGCCACCGCCCTCTCCCGGGACGCCGCATCACCCCACAGGCGATGCGACTCCTCCTGCCCCGCTCCGCGGGAACGCGCATTCACCCCGGCCCCGAAGGACCGGGCACCCTGCCCGGCAAGAAAGGTGGACAGGGTCAGGTCCCGGTCCGCGACGACGGCGACCGTCTTCGCGTACCGCTGCGACTCGCCGTGGTAGCGCCGGCCGGACTCCACGAGCAGCACGCACGCCATGAGGACGGCGACGCCGGCGGCGAGGGCGACGAACGTCCCCACGAAACTGCCCTTGCGGTGGCGCAGCATCTGCGCGGCCAGAGTGAGCACGGTTCAGCCCTCCCTGCGCACGGCGGGCTGCATGGGGGCCTGCGCGAAGGACTGAGCGGCGGGATGCGGGGCGAACGGTGTGGCGGGCTGTGCGACGGGCTGCCGGATGCCGAGGTGCGCGAGGTGCTCGGCGATCCGCTCGGCACCGGGCTGCGGCATGTCCTGCACGATCCGCCCGTCGGCGAGGACCACGACCCGGTCCGCGTAGGACGCGGCGACCGGGTCGTGGGTCACCATGACGACGGTCTGTCCGGCCTGGTCGACCACCGACCGCAGCAGCGACAGGACTTCGGCCGCGGTGCGGGTGTCGAGGGCGCCGGTGGGCTCGTCGCAGAAGATCACCTCGGGGTGGGTGACCAGCGCCCGCGCGATCGCGACCCGTTGCTGCTGGCCGCCGGACAACTGCGCGGGCCGGTGCCTCAGCCGGTCGCCCAGTCCGACCCGGCCGACGACCTCGGCGACCCAGGCCGGGTCCGGCCGCTGCCGGGACAGCCGCGAGGGCAGCAGGATGTTCTGCTCCACGTTCAGGGCGCCGACGAGGTTGAACGCCTGGAACACGAAGCCGACCCGGCTGCGGCGCAGTTCGGTCAGCCGCTTCTCCGACATCGACGCCAGATCGGTGGACCCGATCCGGACCGTCCCCGCGTCGGGCCGGTCCAGGCCCGCCGCGCAGTGCAGCAGCGTGCTCTTCCCGGAGCCCGACGGCCCCATCACCGCGGTCGCCGTGCCCCGTGCGAAGCGGACGTCCACGTCGTCCAACGCCACCACCGGCTGCTCACCGCCGTACGTCTTCCGTACGTGTTCGAGGCTGACGGCGACGTCGGCCGAGGTCACTGACATGGTGAAACGCCTTCCGGGCGGGACGCGAAGCGGGAACACCACGACGCTAGAACCCCGGCCCGCGCCGACCCATCCCGCCAGTGACCCGATCCGGGGTGGTGCAGGCACTACCACCGGGCGGGACACCGAACTTCCCCTCGCACCAGAGGCGCACACGCACCGGTGACGTCGATCTCACGCGGCATTGCCGTCGTTTCCGGACGTGACGGAGCCCGGGAGTCGTATCCAGCTCCCGGGCCCCTGGGGATGCCACCTCATTGCGCGCGCCGGCGCGTTTAAGAGGAAGGATCAGTCATCAAGCCGTCGTGTTCTGCCTTTGAACTACCGCACCAGGAAGAGGTGCAGGCGAGAATTGAACTCGCATCCGACGGCAATCGTCCTTCCCCGGTCGTTCCGGCGATCGGCGGCGATGCTGAGACTGGAGCGAGAGTCTGAGATTGATACGGCCTTCACGTGCGGAAAGCCGTTCCTTCAGGCTGAACGTCAGTTTCAGCTTGCGCTCGTCGCGCGAACCGGTCCTCAAGTCCGGCCCGCGCTGTCGCGCACCCCCGCGCTCGCACGCGGGGGCGATCATGGGGCTACCGGCCCGGCGTCAGCCGAACAGGTAACCGAACACCGCGTCGCCGGCCCGCTGGTCGGTGACCTCGGTGGCATTGGCCTCCTCGCGGGCGAACTTGACCGCCTGCTGGAGCTTCTCGACCCGCTCCACCAGCTCGTTCACCCGCCGCGCGGGAAGCGTGCCGGAGAACTTCACGGTCGTCCAGTACCCGATGGGCACGTCCTCGTAGTACACCTCGACCTGCGCCGGGTGCTTCTCGGTCGCCTCGGCCTTGACGTGGTTGCGGGGGACCTTCTTCGTGCGGATCGTGCGGACCGGGTCCGTCTTCCACCAGTCCGTGGACGGGTCGTGGGACCAGGACTCGGCGGCGTCGAGGGTCGGCAGCTTCCGGACGAAGGCGTGCAGTTCGGTGAGCTGCTTCTCCAGGAAGAGCAGGTAGCTGACCGGGACGTCGGCGAGAATGGTCCGCCCCTCGACGGCGACGTCCGCGCGGGCCGTACAGTTCGCCCAGTCCTTGGTCGCCGTCACGTCGAACAGCCGGGTCAGCGAGGCCGCCATCTCGCGCAGCACGTCCTCGCCCTGCACCTGCACCCGCGTGGACTCGGGCGGCAACTGCTCGCCCTCCTCGTCCTTCGGCTGGTACGTACGCGAGATCCCGGCGAGCAGCGCCGGCTTCTGCACCTTCTGGTGCGCCCCGTTGACGTCCTGAACCGCCTTGCTCTTGACGCCCTTTTCGACAGCGATGATCTGGTTCAGCTTGGTCACTGGTCCCCCTTCGAACAGGAGGAACCTATCCCAACTCCCTTGATCCGTCATATGAATTATCGCTGGTCGGGTCGTTGCCGGAGGATGCACACGATGGACGAGCGAGGCCGGAACATCACTGGACAGCCGTGGGTGGGTTGCAGGCGACCCGCATTTCCTTCTTGCGGTGGACACGATGCAGCGGACGCGGACGCGGACGCGGCGGCGGCTGTCGTCCCACTCGGACATCATGAACAGGTGTCCATGTATGGTGGACATCTGTCCATGATGCCTGAGGGTGGGGATACCCGGTGGAAACGACTGCGAACGTACTGGTGGGGCTGGTGGCCTCGCTGCATGCATATTTCCTGGTTCTGGAGATGTTCCTGTGGGAGAGGAAGCCGGGCCGCAAGCTCTCCGGCTTCGATGCGGCCATGGCCCGCGCCACTGCCCCGCTCGCCGCGAACCAGGGCCTCTACAACGGGTTCCTGGCCGCCGGGCTGATCTGGGCGCTGATCGCAGATGATCCGACCGGGTTCCGGGTCCAGGTCTTCTTCCTCAGCTGCGTGCTCATCGCCGGGCTGTACGGCGGACTCACCACCAACCGGCGGATCCTCACGGCCCAGGCAGCGCCCGGGGCCCTGGCGCTCACCGCCGTTCTGCTCGCCCGATGACCGCCGGGCAAGCGGATCCCCGCACGGCACGGACGCGGGCCAAGCTGGGCCGGGCGCTGCTCGAGGAGTGCGCCCACCGCCCGTTGGCGGAGGTCAGCGTTGCCGCCCTGGTGCGCCGGGCGGGAGTCGGCCGCGCCACCTTCTACCTCCACTACGCCGACCTGGAGGCGCTCGCCATCGACGTGTGCGCCGATATCGTCCGCGAGGCCGTGGACGCCCTGCACGCATGGCGCGGCACACCCGGCCCCGAGGCCCCTCCGCCCGCCCTGTTCGCCTTCTTCGACCGTCTCGCCCCGCACGCCGGGCTCTACCGGGAACTGCTGCTCCCGGGCGGCAGCGGCCCTCTCGGCCATGTGCTCCACCAGGAGCTGCGCGCCCGTAGCCACACCGAGCGCGCCCTGGCCGGTGCGCCGGAGCCGGACCTGGTCGCCTCGGCCGTGGCCGCGACCTTCGCCGGAGTTCTCGCCGACTGGCTGCACGGCCTCATCGAGGCCACACCCACCGAGATCGCGCAGCGGGTCTGGCGTCTGCTCATCAACCTGCACCGCACCCCCCTGCCCTGACCGGCCGTCTGCCCCGACATCCTTCCCTTCGCGGTGTTCACCCGCCATCGGCGAGTCGCCCCGGACGCCGCCCGCGGGCGTTCCCGCGCACACATCGCCCGTGCGACCCGTCTGAGGGAGCCACCTGTCGACACCGTGCGCCGCCGGCGGGGCCGGTGCGGTCGTCGGGGCCGGTGCGGTCGTCGGGGCCGGTGCGGCCGGTGAGAGACCCGGGGCGGTGTCCGCCGCCGGCTCTGCCGGGTTCACCGGTTCACCGGGACCGTCGGGGCCTTTCCGGTCCGCGGGGGCAGGAAGGGGTGGCCGACGGCGGGTCCGGCGTCCGACCGGTGCCCGGAGGCAGGCAGCGGGATGGTCGGTGCCGTGCCGTCCTCCAGGAACGTGAGCGGGTGGCCGCTGTGGCTGTCCGCCCACCCTCCGGCCCACTCGATCTCCTCCGCGGTCACGATGCCGTAGAAGCCCGGGTCGCCCTCCGCCCAGGGCGCGTCCGGTGCCTCGCCCTCGTCGACCGCCTTCTGCGCAAGCTCCCGTACGACAGGGTCGGCGCGGCCGACGAGCGCTTCCGAGGGCAGTACCGGCGTCAGGCCGGCGGCGGCGACCCGCTCCCGGAGCTGCGCCGCCGCCTGTCGCGGGGTCAGACCCGCGTCGGTGAGCAGGGCGGACAGGCTCTCCCGCACACCGCCGAGATCCGGACGCCGGAGCGGTTCGGCGACGATCACCCGGCCCAGCAGCGGCAGAAAGGCCGGGTCGACGTCTTCCCACATCGGGGGGACCATCAACGGCATGTAGGGATACGGCGCCCGGCCCGTCAGCGCGAAGAAGAGGGTGGCGCCGAGGGCGTAGACGTCGGCGGGCGCCTCGACGTGTTTGGTGTCCCGCAGTTGCTCGACGGGCATGTAGGGGCGCGTGCCCAGGCGGTCGCCGGTCCGTGTGAGCGCCTGACTGGACTGGCGCTCGGCCACGACCGACAGGCCGAAGTCCAGCACCATCGGCCCGTCCGGGCCGAGCACGACGTTGCTCGGTTTGAGGTCGCGGTGCAGCAGCCTCGTACCGTGAATGGCGGCCAGCGCGTCCACGAGGGCCAGACCGAGCGCCGCGCACGGCCCGACGGGAAGGGGGCCGGACTCGTTCACCATGGTGTGCAGCGACGGTCCGGCGATGTAGTCCATGGCGAACCACGGTTCTCCGGCCTCCGGGTCCGCCGCGCGCAGCGCCGGAACCCGGTCGCTGACCACCGCGCGGACGGCGTCGATCTCCCGCGCGAACCGCTCGCGGGCCTGCGACTGGTCCAGCAGGTTCGGCTGGATCATCTTCACCACGACGAGCCGCGACAGGTCGGCCGCCTGGTCCCCATCCTCGTCACGTTCACGGTCACGGTCGGGTTCGGGTTCGGGTTCGGGTTCGGTCAACCGGTAGGCCGCGACCATCTCGTCGGAGAGACCGTCCAGCGGGATCTCGCGCGCCAGATAGGCGACGCCCATGCCGCCCGCGCCGAGCCGGGCGAGCAGTTCGAACGGCCCCACCACACGCGGGTCCGCATTGGTGTCCAACGGCTTCATCGGCGCTCTCGTATCCCCACACTCTCGTCACGGTCCTCCCCCGGCCACACTGCCGCCCCGCACTCTACGTTCTGTGGCCGGACGAACACGGAGGGCTTCAACCGGTCACCGGGGCTGGAAGCGGCGGTATTCCGAGAGCTCTTCGAACGTGCTGTCGTGAGGTCGCGGCACGCGGGACCACCCGGCCACGGGGCCGCGCGCCCATGGCCGTCCCGGTACGCAGGTGGCTCGGCACCGGATTCCACCGCCGCGACCCGACCGGGGAGCCGTTGACGAGCGCCGTTCGAGGCGTTCCTCGTCGTTCGGGCCGCGCTATGACCAGCACTCCCTTCGGGTGACCTGTCCCAGGGCACGGGGCTGACGAGCGGGAGCAGCCGGAGGGACCCCGCCCGTCACGGGGTGTGGGTGACCTCCACGAACACGGTCAGCTCGCCCTCGTTGTCGTAGAGGCAGCCTTCGTCGTCGTTGATGCGCAGTTCCACCACTCCGTCGCCGGCCGCCTGGAAGGTAGCGGCGTCCCCGACGGCGAGGACCGGCGCGGCATCCTTACCGGCCAGACGCATCAGCAGGGTGCCGAACGGTGCCTCCGGGGCGACCTTGCAGTGCTCCGCGAACTCCAGCAGTCGGTCGTTCTCCGCGTCGTAGCCGGCGGGCCCGGTCATGGGCATCTGTTCACGGTCGACCGACCACTCGCCCTCCTGGGACCTCACGGTGACGCTGTCGCCCTCCCGAACCACCGCCTTCTCCACCGGCTGCCAGCCCACGTCGGCCCCCACGGCCTGCACGACGGAGGTCACCACGGGCAGTTCCGTGCCCTTCTCCTGCCCTTGCTCCCGGTCGTTCGCCTTCTCCTGTCCCTGCCCCTGGTCCTTCGCCTTCTCCTGCCCCTGGTCGTTCGCCTGCTCCTCCTGCCCCTGGTCCTTGCCCTGGAACGGCGGCGCGCCCACGAGGAACAGCCCACCGCCCACCCCCACGGCGAGCACGGCGACCACGGCGATCACCGGAGCCGGCCACTTCCTGCGCCTCGGCGGGCGCGCGGGCACCGACATCGCGGGGTGGACCGCGGTGCCCCCGAACCCGCCCCCGATTCCGCCCGCGGGCACGACGAGTGTGTCCCCCGCCCGGACGGGCTGCCGGTGAAGGCTGGTGACGGTGACCGCTTCGTTCACGGAGCCACCCATGGACCCGGCCGCGCTCACGGTGCTCGTCGCCGTGCTCGTCGCCGGCTGGTATGCGCGGGGGTCGGCCGCGGGCAGCGGGTCGATGTCCGTCTCCCCCGCCGCGACCCGCTGCAGCGCGACCGCCACGTCCGCGGCGGTGGGACGCTCGCCCGGCCCCTTGCGCAGCAGGGCCTCGACGACGGGGCGGAGCGGACCGAGCCGCTCCGGGAGCACGGCCTCGTCGTACACGACCGCGTGGAAGGTCGCCGGGTAGGCGGGCCGGCGGAAGGGGGACTGCCCGCCGCAGACCGTGACCAGGGTCGCGCCCAGCGACCACAGGTCGGACTCCGGTCCGGACTCCTGCGCCAGCGCCCGCTCCGGCGCCATGTACTCGATGGAACCGACGAGTTGACCGGTGGAGGTGAGGAATTCGCCGTCGTCCAGGGCGGCGATGCCGAAGTCGGTGAGCACGGCGCCGCCGTCCGGGCGAAGCAGGACGTTGGCCGGTTTGACGTCGCGGTGCAGGGTCCCGGCGTCATGAACGGCTCTGAGTGCGCTGAGCAGTTGGAGGCCAAGGGTGGCGGTGCGCTGCGGGGTGAGGGGCCCGGACCGGGCCACGCGGTCGGCGAGTGAGGGGCCCTGCACCAGCTCCATGACGATCCAGAGCCGGCCCTCGTACTCGACCAGATCGTGCACCCCGACCACATGGGGGTGCGGCACCCGGGCGACAGCGCGCGCCTCACGAACCGCACGGCGCATCCGCACCCGGTGGTCCTCATCGCCGTCGGTGGCGATGTGCAGTTCCTTGGCGGCGACCTGACGATCCAACAGCTGGTCGTGGGCCCGCCAGACGGTGCCCATACCGCCCCTGCCGAGGATGTCGTGCAGCAGGTAACGGCCGGCGATCAGGCGCCCGGAGTCCTGGTCCGCCTGCCGATCAGGAATACCGGACAGCACCGGCCTCTCACGTCCCCTTCGCTCCTACGCCCAGCCCTTGACGTCCGTCACGGCATCCACGGCGCCGCAAACGGACAGACCCACACCAGTTCCGGACAGAAAGAGAGGCGATGTCAACATCACCGACACCCTACTCGCCCGCCACCCCCAATAACCCATAATTCCATGGCTCTTGACGACCGTTCATATCCTATTTCGCGGGCGCCAACCTCTACCGAGTGTTGGTGACCGCTGGAGTCCATGGGGTGGGTCGTCCTCCCCTCCCTTCCCGAAGGGTGCGACGAGATCGCGCGGAAGGACGCCAAGTACCCCGGTCTCCGCAAACGCCGGCTCGTGCTGCAGCAAGGTGACCGCATCAGGGTCCTGCCGACCCTGGAGGTCAGCTCCGCGCCCACCCGGGCGACGGACGCTTCTACGGCCGGTTCCTGCTCCAACCCGCGCCCGGGTCGGCACCCCCGCCGGCCGCACGTCTGGTCGCGGTGACCCTGGCCGGCCAGGTCGGGGCGGCACTCGACACGGCCGGTCGCGCCCTCGCTCGACGGCGCGGGCCCGTCGGCCGAGCCCGTGTCCCCGGCGGCCGATGTACCTGCACTGCCGACGCCCAGCCGCGGCCTCGGATCACTCCGCCCGCACGAGGCGCTACCGAGAACTCGGCACGGGTCTCTCACTGCCGCGCAGTCGCGACGGCGAGCACGGTCACGGTCACGGTCACCGAGAGCGGCACGATGAAGACGCCCCTGGCTCTCGCTCCCCGAGCCTGGCGCAAGCCATGGGCCCCCACAAGGATGGCGAACACGCTGCCCAGCGCTGCGATCCACGCAAGAACAGCCGTGGCTCCACGTCCTCGTGCCCGTTTCGGCCGCCGTCGCGTCGGCAGACGCACATTCCGGTCACGTCAGTCTGGCCAGGTCGTGGTTGAGTTCGATGACGTTGACGCGTTTCTGCCCCAGGAAACCCAGTACGCGTCCCTGGACGTGTTGTGCGATCAGCGCCCTGACCTTGGCGGGGTCGACATGGCGGGCTCTCGCGATGCGGCCGGCCTGTTCGTAGGCGTACGCCGGGGAGATCGCCGGGTCGAGCCCGGAGCCGCTGGCGGTGACGGCGTCCGCGGGGACGGACGAGGACGGAACCCCGTCGAAGGCGGCGACGGCGGCTCGGCGGCTCTTGATGGTCTTGATCAGGGCGGGGTTGTTCGGGCCCAGGTTGGAGGCGCCGGAGTTCAGGGGGTCGTAGCCACCCGCGGACGGGCGGGGCTGGAACCACTTGGGGTCGGGGCGCAGCGGCTCCTGGGCGCCGTGGGGATTCTTCGTGGGCAGGGCGAAGTTCTGGCCGATCAGGCTCGAGGCCACCGACGTGCCGTTCGTTGTCAGCAGGGAGCCGTTGGCCTGGTGGGACAGGCCGGCCTGGGCGACGACGGTGACGAGCAGCGGGTAGGCGACGCCGGTGATCACAGTGCACGCCAGCAGCATGCGCAGGGCCACCAGATGGTGCTGGAGTACGGGCGGGAGGATGGCGCGCACGGTGAGATCCCTTACTTCTCTCGTCGGGCTGTCTGTCAGCGCAGGCCGGGGATGAACTGGATGAAGAGGTCGAGCAGCTTGATGCCCAGGAACGGCAGCACCAGGCCGCCGAGCCCGTACATCCAGATGTTGCGGCTGAGCAGGTTCGCGGCGGAGGAGGGCCGGTAGCGCACGCCGCGCAGAGCGAGCGGGATCAGGGCGATGATGATCAGCGCGTTGAAGACGATCGCGGAGGTGATCGCCGAGGTCGGGCTGTGCAGGCGCATGATGTTGAGCTTGTCCAGGCCGGGGTAGACGCTCGCGAACATCGCCGGGATGATCGCGAAGTACTTCGCGACGTCGTTGGCGATCGAGAAGGTGGTGAGCGCGCCACGGGTGATCAGCAGTTGCTTGCCGATCTCGACGATCTCGATGAGCTTGGTCGGGTTGGAGTCCAGGTCCACCATGTTCCCGGCCTCCTTGGCGGCCGAGGTACCGGTGTTCATGGCCACGCCGACATCTGCCTGGGCGAGCGCCGGGGCGTCGTTCGTGCCGTCGCCGGTCATCGCGACCAGTTTGCCGCTCTGCTGTTCGCGCCGGATCAGGGCCATCTTGTCCTCGGGGGTGGCCTCGGCCAGGAAGTCGTCCACGCCTGCCTCCTGGGCGATGGCGCGGGCGGTGAGCGGGTTGTCGCCGGTGATCATGATGGTGCGGATGCCCATCCGGCGCAGTTCGTGGAAGCGTTCGCGCATGCCTTCCTTGACGACGTCCTTGAGGTGGATGACGCCCAGCACGCGGGCGACGGGCGGGCCGCCGCGCCGGGTCACCTCGCCGACGACCAGCGGGGTGCCGCCGCTCGCGGAGATGCCGTCGACGATGGAGCCGACCTCTGCCATGGGGTGGCCGCCGTGGTCACGGACCCAGCGCATCACCGCCGTTGCCGCCCCCTTGCGCAGGGACCGGCTCTCGTGGGGGTCGTTGAGGTCGACACCGCTCATCCGGCTCTGCGCGGTGAAGGGGACGAACTGTGCCTGGGCCAGTTCTCCTTCGCCACGGCCGCGTAGCGCGTGCTGCTGCTTGGCGAGGACGACGATCGAGCGGCCCTCGGGCGTCTCGTCGGCGATCGACGACAGTTGGGAGGCGTCCGCGAGTTCCTCGACGCCCACCCCGTCCGCGGGCAGGAACTCGGCGGCCTGGCGGTTGCCGAGGGTGATGGTGCCCGTCTTGTCGAGCAGGAGGGTGTTGACGTCGCCCGCGGCCTCCACCGCGCGTCCGGACATCGCCAGCACGTTGCGCTGCACCAGCCGGTCCATGCCCGCGATTCCGATCGCCGACAGCAACGCTCCGATCGTCGTGGGGATCAAGGCCACGACGAGGGCGACGAGGATGACGATGGTCTGCTCGGCCCCCGCGAAGAGGGCGAAGGGCTGCAGGGTCACCACCGCGATCAGGAAGACGATCGTGAGGGAGGCCAGCAGGATGTTGAGTGCGATCTCGTTCGGCGTCTTCTGCCGCGCGGCGCCTTCCACGAGTGCGATCATCCGGTCGATGAAGGTCTCCCCCGGCTTTGAGGTGATCTTCACGACGATCCGGTCCGAGAGCACCTTCGTGCCGCCCGTGACGGCCGACCGGTCGCCGCCCGACTCGCGGATCACCGGCGCCGACTCGCCCGTGATGGCCGACTCGTCGACGCTCGCGATGCCCTCGACCACATCCCCGTCGCCGGGGATGGTCTGCCCGGCCTCGACGACGACGTGATCGCCCACGTGGAGGGCGACGCCCGGGGCCTCCTCCTCCGCGGTGCCGGTCGCGCCCGGCCTCCAGCCGATGAGACGGCGGGCCGTCGCCATCGTCTTGGTGCGGCGCAGAGTCTCCGCCTGGGCCTTGCCGCGTCCCTCGGCCACGGCTTCGGCGAGATTGGCGAAGACGGACGTCAGCCAGAGCCACGCCGTGATCACCCAGGCGAAGACACTGGGCGTCCTGATGGCCGACAGCGTGGTCAGGACCGCCCCGACCTCCACCACGAACATCACGGGGTTGTGGAACATCGAGCGCGGATCCAGCTTGCGCAGCGCATCGGGAAACGCCACCAGAAGCTGCTTGGGATCGAGCAGTCCGCCCGAGACCCGTTGCTGCGGACGCCCGCCGCGCGGCGGGACGGGAGCGGGAGCGGCGGTCGTGGACATCAGTGCAGAGCCTCCGCGAGAGGACCGAGCGCGAGGGCGGGGAAGTACGTCAGGCCGACGACGATGAGGACGACCCCGGTCAACAGCCCGACGAACTGCGGCCGGTGCGTGGGCAGGGTGCCCGCGGTGACCGGAACGTGCTGCTGCCCGGCGAGCGAGCCGGCGAGCGCCAGGACGAACACCATCGGCAGGAACCGGCCGACGAGCATCACCACGCCGAGCGCGGTGTTGTACCAGACGGTGTTCACGCTCAGCCCCGCGAACGCCGAGCCGTTGTTGTTCGCGGCCGACGCGAAGGCGTACAGGACCTCGGAGAAGCCGTGTGGCCCGGAGTTGAGCATGGCCGCTCTCTCACCCGGGAACGCCATCGCCAGGCCGGCACCGGCCAGCACGAGCGCCGGTGTGGTCAGGATGTAGAGCGAAGCGAACTTCATCTCCCGGCCCCGGAGCTTCTTGCCCAGGTACTCGGGCGTACGGCCGACCATCAGGCCGGCGACGAAGACCGTGATGAGCGCGAGGATCAGGATCCCGTAGAGCCCGGAGCCGGTGCCGCCGGGCGCGATCTCCCCCAGCATCATGTTGAAGATCAGCATTCCGCCGCCGCCGGGCGTGTACGAGTCGTGGAAGGAGTTGACCGCTCCGCACGACGTGAGGGTGGTGGACACGGCGAACAGCGCCGAGGCCCAGATCCCGAACCGCGTCTCCTTGCCCTCCATCATGGCGCCGGCCGCGTGACCGACCGCGCTGCTGACGCTGTGCAGCTCGTTGGCGGTCACGATGGCGGCCGAGGCACCCCAGATCAACGCCATCACGGCGACGATCGCGTAGCCCTGGCGGTTGTCGCCGACCATCGTCCCGAAAGTCCGCGGCAGCGAGAACGCGATGACCAGCATGAGGTAGATCTGGATCAGATTGGTCAAGGCGTTGGGGTTCTCGAAGGGGTGGGCGGAGTTCGCGTTGTAGAAACCACCGCCGTTGGTTCCCAGTTGTTTGATGGCCTCCTGGGAGGCGACCGGCCCGCCGGGCAGGCGCTGGTGCCCGCCCGCGATGGTGGTGATGTCGTGGATTCCGTGGAAATTCTGAACGACCCCGGAGGCCACCAGAACGATCGCCAAGACGAACGCACAGGGCAGCAGAACGCGCAGCACGATCCGTGTCAGGTCCACCCAGAAGTTCCCGACTCGATCGGTCTTCTTCCTGGTGAATCCGCGGATCAGTGCGGCGACGACGGCGATGCCCACGGCAGCGGAGACGAAGTTCTGTACGGCGAGGCCCGCCATCTGGACCAGATGTCCCATGGTCGACTCGCCGGAGTACGACTGCCAGTTGGTGTTGGTGACGAAGGATGCCGCAGTGTTGAAGGACTGGTCCGTGGTGACCGGCTTCATCCCCAGCGACAGCGGGAGATGGTTCTGCAGACGCAGGAACGCGTACAGGAACAGTACCGACACCGCGGAGAAGGCCAGGAGGCTGCGCAGATAGGCCGGCCACGTCTGATCGATGCCGGCGTTCACTCCACCTGCCCGGTAGACCAGGCGTTCAGCCCGCCCATGGCGATCGGTGGTCAGGACCCGGGCCATGTAATCACCCAGTGGCCGATACGAAAGACCTAGCGCGGCCACCAGGGCGAGTACCTGGAGCCAGCCCGCGAGGGTGTCGTTCATCGGGGCTGTCTCCTAGAACCTCTCGGGGAAGATCAGGCAGACGACCAGATAGATCACGAGGGACACGGCAACGATCAGACCAACGATGTTTTCCAGGCTCACAGCCGCCCGACCCCCTTGGCAGCCAGCCCGATGAGGGCGAACACCGCAACGGTGAGGCCGATGAACGCGACGTCGGACATGTGCCAGGCACCCCGCAGAGTCATCAGGGGCGGGACCGTTCGGCCCTCCCGGCCGGTGGGGAGATGAGTCATTTCTGACGCTATATCGGTTTGCTTTGCGGGTGCCCTGACGCTCCGCGGGCCGATCGGGTGACGGTTGAACACGGGGATTCACTCGGCGAGGCCGGATGTCGCGCTGCCGCCGTGCGCGGCGCTCGGCAGTGTGAGCGTCACCGAGAAGGCGGCCCCCTCTGTGGCCGTCTCCAGGGACCCGTCCATGGCCTCGGCCAGGTCGCGTGACAGCCGCAGCGCCAGACTGTCACCCCTGCTCCCCGATGCCCGGGTGGCGGTGATGCCCGGTTCCGGGCCCCGCCCCGGCATCCCGTCCTCCACCCGGATCTCCAGGCGGTCGCCGCGGACCTCGGCGGTGAAGACGGGGGGCCGGTCCGGCAGGCTGTGCCGCAGCGCGTCGGCCCCGAGGGCGGTCAGGGCGCGGGTGAGGAGGGCAGCGTCGGCGATCACATCGGGCAGCCGTTCCGGCAGGCGCAGAACGATCGAGTGGCCCCCGGGCCCGAGGTCGTCCAGGGCAGCGCCCAGCACCTCGCTGAGGTCGACCGGGCGGAGATACAGATCGAGGGCCCCGGCATGCAGACGGCTCAGATCATCGAGATCGGTGACCAACTGCGCCGCGCGGTGCACGGCCGCGCGGGCAGTGTCCAGAAGCTGCGCCTCTTCCGGAGCCGGCTCGCCGACACGCCGACGCCGCAAGCGCAGGAGCGACTCCTCCGCAGTGTGCAGCGGAGCACGCAAGTCCCGGCCCGCTGCCAGAAGCAGAGATGCCCGGGTGCGCTCGGCGTCGGCGAGAACGTCCGCGCCACCGGACAGCCCGGCGATCCGCCCCCTGGCATGAGCCAGCCCCAGTTCGGCGGCGCACGCAGCGAGAACGCGTCGGTCCTCCGTACTCAGTGCTGAGCCGCGGGCGGCGAGCGTGAGACGGTCGCCGACCGGGCTTTCCACATCCGCCTCACCTGGTCTTTCCGGCGGCCGCTCCCCGGCACTGGCGACCACGTACCAGCGGGGCACGAAAGATGCTTCCGGATCCCTCTCCAGCAGGCTGATCGCGGCCAGGCCGAAAGACTCCAGGATCTGCTCGAGCAGCGCCGGCAGATCCTGGCCACGCATCACGGCGGCAGCCAGGCGGCTCAACACCCGCGCCTCCGATGTCGCGCGCACGGCCTGGTGCGTACGCTGCGCAGCCGCTCCCGCAGCAGTGCCGACGAGAGCTGCCGTGGCGACGAAGACCACGAGAGCGGTGACCTCGTCGGCACGCTCCACGGCCAGCGAATGCATCGGCGCGGTGAAGTAGTAATCGGCGAGCAGCGCCGCCGCAACGGCGGCGAACAGAGCGGGGTAGAGCCCACCGACCAGGGCGACCACCACGACGGCGAGGAGAAAGACCACCAGGTCGCTGGAGAGACCGAGGTGGCCCCGCAGGGCGGTCAGCAGGAGCGCCAGCAGGGGCAGCAGCACCACGGCGCCGGCCAGCGCGGACCAGTACCGCCGTGGGCCCATGCCACGACTGGGATGCGGAAGCCTGAGCGCAGCCGAGCCGGCCGCCTCCTCATGCGTGACGATGTGCACGTCAATGCGGCCGGACCCCTTGATCGTCCGCTCGCCCACGCCTGCTCTCAGAAAGGAGGCGAAGCGGCCGCGCCGACTCGCGCCCAGCACGATCTGAGTGACGTTCTCCGCCTCGGCGAACTGGAGCAAGGCATCGACGACGTCCTCGCCCGTGGTCTGGTGGTAGCTGCCGCCGAGCGACTCGAGAAGCAGGCGCTGGGCATCCAGCACCACAGGGTCGATGCCGGTGAGACCATCCTCCGGGACCACATGGAGGGCCAGCAATTCGGTGCCGGGGGTACGAGCGCTGATCCGCGCGGCGCGTCTGATGAGGGTCTCGCCCTCCGCACCACCGCTCAGGGCCACCAGGATCCGCTCCCGGGTCTCCCAGGGGTCAGAGATGCCGTGTTCGGCGCGGTAGCGCTGCAGACCCTCCTCCACTCGGTCGGCGAGCCACAGCAGGGCCAGTTCGCGCAGTGCGGTGAGGTTGCCGACCCTGAAGTAGTGGGTGAGGGCGGATTCGATGCGGTCCGGTGGGTAGATGTCGCCGTGCACCATGCGGCGACGCAGCACCTCGGGCGGCAGGTCCACCAGTTCGATCTGGTCGGCATGACGCGCCACCTCGTCGGGCAGAGTCTCCCGCTGCCTGACCCCGGTGATCTGCCGGATCACGTCATTGAGGGATTCCAGGTGCTGGACGTTGAGCGTGGTGACGACATCGATGCCGACGTCCAGGCACTCCTCGACGTCCTGCCACCGCTTGGCGTTGCGGGCCCCCGGAACGTTGCTGTGGGCCAGCTCGTCGACCAGCACGACCTGAGGGCGGCGGGCCAGCACCGCGTCGAGATCCATCTCGGTGAAGGCCGCACCGCGATGGACCAGAGTGCACCGGGGGATCGTCTCCAGCCCGTCAGCCATGGCAGCGGTCGGCCGACGCCCATGGGGCTCGACGAAACCCACGACGACATCCGCGCCCAGGGACCGCAGCCGCTGCCCCTCCACGAGCATCGCATACGTCTTCCCGACCCCGGGAGCGGCCCCGAGGTAGATCCGCAACCGCCCACGTGCCACCGGCGAACTCCTGCCAGACACCCCATGCCGTACGCGCCCCTACCATGGTGCGCCCCTCCAGGCCCCTCCACTCGACGGCACCGGCCCTCAAACCCGCAACGGCACCCTCACGGCCCATCGGGTCCAGCCTGCATGGCCCGCCGCCGGCCGCCGCGTGAGGATGGCGATGTGAAGGCAGGCCTCGAGGTGGATCCTGCTTCCTTCTTGTTCCGGTGAGCGCACGCTTGTTCCGGTGAGCGCACGATGACTCTCAGCCTGTTCCCCGGTGTGGACGAAGCTCCCGGCCCTCGACCGCCCGGGCTCGGCCGCCACGCGGAAATACAGAGCGGCAGACGAGTCGGGCTGTACGCCGGGTTCTGTCGCCCGGTCGCCTCGCGGCGGCCGGGGAGACGGCCATCCATCTAGGACCGGCGTTGCCGCCGGCCTCGTGCGGTCTACCCGCGGACTCGGGCGGGCAGCCCTCGAACGTCCGCGCAGAAACACCGGGGTGTTTCCTTTTGACCTTGCTCCGGGTGGGGTTTACCTAGCCGTCTGAGTCACCTCAAACGCTGGTGGTCTCTTACACCACCGTTTCACCCTTACCGGGGGCCGAAGCCTCCGGCGGTCTGTTTTCTGTGGCACTGTCCCGCGGGTCACCCCGGGTGGCCGTTAGCCATCACCCTGCCCTGTGGAGCCCGGACGTTCCTCGGGAAGTCCCGCAAGGGACTCCACGCGGCCGTCCGCCCGGCTCGTCTGCCGTGTCGACCATGGTACCGGGCGTGAGGCCCGCTTCGGTGCGGCGGCCGTCGCCAGGACCGAGCCGGTGAGGATCAGGGCGAACGCGGCCAGGACCGTCGCGGTCAGGGACTCGCCGAGGAGGAGCACCCCGGCCGTCACGGCGACCGCCGGGTTGACGTACGTGATGACGGTCGCCCGGGTCGGGCCCGCTTCCTTGATCAGTTCCAGGAAGGCGACGAACGCGATCGCCGTACAGACGGCGCCCAGGGCCGCGAGGGAGATCAGGGCCCCGGCCGAGGGCAGCTCGGCCGGCCGCGTGAGCACGGCGGCCGGGGCGTAGACCAGTGCCGCCAGGGTCAGGCAGAGTGCGGTGAGCTGGAGGGACGGGACCTGCTTCAGATGGCGGGCGGCGATCAGCGGCGCGATGGCGTAGCCCAGGACCGTCACCAGCACCTCGGCGAGCGACCGGGCGTTGCCGCCGGTCAGGTGCGGGACGGTGAGGACACCCACGCCCACCAGGCCGAGCCCCAGGCCGACGAGGCGGCGGGCGCCGAGGCGTTCCGTGTCGCCGAAGAACCTGGCGAGTGTCACGCCGACGATGGGGACGCCCGCGATCAGCAGGCCGGCGGTGGAGCTGGAGAGGTGGCGTTCCGCGGAGGTCAGGGTGTACCAGGGGCCGATGATCTCGATGACCGCGAAGGCGAGCAGGGGGCGCCAGTGGGCGCGGACGGTCCCGGTGAGGCCTCCTTGCCGTAGGGCGAAGGGCAGGAGGAGCAGGGCGCCGAGGGCGCAGCGGGCGAAGACGACCCCGGACGGGGACACCTCGTCCACCGCCACCTTGATCATCAGGTAGGGGACGCCCCAGACGACTCCCATCAGGGAGAACAGGAACCAGCCGCGTGCAGTCATGCGGCGAGTCTCTGCCGGGTCAGCGTCCGGCGTCTTGAACGCTGTTGCGGTACGCCGCCGGGGTCACCCCGAGGACGCGGCGGAACCAGCGGGTCAGGTGGGCCTGGTCGGCGAAGCCCACGAGCCCGGCCACTTCGGCGGGGCGCAGCCCGGCCTCCAGCAGGCCCCTGGCCCTGGTGACCCGGTACTGGGCGAGCCAGGCGTAGGGCGGTATCCCCATCGTCGTGCGGAACGCGCGCAGGAGCTGGTAGCGGGACAGGCCCAGGTCGGTGGCGAGGGAGGCGAGGGAGGGCGGGGCGAGCAGTTCGTCGGCGAGACGGTCGCGGACGGCCAGGGCGATGTGCCCGGCACCGGGGACCGCGCAGGCGTCCGCCCGGGCGGTGGAGTGGCGGTGCGCGAGGGCGGTGAGCAGCCAGGGCAGCCGGGACTCCGCCTCCAGGGGGTCGGGGCAGGCGCTGACATCGGTGTGCGCGCGGCGCAGGGCGCCGGCCAGCTCGGGGTCGTCGAGGACCGGCTCGCGGAAGTGCGGGAGGCCGGTGCCGTGGGTGCCGTCGGTGAGCAGGGCGGGGGCGGCGTACAGGGCGCGGTAGGCGTAGCCCTCGGGGGCGGCGGGGCCGCCGGTGTGCATCTCGCCGGGTTCGAGGACGACGATGGTGCCGGGGCCGGAGACGATGCGCCCGCCGCGGTACGCGATGGCCTCCAGGCCGCCGGTGGTCACGCCGACCGTGAACTCGTCGTGGGCGTGCGGGGCGTACTCGTGCCGGTCGAAGCAGGCGGTGAGCAGGTCGAGCGGCGGCCCGCAGCGACCAAGTCGCGTTCTGGTCCAGCTGGCCTGTTCCCGTACATTCGTCACCTCGCACCTCCTCCCGATCCCAGGGGATCAAGGGGATCAGAGGAAGTCGGCGGTGTCCAGGTCGATGTCGAAGGGTGCGGGGAGGGGCAGGGGTTTGCCCAGAGGGCGGGTGCAGACCTCGCGGTAGTCGTCCTGCTCGGGGGCGCTGAACAGTGTGATCGAGGAGGCCTCGCGGTCGACGAGGAGGTAGAGGGGGATGCCGCCTCGGGCGTAGCAGCGGCGTTTGGTCTCGCGGTCCAGCTGGGGCCTGAGGAACGTCACCTCCACAACCATGGCGACGCCCTCGCAGGGCATCCAGGGGGCGGCGCCCCGGTAGGGCCTCAAGGCCGTGGGAGCGAAGGTGCTGTCCGGGATCACGTGGTCCTCCGGGCATGCGCCGCCCCTCTTCAGCTTCAGGCCCTTGTTCCCGGAGAACTGCATATCCGTCCGCGAGGCTTTCATCACCTGCTTCACGATCAGCCAGAGGTACTCCTCGTGCTCCCCGTCCGGCGGTGGGGTGAGAATGAGTTCCCCTTCGACGAGTTCCGCGCGAAAGCCCTCCGGAGGGTCGAACGCGACGAACCAGTCCAGCAGGATCTCCTCCGAGATCGGGTCGTATGCCGTCATGTCGTCGCTCTCCTTCGCGTTGCTGTGCCCCCGTCGTTCGTCAGGCTGGGGGACGCATGGGTGCGGCCGAGCGCGGAACGGGCTGGGTTCGCTCGTCCGTGTGCGCTTGGCCCTGCCTCGACGTCAACGTCTCTACCGGGGGCATGCGGATCGGAGAACTCGCCACGGCCGTCGGTGTCACCACCCGGACCGTGCGGTACTACCACCATCCGGGGCTGCTGCCGGAGCCGGAGCGTCGGGTACCGGGCCTACACACTGCGGCACGCCGTCGTGCCGGCGCGGATCAGGCGGCTGACCGAGCTAGGGGATCCGGCCGGCGCTGCTCCGAGTACCGGGCCACCGGGTGGACCGACTGCTGCGAGCCGCACACCTTGCCCGCGGGTGCGCTGTCCAAGGCCGGCCAGGAAGCGGCATTTCGCACACGCGGCCCGAAGCGGGACGTGCGCGGCCCGACAACGGTACCTAGGGTGGGGAGTACGGGAGCGCAGGTCTGTGACACAGCCTGGAACGAGTGACGAAGAAGCAAGACGCGCGACGCAGTGCCCGGTCCGCTGTAGGCCCGGCCGCGACGAACGGCGACCGGCGCGGACCGTGCACGCCGTCGGGCGTTGGGGATGGACCAAGGGCGGTTCTGAACCATGAGGGATGCACATCGACTCGAGCCCATCTCGGCGAACCTGGGCAGCGGCACCGTGCTCGCGGCGTGGGAGCGGTTCGTGCAGGGCGAGGATCAGGTCCCGGGCGTCCGGCCCCTGGTGGCGATCTCCTGGCATCGCAGCCGAGAGCAATACCGGGTCGATCCTCACCTCACAGAGGCTCCGGTGGCCGTCGCGACGCCCGACCGTACGCCCGAGCACGATGTCGTATTCGCTGAGCTGGGTTTTCGTGCCGCCTCCGTGGCACACGAAGTGGGCAACCTCGGTGGCGTCGTTACCGTCGCCGATGCCACTGGCCGGATCCTGGCCGAGTGGGGCGACCAAGCTACGCTCGCCAGAGCCGGCGAATCCCATCTGGCGCCCTGGTTCTGCTGGTCCGAGTGTGCGGTCGGCACGAACGGCATGGGCACGGCGCTCGAGGCGCACGGCCCGGTACCGATCAGGGGCGCGGAGCACTGGTGCCAGGCGTTCCACGACTGGGTCTGCGCGGGCATCGCGGTGCGCGACGTGGTGACCAGGGACCCGATCGCGGTCCTGAACATCTGCTGCTGGCGCAGCCGGCTTCCCGCGTCCGCGGAAAGCTGGCTGGCGAACGCGGTCACCATGACCCGGTACCCGCTGAAGAGGCGCGCCCGGGACAGCGGCGCCGAGTTGGTCGCGGCCTACACCCGGGCCAGGACACGCTCCGGTGCGGCGCTCGCCGCGGTGGACACCGCGGGCAAGGTGGTGATAGCCGACGACACGGCAAGCATGCTTCTGGGCGTCCCGGCATCAACCCCGGCGGTCGACCCCACACTGCGATGGAACGCCGGGCTGCCGGAATTGATCGCAGCCGCCCGGTATGCCGCTAGGCAGGCAGCCCACAATCCTGACTGGGTCGGCTCGACCCAGATCTTCGCCCCCCTCGCCGACGAGCCGACATCGATCAGCATCCGACCCGTCTTCTCGTCCGGACACCTGATCGGGAACCTGGTCTCGTTCGGTGCCTCCGACGGGGCGCGGTTGCCCCAGGCGGAGGGGTCCGCACACCCTCGGGTACAGCCGCACCGACTGGTCGCGACGCGCGACAACCGGATGGTGCTGCTGCGGCTGCCGGAAGTCTCCTTCGCTGAATCGCAGGGAAACGATGTGTGGCTCTCCACCGATCAGGGGCGATTGCGAGCCGCTTCTCCGACCCTGGACAAGCTCGACAGTGAGCTGGCGGATGTCGGCTTCCTACGGGTGCACCGCCGGTATGTGGTCAACCTCAGCCGCATCCGGGAGATCGAGCGCGGACCCAAGGGCGAGCTGTCTCTGGTCATGGATGACCGGACGAACGAGATGGTGCCGGTTTCCCGGCGAAACGCGCCGACCGTGCGTCGCGCGCTGGACCTCTGAGTTTCCCGGCACAACCGCTGTTCCCGAAAGGAAGTTCCCGTGGCTGACAGTCCGGACGCCGTTGTCGGCAAGACGAACGAGGGGAGCGCGGGCGGCCTCGGCCTCTCCGTCTCGGCCGGGCACCCCGGTCACCCGATCGGGGGCGCGAGCAACCGCGACTGGTGGCCGAACCAGCTCGACCTGAGGATCCTCCGGAAACACTCCGCCATGGCCGACCCCATGGGCGAGGACTTCGACTACGCCGCGGAGTTCCGGACGCTCGACCTCGACGCCTTGGCGCGGGACGTCGACGAGGTGCTCACGACGTCGCAGGAGTGGTGGCCGGCCGACTTCGGCCACTACGGGCCGCTCGTGATCCGGATGGTGTGGCACTGCGCCGGGACGTACCGCATCGACGACGGCCGCGGTGGCGCGGGCGCCGGCATGCAGCGTTTCGCGCCGCTGAACAGCTGGCCGGACAATCGCAACCTCGACAAGGCGCGCCGGCTGCTCTGGCCGGTGAAGAAGAAGTACGGCCGCAAGATCTCCTGGGCCGACCTGATGGTCTTCGCGGGCAACCGCGCCCTGGAGACGATGGGCTTCACGACCTTCGGCTTCGCCGGCGGCCGGGCGGACGTCTGGGAGCCCGACGAGGACGTGTACTGGGGTCCCGAGCGCGCCTGGCTCGGCGACGAACGCCACGGCGGCGTCCGGAAGCTGGAGAGCCCTCTGGCCGCCGCCCAGATGGGCCTCATCTACGTCAACCCGGAGGGACCGAACACCGTCCCGGACCCGCTCACCGCGGCCCGGGACATCCGCGAGACGCACCGGCGCATGGGGATGAACGACGAGGAGACCGTCGCGCTGATCGCGGGCGGCCACACGTTCGGCAAGACCCACGGCGCGGCCGACCCGGACGCCC
Organism: Streptomyces sp. NPDC005774; assembly: GCF_042871645.1. Taxonomy (NCBI): domain Bacteria; kingdom Bacillati; phylum Actinomycetota; class Actinomycetes; order Kitasatosporales; family Streptomycetaceae; genus Streptomyces; species Streptomyces sp. NPDC005774. The sequence continues at coordinate 4,300 of NZ_JBIAIV010000076.1, read as the reverse complement.
ACCTCGGCCCCGAACCTGAGGGCGCCCCCCTCGAGGAGCAGGGCCTGGGCTGGAAGAGCAGCTACGGCACCGGAAAGGGCACGGACGCCATCTCCAGCGGGCTCGAGGGCACGTGGACACCCACCCCGACGAGATGGGACAACAGCTTCTTCGAGACCCTGTTCGGCTACGAGTGGGACCTGGAGCTGAGCCCCGCCGGTCTGTGGCAGTGGATCCCGAGAGACGGCGGCGGGGCCGGCACCGTGCCGGACGCCCACGACCCATCGACGACACACGCCCCGACGATTCTGACGACGGACCTCGCGCTGCGGTTGGACCCGGTCTACGAGCCGATCTCGCGGCGCTTCCTGGAGAACCCGGACCAGCTCGCGGATGCGTTCGCCCGGGCCTGGTTCAAGCTGACGCACCTCGACATGGGACCGATCCAGCGCTACCTCGGACCGCTGGTCCCCCGGGAGACGCTGCGCTGGCAGGACCCGGTCCCCGCCGTGGACCACGAGCTCGTCGGGGCGGCGGACATCGCCGCGCTCAAGAGCCGGATCCTCGCCTCCGGGCTATCGGTCTCCCAGCTCGTCTCGACCGCGTGGGCGTCGGCCTCGACGTTCCGCGTCAGCGACAAGCGGGGCGGGGCGAACGGCGCGCGCATCCGCCTCGATCCGCAGCGGGGCTGGGAGGTCAACGGCCCCGAGACGCTGGCACAGGTGCTGCGCACCCTGGAGAGGATCCAGGAGTCCTTCAACAGCTCCCAGGCCTCCCAGGCCGGGGACAAGAAGATCTCGCTGGCCGACCTCATCGTGCTCGGCGGAGCCGCCGCCGTCGAGCAGGCCGCCAGGACCGCCGGCCACGACGTCCGGGTCCCCTTCACCCCGGGACGCACGGACGCCACGCAGGAGTGGACCGATGCGGAGTCCTTCACCCCGCTCGAGCCGACCGCGGACGGGTTCCGCAACTACCGTGGCAAGGGCAACCGGCTGCCGTCGGAGCACCTGCTGGTCGACCGCGCGAACCTGCTGAACCTGAGCGCGCCCGAGATGACCGTCCTCGTGGGTGGCCTGCGAGTACTGGGCGCCAACCACCGGCAGTCGCCGCGGGGCGTCTTCACCTCGGCGCCCGGGTCGCTGACCAACGACTTCTTCGTCAATCTGCTCGACACGGGCACGGAATGGAAGCCGACATCCGCGGCCGCGGAAACCTTCGAGGGTCGCGACCGCGCCACCGGAGAGGTCAAGTGGACCGGTAGCCGCGTCGACCTCGTCTTCGGCTCGAACTCCGAACTGCGTGCCGTCGCGGAGGTCTACGCGAGCGACGACGCACGGGAGAAGTTCGTGCAGGACTTCGTCGCCGCGTGGGACAAGGTCATGAACCTCGATCGGTACGACCTCGCTCGATCCTCCGTCGGAGCCCGGATGTCGGGAGAGGCGTCGTGACCGGTCAGCCGGTGTTGATCGGCGACGATTGATCGGAGCTGCCGCCGGCCCCGGCGCGACGCGGCGCAGTGCGGCCCGGCTCCTTCCAACGGTGGCACATCCGGTACGAACGGTAGCTGGTCGCGGACGAACGGCATGAGCCGGCCCGAACCGGTGCTCACCCTTGTCGGTGCGATTCGCCCGGCGTAGCGTACTTCTTGAATACCAATTTCTCACCCTTTTCGGTGTGATTCATCCGGGATAGCGCGCTCCTTGACCACCGATTGCAGCCGGACATTGGGCGACACAAAAAAGAAATTTGAAAGTCAATTCGGAGAACAATTTTCCGGGCGGAGGTGTGCAACCGGCCGCGGCGTGTCGCCGTCAGCGCGGCCGACGCGAAGTGGACATAGAGATTCGAGACGAGGAGAGTGAAGCCCCGATGACGACCGCGCAGGAGCGAGCCGACCTGCTGGACAAGATCGGGTTGGCCGCACAGAACAAGGCAGCACTGGGTCAAGTGCTGGGAACCGGAAACATTGGGCAGGCCACTGAGGGATCGGATGGCCGCATGCAGGCCACAATTCGCATCAACCCGGATGAGCTGACCTGGGATCCCTCTATTCTGGTCATGCCCCATGGAGGCGATATCGAGCTCGAGCTCGTCAATGACGACCTGAACACGCACTGCGCGCTCCTGCCGAGCAATGGCGACCGGAAGTTCATCTGGTTGGTGAACCATTCGCAAGGACGGGCGACCCTCAACCTCGACGGGCCGGGCTACTACTGGTTCAGCTCGCCCACGGGCAACGACGAGGGCCGGGGGCTGACCGGGGCCATCGTCGTCATGGGGGACGCTCCGCCGGAGGCTCGCCTCGACCGCCCCGAACAGCCTCGGCCGTAGAAAGGAAGAGGCAATGACTGTTGCATACGTGGACGCGGGTGAGGCTGTCGACCAGGGAAACCTGAGCGGCAAGGTCGCGGGCGGGGAGGTCGCGCCGCCGGTAGTGGCCGGCGTCGACTACGAGCGCATACTCAATGCCCGCGAGGAACCGCAGAACTGGCTCACCTACTACGGCGCCTACGACGGGCAGCGGTACAGCCCGCTGGACCAGATCAACACGGAGAACGTCAAGCGCATCGGCCCCGCATGGGTCTTCCAGGCCGGCACGACCGGCCTGATCGCGGGCGCGTCGACCTACTCGTTCGAGGCCGCCCCGATCGTCGTCGACGGGGTCATGTTCCTCTCCGGCTGGGACGGCTGGGTCTGGGCCCTTGACGCGAAGACGGGTGTGGAGATCTGGCGGTACAAGCATGCGGTCCCCTTCGACGTGTCCTTGTGCTGCGGGAACGTGAACCGTGGGGTCGCCGTGGCTCAGGGGAAGGTCTTCTTCGTCACGGCGAATGCTCGTGTGCTCGCGCTCGACGCCACCACCGGCAAGCGGGTCTGGGACAGGACCTACGGAGACGTCCGGGCCGCGGAGAGCGCCACGGTCGCTCCGCTGGTCGTGAAGAACATGGTCATCGTCGGGAGTTCCGGCGGCGAGTTCGGCGTACGCGGCCACCTCGACGCGTTCGACCTCGAGACCGGCGAGCACCAGTGGCGCTGCTACACGGTGCCGAAGCCCGGGGAGCCCGGCTCGGAGACCTGGCCCGCCGACGGCGAGGCCTGGGCGCGGGGTGGGGCGAACTGCTGGATCACCGGCACCTTCGACCCGGAGACGAACCTGCTGTACGTCGGCACCGGCAACCCGGCGCCCGACTTCGACGGAGGCGTCCGCGAGGGCGACAACCTCTTCACCGACAGCGTCATCGCCGTCGACGTGGACAGCGGCCAGATCCGCTGGCACTACCAGTGCACCCCGCACGACCTGTGGGACTACGACAGCATCGCCGAGTGCATCCTGTTCGAGCAGAACGGGCGCAAACTGCTCGGGCACTTCGACAAGAACGGCTACTTCTTCGTCCTTGACCGCACGAACGGCGAGAGGGTCCAGATCACCCCCTTCGTGGACCGCATCACGTGGGGGGCGATCACGAGGGACGGCCAGGTGACGGCCAAGGTGTACCCGGACAAGGAGGGAGAACCGGTCCACTTCTACCCGGGTCCGGCCGGCGCCAAGGAATGGACCCATGCGGCCTACAGCCCGAAGACCGGGCTCTTCTACGTCCCGGTCCAGGACACCGGCGCCACGGCCACCCGGCGGCGCCGGGAGTTCAAGGAGAGCATTCCGTACTGGGGCGCGGGCGTCCAGGTGGACATCGACGACATGGCGGGGTCCATCAGCGCGTTCGACGTCAACGGCGAGGAGAAGTGGCGCTGGCGCAACGAACTCCCGATGTGCGCCTCGGTGCTGGCCACCGGCGGTGACCTGGTGTTCGCCGGTGAACCCTCCGGGGAGTTCAACGCGCTCGACGCCCGCACCGGGGAGCTGCTGTGGCAGTTCCAGTGCGGAAGCGGCCACCACAGCAACCCGACCACCTACGTGGTCGACGGCAGGCAGTACATCGCCGTACCGGTCGGTTGGGGCGGATGGGCCGAGGGGTTCCTCCCCGGCATGCTCGGCGCGGGGCACGGAAGCGCCCTGCTCGTCTTCGCCCTCCCGGAATCGTCGTAGCGCGTGACCGGAGCCTGCCGCAACGCGGACAGTGAGGAGGTGAATTCATGGAGTCCCAGCTCGCTGTGTGGGAGACGCCCGAGTTCGACGAGATCGGAGTCGCGGCCGAGGTGACCATGTACGTGGCTCGGTTGGAGGACGAGTGACGTGGGGCGGGGGCCGCCCCCGGCCGGCCCCCCCCCCCGGGGGCGGGGGGCCCCCCCCCCCCCGGGGGGCCCCCCGCCCCCCCTAGCTATAACGCGGTGTGGGGGGGGTGGGGCGGGGGGGGGGGCCGGG
>NZ_JBIAIV010000075.1:7076-27951 GCF_042871645.1 Streptomyces sp. NPDC005774 | reverse complement strand
CACGAGCAGGGGCATCGGGTCGCCGGCGGTGACCAGCTCCCGCAGCGGATACCGGGCCAGCACCGCGTCCACCTCCGGCACCAACGCCCCCGCCAGCCGGGTGGCGGGGGGCAGCGAGTCGTCCCGGAGCGTCTTCGCCGCGGCGAGCACGAGGGAGCGGCCGGCGCCTTTCGGCACCCCGGCCGCTGCCCGCTCGAACAGGTCACCGCCCTCCTCCAGCACCAGACCCGTGTCGATCCCCGCGGGCACCTTGATGCGCGCGTGGCGCCGCCACGTGGCGATCGGGTCCCCCCATGCCTCGACGCGGTAGGTCCACCGGCCCACGGCGTCCGGGGTGATCTCCGTGCCCCAGCGGTCGGTGCCCGGCGCCAGCTCCCGCATCGGCGTGAACGGACCCCGCCGGCCCTCCGGATCCTTCAGGACGACATTGGCGGCCACCGCGTCGTGCCCCTCACGGAACACGGTCGCCGTCACCTCGAACGTCTCCCCGACGACCGCCTTCGCCGGCCGTCTGCCGCATTCGACGGCCGGCCGGACATCCCGTACCGGGATGCGTCCGATGGCCCGGGTCGCCTTCATGGGTCTGTACCTCCGCCGTGCTCGACGCCGGGCCCGTGCCCGGTCGTGGGACGAAAATGAGGCGGGAAGGCCCTTCACCTTCCCGCCGGGGACCGCCGCTCGACCGCCGGCGGACCCCGCCTGGCCGCAGTGGCCGGTCGGGGTCGGTCGTTCTGTTCCTGCAGGTAGGTGATGAGACTGGTGCGCAGGTACCGTTCGGCCGCGTCGGCCGCCTCCCGCGCGCAGCGTTTGCCCATCAGCACACAGAGGGTGTAGCCCGAGTCCTCGAACGTCGTCCGTACCGTGAGGTCGGTGGGGGCGGCGAGCATCACGCGTTCCCAGGCCCGGTAGCGACGCAACTGCCGGGCGACTTCGGCTCTGGCGGGTAGCAGCATGGCGTCGTCCACCTTTCCGTGGCTCGTGGGGGGACGTTTCTTCCGGCGGTCGGGCGGCGGCCGTGCGCGCGGAGGGCACGGTCCCATGACGGCGGTCGAGGGCCTTCACACATGGTGCATGATCAGTAACTGTGCGTCCTGTTGGACCTTGGTTCGGTGTGGCGGGCCGGGTGGCGTCCGAGGCCGACGGGAACTGCGCCCATCCGGCGTATCGATCACCCCGGCCGTGCGCTCGTGTTGCACGAATGGGCCAACCCGGTCACGCTGATGATGACTCAGAAGCGCCAACCGCTCACGTTTCGTGTTCGGGGCTCGTCCCACAGTGGCGAGGGGAAATCGGGAGCTTCGCGGTGAGGAGCCAACGACGATGAAGACCGCAGTGCCCTGCTACTACCACCTCGACGTGGAAGTCAGCCCGGAGCGCGTGGAGCGGGTCGGCCGCATTCTGGCCGCCCACCTCCGGCACTGGGACCTGGAGAACCTGGTGGAGCCCGTCTGCCGCGGCACCGAGATGCTGCTGCGCGCCATCGACGAGCATGCCACCGACAAGGACACGTCGATCGAGATGTGGTGGAACGGGCAGCACCTCATCACCGCCATCGGGGGCCACGACCGTGCTCTGCGCCCCGACCGGCAACTGCGCGGCTGCCTGGAGCGCATCGCCGCCAGTAGTGACGGCTGGGGCTGCTGTGCCACCGAGACCGGCAGCAAGGTCATCTGGTTCTCGCAGCGGGCCCGCGCCGACGAGCGCGTCCCGCTGGTGCCGACCGCTCCGGACCCGAGGGTGAGCGAGGGGCTGGACCTGCCCCGCGTGGTCACCGTCGCCCAACTGGCCGGCCTGATGCGTGCCCCCGCCGACCTCCTGGAGGCAGCCCGGTGACCCGGAGGAAAACCGGCCAAGGGGCGCCCGCGTGGAGCGGGCGCCCCTATCCGCTGGGTGCGGTCCATGACGGCGAAGGCACCAACTTCGCACTGTTCAGCGAGGTCGCCGACGGCGTCGAACTCGTCCTGGTGGACGACGCCGGCCGCCACACCACCGTCCCGCTGACCGAGGCCGACGGCTTCGTGTGGCACGGCTACCTGCCCGGCATCGGACCCGGTCAGCGTTACGGCTACCGGGTGCACGGACCGTGGGACCCGGCCGCCGGGCATCGCTGCAACCCGGCGAAGCTGCTCCTCGACCCGTACGCCACAGCCGTCGACGGGCAGATCGACAACCATCCCTCGCTCTACGAACGCCGTCCCGACGGCCCGGACCCGGCGGACAGCGCCGGACACACCATGCTGGGCGTGGTGACCGACCCGGCGTTCGACTGGGGCGACGACACCCGGCCCGGCCGGCCGTACGCCGACACGGTGATCTACGAGGCCCACGTCAAGGGCATGACCCGTACCCACCCCGAGGTCCCCGACGAACTGCGCGGCACCTATGCGGGACTGGCGCACCCGGCGGTGGTCGACCACCTGACCTCGCTGGGCGTCACCGCGGTGGAGCTGATGCCGGTGCACCAGTTCGTCCAGGACGGGGTGCTGCAGAGCCGTGGCCTGGCCAACTACTGGGGCTACAACACCATCGGCTACTTCGCCCCGCACAACGCCTACGCCGCCCACGGCACCCGTGGACAGCAGGTCGCCGAGTTCAAGACGATGGTCCGGACCCTGCACGCGGCGGGGCTCGAGGTGATCCTGGACGTCGTCTACAACCACACCGCCGAGGGCAACGAGAAGGGTCCCACCCTCTCCTTCCGCGGCATCGACAACTCCGCGTACTACCGGCTGGTGGACGGCGACTGGTCGCACTACTACGACACCACCGGCACCGGCAACAGCCTCCTGATGCGCCACCCCTACGTACTCCAGCTGATCATGGACTCGCTGCGGTACTGGGTCACCGAGATGCATGTCGACGGCTTCCGCTTCGACCTCGCGGCCACGCTGGCCCGGCAGTTCCACGAGGTGGACCGGCTCTCCGCGTTCTTCGACCTCATCCAACAGGACCCCGTGATCAGCCGTGTCAAGCTCATCGCCGAACCGTGGGACGTCGGTGAGGGCGGCTACCAGGTGGGCAACTTCCCCCAGCTGTGGTCGGAGTGGAACGGCAAGTACCGGGACGCCGTACGGGACTTCTGGCGTACCGAGCCGCACACGCTCGGCGAGTTCGCCTCCCGTCTCACCGGCTCCTCCGACCTGTACGCGCACAGCAGGCGACGGCCCCGCGCCAGCGTCAACTTCGTCACCGCGCACGACGGCTTCACCCTGCGCGACCTCGTCTCGTACAACGACAAGCACAACACGGCCAACGGCGAGGGCAACCGGGACGGCGAGAGTCACAACCGGTCCTGGAACAGCGGCGCGGAGGGCGACAGCGACGACCCGTCCGTGCTCGAACTGCGGGCCCGCCGCCAGCGCAACTTCCTTGCCACACTGCTTCTTTCGCAGGGCATCCCGATGCTCTCGCACGGCGACGAAGTGGGCCGCAGCCAGCGCGGCAACAACAACGCCTACTGCCAGGACAACGATATCTCCTGGATAAACTGGAAGCTGACCGAGGAGCAGCGTGCCCTGCTGGACTTCACCCGGCGTGTCATCTCGCTGCGGATCGCCCATCCCGTACTGCGCCGCCGCCGCTTCTTCCACGGTGGGCCGGCGTCCCGCGAGGGCCGGGGCCTGCCCGACCTGGTGTGGCTGCTGCCGAACGCCGAGGAGATGTCCGACGTCGACTGGCGGCGCTCGGACGCGCACAGCGTCGGTGTCTTCCTCAACGGCGACGCCATCGCCGAACCGGACCCGCGCGGCCGGCGCCTGGTCGACGACTCCTTCCTGCTGCTGCTCAACAGCCACTGGGAGCCGGTGGACTTCCGCCTTCCGGACGCCGCCTACGGCGAGCGCTGGACGGCGCTGATCGACACCGCCGACCCGGACGGTGTCCCCGACGAGTCGGAGTGCAAGGCGGACACCAGGCTGACCGTGGGCTCGCGCAGCCTGGTGCTGCTGTCCCGGCCGTCGCACACCGCGGAGTGAGGACCGCGGTCCTGCCGGGGAGGTGCGCCCTGGGAGGACCGCGGGCGCCCGGCCGGGGTCAGCGGGCCCGGCGCGCGGTCACCGTGAACACGGCGCCCTCGTTGTCGCGCAGCACGGCCTCGCCGTCGCCCTGGGTCACCACGCTGCCGCCGTGCCGCTCGGCCGCACGGACGCAGGCGTCCACGTCCGGCACGGAGAAGTGCACCTGCCAGTGCGGCCGGATCGTCGGATCGGGTGCCGATCCCAGCGCTCCCGACTGGATGCAGGCGAGTACGTGCCCGTCGCCGCGCAGCACCACCTCGTCGCCCTCGTAGACGACCTCCGTACGACCCGCCCCCGTCGCACCCCAGTCGAATACCTCGCCGTAGAAGATGGCGGCGTCGAAGGCGTCCCGGGTGTGCAGCCTGATGAAGGAGGGCTGGGACCGCTGCCAGCTGAGCCAGTCGGTGGACAGCTCGCCCTCCCACACCCCGAAGGTCGCGCCGTCCCGGTCGGCCAGCAGCGCCGCGCGCCCCGGGGGCAGTGAGATCGGGCCGACCGCCAGGGTGCCGCCGCGTTCCTGTACCCGCGCCACCGCCTCGTCCGCACTGCGCGCGGCGAAGTACGGGGTCCAGGCCACGGCCATCCGCCACATGTCGGCGACCGCGGCGACGCCCGCCACCGGCGCGCCGTCCGCCAGGGCGACCCGGAACCGTTCGCCCAGCCGGGCCGTGCGCCACCGCCAGCCCAGCACGGCCCCGTAGAACTCCTCGGTCGTCCCCAGATCGCGGCTGGTCAGACTCACCCAGCAGGGCGTCCCGTACGTGGAGCGCGTCGAGAAGACGTCCGTCGTGCCGGAGGGGGAGGGTATGTCGTGGTTCATCACAGTCGCGTCCTGATCGCTGATCTCGTCGGCCTGGCAGTGACCCGTGGACTCCAGTGTCGGGCCTGTAGGGCTCCGGGCGCCTGCCGAGTACCCCGGCGGTGGTACCCGGACCCGTGCCGCAGGGGCCATGGACGCGCCCGGTGGCACAGGGCGGGACGAGTGACGACGATGGAGGAACCGGACACTCGCTGAGGCGCCCGAACGAGGGTGCGGACGGTACGGGAGCGGCACACCGGACCCGGAGGTGACCATGCCCACGGACGGGGAAGCGGACCGAATCCTTCAGCTGGAGGAAGAGGTGCAGCAGCTGAAGGAGGCGGTCGTCTCGCACGCGGTGGTGGACCAGGCGATCGGCGTGGTCGTCGCCCTCGGACGGGTGTCGCCCGATCAGGGGTGGACGGTGCTGAGGGAGGTCTCCCAGCACACCAACGTCAAGCTCCGCGACATCGCCGGGACGATCGTGGCCTCGGGACGCACCGGTGTGCTGCCGCCGGGGATCCGGGCGGAGCTGGAGAAGGCCCTGGACCGGCTCGGTGCCCCGGGTGGTCCGGAGGCCACCGGCCCGGCCGCCCCGGCCCGTCCCGCCGGCCCACCCTGCGCCCGGGGCGCGATGGCCGGACCGTGACGGGCCGACCGGTCCGCACCGACCGGTTCAGCCGGCCTCTGCCCGTAGCTCCTCGCGCACCTGGGCGAAGCAATTGCTGAGCAGGCGGGACACGTGCATCTGCGAGATGCCGAGCAACTCGGCGATACTGCTCTGCGTCATGCCCCGGAAGAACCGCAGATAGAGGATGAGCCGCTCGCGCTCCGGAAGCGCCTCGAGGCAGGGCCGGACCGCCACCCGGTCGACGACCGTGTCGTACGCGGGGTCCGGGCCGCCGAGCGAGTCCCCGAGCGCGTAGCCGTCCGTGCCCGGCATCTCCGCCTCCAGCGACAGCGTGGAGAAGCATTCCAGGGCCTCCGTGCCGGTGCGCACCTCGTCCTCGGTCAGCTGCGCGTACGCGGCGATCTCGGCGGTCGTCGGGGCCCGGCCGGGAGTGATCTGCGCCAGCTCCTTGGCGGCGTGCCGCACCCGGTTGCGCAGGTCCTGCACCCGACGGGGCACGTGCAGGGTCCACATGTGGTCACGGAAGTGGCGTTTGATCTCCCCGGTGACGGTCGGCACGGCGTACGCCTCGAAGGCGGTGCCGCGCGCCGGGTCGTAGTGGTCGACGGCCTTGACCAGCCCCAGGGCAGCCACCTGGTACAGGTCCTCCAGCGCCTCACCGCGCCCGCGGAAGCGCACGGCGATCCGCTCGGCCATGGGGAGCCAGGAACGGACGAGTCCGTCCCGCAGCGCCTTGCGCTCGGGGCCTTGTGGCAGCCGGGCGAAGCGGACGAAGTCCTGAGCGGTGTCCGGGGCGTCGTGGTGAGGGTGCGGCTTCGTGGTACTGCCGGCGATACGCATGACGCGCACCTCCCTGAGCAGGTGCCGGGTGGACGGGCACCGTGGGAGCGCGGACTCGGACCACACGGAGGAGACCCGGGGCGGCGAGCCGGTTCCCACGGTCGTGCCTCCGGTCCGAAGCACTGAACCAGTCATTCCCCGTCCAGCGGTGGTGAAACGGTTTCCTGAATTCGGTGCGGGAATGCTCTGGGAATTGAAGGGATCGCACGCTGTGAAATCGGGGAAATTCAGCGCGTGAAATTCCGGAGGCCGGTGGGGCCGTTGTGCCGGTCGCGGCGCCGGCCCGGGGACCGCCGGGACGGGGTGCGGCGATCACCATGGGCGACGTGATGTGCGGCACGCCGCCGCGCGGGCCGGCCGGCGGGTCCGGCGGATTGTGCCAGCGCAGCGCTTGATCGGCGGCCGCCGGGGACGAAGTGTCTGACCATGGCGCATTCCGCTCATTTGACAGTGCGCCGAGCCCACAGATAGGAAACACCGACAGAAGTCGAGAGGTGCACCGTGTACGAGCCGAACGTGGTCGGGGACTGGCAGGAGTACGACGAACATGCCGGTCTGCGGGTCCGCGTCCACCGTCTGGAATCGGGCGAGCCGCCCCGTGGACGGGACGACGCCACCCAAGGGCTGACGTACTTCAGCGTCCGCGTGACCGTCGAGAACCGCGGCGAACGGAACGTCGGAATTCATCTCGAGGACGGTCAGGTCGACGTACGGATCGGCCCCGACGGGGAGAGCGCGTTCCTCGACTGGCGCAACTCGCAGTTCATCGAGGGATTCGACGTCTATCCGCTGCGCCGCGCCACCGCCGTGCTCTACGCGGCCGGCCCCGAGGCGTCCCTGAGCCATGTCGACGTCCAGGTGCAGTTGCGGGTCGACGAGGAGTGGACCGGTCGCCGCCTGTGGTCGGGCGGCATCGACGTGCGTGAGGGACCCGCCGCGACCACGGCGGGCGGGGTCCGGGAAGGCCTCGTGCATCAGATCGGCGTGTTTCTGCAGGAACAGGCCGAAGAGGGCACCGCCTGAGCCGGTTGAACCGGTGTCAGTGCGGGATCCCGTCGATGATCTCGCGGGCGCCCTGACGCAGCAGGGCGACCGCGACCGAGATACCGAGCGTCGCCGGATCCAGCGGGCCGGCCCACTCGTGGGCGTTCAGCCGTACCTTGCCGTCCGGGGTGAAGACACAGGCCCGCAGTGACAGTTCGCCGCTCCGGTCGACCCGCGCGTACCCGGCGATCGGGCTGTTGCAGTGTCCCTGCAGCACGTGCAGGAACATCCGCTCGGCGGTGGTCTCCCGATGCGTGTCCGGATGGCCGAGGGCACTGACCGCGTCGATGAGATCCGTGTCGTCCTCACGGCACTGGAGCGCGAGAACGCCCGCGCCGATGGGCGGCATCATCGTTTCGGGGGAGAGGAGCTCGCTGATCACGTCGCGGCGGTCGATGCGCTCCAGACCGGAGACCGCGAGCAGCAGCGCGTCGGCCTCACCCGCTGCGAGCTTCGCCAGCCGCCGGTTGGCGTTGCCGCGGAACGGTACGCACTGGAGGTGTGGATGGGAGGCGGCCAGCTGCGCGACACGGCGCACGGAGGAGGTGCCGATCCGGGCCCCGGCCGGCAACTCGTCCAGGGTGAGTCCGTCCGGGTGCACGAGGGCGTCACGGACGTCGTCCCGCTTCAGGAACGCGGCGAACACGGTGCCTGCGGGGAGCGGGCGGTCGGCGGGCACGTCCTTGACGCAGTGCACCGCGAGATCCGCCTCGCCGGTCAGCAGCGCGGCGTCGACCTCCTTGGTGAACGCGCCCTTGCCCTCCACCCGCGCCAGGTCGCCCAGCCACTTGTCGCCGGTGGTCCGCACGGGGACGACCACGGTGCGCACACCGGGCAGGGCGTCGGCCAAGTCAGCCCGGACACGCTCCACTTGGGCGAGCGCCATGGGCGAGTCGCGGGAGACGATACGGATCAGTTCGGGGACGGACATGGCGACACGATAGACCCTTCTGCACGGGCGCCCGTGCAGGGCGGGCCGGTCCGGAGGCCCGGACGAGGGATTCGTCCGGGCTCCCGGTGGCGGGCGGCCGGATGTGCGGACCTGGAGGGTTCTCCAGGTCAGGCGTTCGGGTCGAACGGGATGCCCGACGGCTTCGCCGCGGCGAGATGGGAGGCGAAACTCCCTTCCTTGAGGCCGAAGTTCGCACTGCCGAAGTTGTGCTGGACGAGCTTGTCGCGCAGCCCGGCCGGATATCCGTTCCAGCCGACCAGCGCCGGGTACTGCCAGGTGCCCTTGTGGTTCTCCGGCGGTTCGTCGCCCGCGCTCGCGAGCCGGAAGCAGTGCGTGCTGATGCCGTCCTTGTGGTAGACGATCTTCGGGTGCGTCCCGTCGAAGCGGACCGCCGACCTCGCATGGATCGAGAACGAGCCGTGGTTGGAGGTGGAGACGTACTGGGCCGTGTCGTTCTGCACCCACACCACGACGTGCTCCCAGTCGTGGCGGTGGCCGCCGAGGCTGATGCCCGGAAGGGCCTGGTCCTTCTCGAAGTACAGGGCGTAGACGATGGCGCACCAGCCGTTGTTGCACTTCGAACGCGAGTAGCCGTTGGTGCTGTCCAGGTCCGGGGCGTCACGGCAGTTGCCGTTGAGGGCGCCCGTCGGGTTGAGCCCGGGGTTGATCGCACCGTCCGGACCGATCGCGGGGGTGGGGTAGCACCCGTCGGTGTCGTAGTCGTAGGCGGGCTGGTACGTCCGGTCGAGAGAGTCGGCGGCGGCCGGCAGGGCCGGCGGTGGTGCGGCGAAGGCGGTGGCGGGGAAGGCGATGACGAAGGCGAAGGCGCCGGCGAGACCGGTCAGCCATCTCCTGCGGTGCGTTCGGAAGGTGCTCGACGACACTGCGTCCTCCTCGGAATCCGGGCGCAGCCCAACGGCTGTGGGGGGCAAGGAGGTTCAGCATCGCGGTTGGACGCGGCCATGCCAAGGGCTCGTTGGCGTACCGATGGTTAAGCGTTCCTCAACACTTGTGGAGCCGCTGCCGGATCACTCCGTCTCGTCCGGAATGCCGTACCGGGTACGGGCGCTGCGGCGCACCTCGCCGGCCGGCGCGGCGGCACCCGGTGCGCGTCCGTGCGGTCGGTGGCGGGGTGCGGACGGGGGGGTGGACTCCGCACCTTTCGCCGCGCGTCGCGGCCCGCGGCTTCGCCGGAACGGCGCCCGCAGGCGGGCGGAGTGGTACGTTCCGTGCCCCCGCAGATTGATTGAGTTACGCAATGAGATGGTAAAGTAGATGCATGTGCGCATCCTCGGTACCCGACATCCCCGCCTCGCCGGAGGTGGCCGAGATCGAGCGTGCACTCACGCGCGTCACCTATCTTGGCTCCCGCGCCCGCCGGCACGAACGGCTGATGGCCATGGCGGGCGTCCCCCTGGACCGTGCGGCCGTCGCGCTGCTGCGGCAGGCGGCCGACACCGAACCGCTGCGGCCGGGCGAGCTGGCAGCCCGCCTGGGCGTCGAGGCGTCGCACGTCACCCGCACCGTGCAGCAACTGCAGAAGTCCGGCCACGTCACCCGGATCCCGGATCCCGACGACCGCCGCGCCCACCGCGTCGAACTCACCGAGACGGGCCGGGAGGCCATCACCCGCATCCGTGAGGTCGGGGCGCGGGCCATGCAGGTGGCTCTCTCCGACTGGTCCCCGGCGGAACTGCGGCAGCTCGCCACGCTCTTCCACCGCATGGTCGACGATTTCCTCGCCCACGCCGCCGAAGGGGAAGCGGAACCGCGCAGCGCCACCCCGGCCGGAGCCGCCTGACACGCTCCCGGCCCGGCGGCCTCCCGTACTTACCGTCCGGTAATGTCGCGGGGCAGGCCACCGGAGGAGGAACCGTGTCACGGTCCGATCGCTCACCCCTGCTGCTCGCCGGCCTGCTGGCCGCCGCGGGCACCGCCCACTTCACCGCCCCGCACCAGTTCGACCACATCGTGCCGCGTTCCCTGCCGGGCTCGCCCCGGGCCTGGACCTACGCCAGCGGCGCCGCCGAGCTCACGTTGGCTGCCGCAGTGGCGCTGCCGCAGACCCGCAGGGTCGCCGCACTGGCCACGGCCGCCTTCTTCGTCGGGGTCTTCCCCGCCAACGTGAAGATGGCTGTGGACTGGCGTCGCCGCCCTGCGCCGCAGCAGGCCGCCGCCTGGGGGCGGCTGCCCCTGCAACTGCCGCTGGTGCTGTGGGCGCGGGGGGTCGCCAAGGGCGCGGAGAGTGCGTCGTGAGCAGAAGCCCGGAGAAGGGCGACACGGTCGAGGACTTCGCGCTGTTGGACGGGACGGGCACCGTCCGCAGGCTGTCGGAGCTGCTCGCCGAGGGGCCCGTGGTGCTGTTCTTCTATCCGGCCGCGCTGACCGCCGGCTGCACCGCGCAGGCCTGTCACTTCCGTGACCTGGCCGCCGAGTTCGCCGCGGCCGGTGCACAGCCGGTGGGCGTCAGTGGTGACGCCGTCGAACGGCAGGCGGAGTTCGCCGGACGGTACTCGCTCGGCATGCCCCTGCTGTCCGACGCCGACGGCGCCGTCCGTGAGCGGTTCGGGGTGAAGAGGGGCATCTCCCTGGCGCCCACCAAGCGCGTCACCTTCGTCATCGGGCAGGACCGCACCGTTCTCGAGGTCGTGCGCAGCGAACTGCGGATGAACGTGCACGCCGACCGCGCGCTCGCCGCACTCCGCGACCACCGGGCGTGACCCGCACCTGACGGGCCCACGGCCCACGGCTGGACCACGTGTGCGGCCGTGGGCCCGTCGGCGGGCGGGGCTCAGAACTCCTCGTGCACCTCCGGGTCCCCGCCGATCCGCCGGTGGGACCGGTCCGTGAGGGTGTGCATCTGGGCGTCGTCCAGCGTGAAGCCGAAGACATCGAGGTTGGTGCGCTGCCGCTCGGGGTCGGCCGACTTGGGCACGGGCAGCGCCCCGAGCTGGATGTGCCAGCGCAGCACCGCCTGGGCCGGGGTGACCCCGTGGGCCTCGGCGACGGCGACCACGGCAAGGTCGTCCAGGAGCTGCGAACCCCGGCCCAGCGGACTCCAGCTCTCGACGAGCACTCCCTTGTCCGCGTGGTGGGAGCGCAGCTCCTCCTGGGGGAAGAACGGGTGCAGCTCGACCTGGTTGACCGAGGGCAGCACCCCGGTCTCCTTCTCCAGCCGCTCGATGTGGGCGGGCGTGAAGTTGGAGACGCCGATCGACCGTACGAGACCGTCCTCGCGCAGCTTGATCATGGCCTTCCAGGAGTCGACGTACCTGCCGACCCGGGGGAGCGGCCAGTGGATCAGATACAGGTCGACGTACTCCAGGCCGAGCCGCGTGCGGGACTCCTCGAAGGAGGCGAGGGTCTCCTCGTAGCCGTGGTGGCGGCCGGGGAGCTTCGTCGTCACGACGACCTCCTCGCGCGGCACGCCGGCACGGGCCACGGCACGGCCGACACCGGTCTCGTTGCGGTAGTTCGTCGCGGTGTCGACGAGGCGGTATCCCATTTCCAGGGCCGTGGTCACGGACTGCTCGGCCTGCGCGTCGTCCATCGGCCAGGTGCCCAGACCCAGGGCGGGGATCGTCGTGCCGTCATTGAGTGTGTGGTTCGGGATGCTGATCACGAGGGGACCTTCCCGTTGACAGTGTCGTCTCCCTCCAGCCTCACCGACCGGGCGGCCAACGATCAACCTGACGGGCGGGCCGGACGGACGGACGACACGACGCATCCGAACCGGCGCCGGCCGGGGACGAACCGATGGAGGGGGCACACATGAGCATGGGCGGGAGCGGCATGGACGGTACGAAGAGCGTCGGGCAGCACACGGACGGGAAGCGGCGCGCGGGGGCGGGGCCCGGCACGGGTACGGGCGTCGAGGTGCGTCCGGTCGCCGGGCACATCGGCGCCGAGATCACTGGTGTCGACCTCGCCGACGAGCCCGGTGACGCCGTGATCACCGCCATCCGGGCGGCGGTCCTGCGCTGGAAGGTGGTGTTCTTCCGCGGGCAGCGACTGGACCACGCCGGGCATGTGGCGCTGGCCCGGCGGTTCGGCGAGCCGGTCGCCCTGCCCCGGCGGGGCAAGGCGTCGCCGCCCGGCTTCCCGGAGATCGAGACGACCGCCGACCGGCTGGAGCTCGGCGGACGGTTCGACATGGAGCACGACGAATGGCTGCGGCGGCGCCGCCACACCCTGGTGCGTGGCTGGCACTGCGACCACGGCGCCCGGATCGACCCGCCGGCCGCGACGATCCTGCGCGCCCAGACCGTCCCGCCCTACGGCGGCGACACCACCTGGTCGAACCTGGCCGCCGCCTACGCCGGACTGTCCGCCCCGGTAAGGGAGTTCGCCGACCGGCTGCGTGCCGAACACCGGCTGGGGGTCGGCTACCTGCCCCGGTCCGGCGACGACGCCTATGTGCGGCATCTGCTGGACCACCAGACCGCCTCCGAGCATCCCCTGGTGCGGGTCCATCCGGAGACGGGGGAGCGGGTGCTGTTCGTCAACGGCTACTACGTCGAGCAGATCACCGGGCTGTCCCGGCCGGAGAGCCGGGCGATCCTGGAGATGCTGCTGGAGCAGGCGACCCGGCCCGAGTACACGGTGCGTTTCCGGTGGGAGCCGGGGAGCGTGGCGTTCTGGGACAACCGTGCCACCATCCACCTCGCCCCGGGCGACACCGCCCACCTCGACCACCCGCGGATCATGCACCGGGTGATGCTTGCCGGAGAGGTACCGGTCGGCACCGACGGCCGCCCCTCGGAGCCGATCACCGGAACCGCCCCCGGACGCTGGTGACCGCAGGCCCGACCGGCCCCGCTCGGCTGCCCCGCGCCGGGGGTCCGGTCACGTCAGCGGGATGATCACCTCGTCCTCGACCGGTGGAGCGACCTCCTGCGCGAGGTTGCCGGTGGCGGCGTGACAGCGCAACCGGATCGCGTCCGGGCCCACGTCCAGCCGCAGGAAGCACTTGAAGAACGGTGGCGTGTAGGTGGCCGAACCGGGCGAGAACAACTGCGTGTGGACCTTGCGCACGGGCAGCCTGAACCGCTTGCCCCGATCGGGCCGACGGCCGGTCCCGAGCAGTCCGGCGACCAGCCGCACCCGCCGGGTGATCCGGGCAGGCGTGCTCGGCACGCGGGTGGGACCGATGCCGAGGCGTTCGGCGATCACGGCCGTCGCCTCGGCATCGGTGAGGGTGAAGAAGCGGCGCAGCCGCGTCCGGCGCGCGTAGAGCGCGCTGTAGAAGGCGAGGGAGTCGCCGCGCAGCGGATAGCAGCGGAAGTCCTGCTCGGTGACGCCGGCGACGTCGACGCGGGGAATGGTGTGGGTGGCGTGCGTGAAGGCGCCGCCACCGCCCGCCACCACGTACTGGAGCGTACGGCCGTCGCCCAGACGGACCGGATAGCGCTGGTAGTTGTGGATGTCGCCACCGATCGCCGCCACATAGCGGTGGTCCGGGTCACGGACGATGTCGTCGACGGTCCCCCCGCCCTCGACGGGACAGGGATGGTGCGCGCCGTCCACGTACAGCGGCGAGCCGGTCACGAGGATCTTCGGGCGCGGCCCCCGGGACACCTCTCGCAGCCAGGAGCCCTGCTCGGCGTCGACGGTTCCCAGCAGGCCGGTGTCGATACCTATGATCCGCACCGGCCCCGCGTCGATCGCCCAGTACGGGCCCGGCTGCACCGCCTGCTGTTCTGGGCCGGACCGCAGCTTGCGCGCCTCGGCGAGGTGGCGGCCGTCACCCGGGCGCGGCCGGTGCCACAGCAGGGAACGCAGCCACGCCCTGGTGAAGGGACGCGGGGCGGGCTCGAGCGGCAGGGGAGGGGCGTCGTCACAGAAGACGCGCATGAACCCGCCGAGGTCCTCGTACCAGTCGTGGTTGCCGGGTATCGCGTAGATGGGCGCCTTGTAGTCCTGATACGGGCGGAAGAACTTGTCGCCGTAGTCGTCGGCGCTGCCCACCGGATAGATCACGTCGCTGGCCAGCACGGTGAAGGCGGTGTCCCGGCCCTCCTCCAGCAGCCCCGGTACGACGGCGTACTGGGGCTCGCCTCCCTCGCCGGTGTCGCCGATGACCAGGAAGGAGAACCGGTCCGGACCGCCGTGCCTGATCACCTTGTCGGCGGGCGCGCCGGCCGCCGCCCGCCGGGCCACCCACCGGCTGCGGGTGCGGCCCGTCGGGTCCCCGAGCCAGGAGGCCAGAACCCCGTTGCGGGCGGCCCACAACATGCGCGGGTCGAACCAGGAGATCTTCTCGTCCTCGGACGGCAACAACCTCCGGTACTCGCCCCGTTGCCCGGTGCCCCAGCCGGCGCCCTCGGCCGTGTCGCGTGAAGAGTCTGACATCGGAGCACCGTAACAACGGCGCCGCGAGCGGCCGGAGAGCGGGTAAGGGCAGCGGTATACCTGAACTGGGTTTTTTCAGTGAGGCGTTGAAGACTTCGCTCGGTCGGCGCCCCTCAACAGGACTCTCGGAGAACGAGGCCCGGCGGGCTCGTCAGAAGGCGCGGTTCAACAGGTCCAGCAGCGCGGCCCAGTGACGCTCGTCCGCCTCCTTGTCGTAGGCGGCGGTGTCCGCCTGCGTGTAGCCGTGCCGGGCCCCGGTGTACACCTCGCAGCGGTGCCGGACCCCGGCCGCGGCCAACGCCTGCTCCAGCCGCTCGATCTGCTCCTCGGGCATCGACGGATCCTGGTCGGCGTGACCGAAGTACAGCTCCGCGGTGATCCTGTCGGCCAGCAGATGCGGGCTGTCCGGCGCGTCCGGCGCCAGCCGGGCCCCGTGGAACCCCGCGGCGGCCGCCACCCGGTCCGGGTAGGTGCCCGCCGTACGGAGGGAGAGCACCGCGCCCATGCAGTAGCCGGTCACCGCCACCGGGCCGTCGGCCGCCGCGGGGTGGCCGGCCAGCCACCGCAGATAGGCGCCGGCATCGCGCATGGCGAGTTCCGGTGTCAGCTCCTGCAGGATCGGCCCGATACGCCGGAAGATCTCCGGCCGCGCCACCGGGTCGATGAACTCGGGCAGTTCGACCACCGGACTGCGCCCATGGCGGTAGAACACGTTCGGTACCAGGACCGTGTACCCGGCCTCCGCCAGCCGGTCGGCCATCGCCCGCATCCGCGGCCGCAGCCCGAAGGCGTCCATGTAGAACAGGACCGCCGGCCGGGGACCCCCGTCGGCGGGATGCGTCAGATACGCGTCGGCAGTACCGTCCTCGGTGGTGATGTCAACAGTGCTTCCCTGTACGGCAGTCATGGCCGGTGGATGCCTCTCTGCGGGATGTCGGACCGGGGCCGCCCTCGCGGAGAGCGGAGCGGATCACGCTCCATCGTGACATGCCCCGGTCCCGGCACTTCGGTCCTGACCGGTTCAACACGGTGCAACAGCCGCTCCTTTGGGACAAACCTGCGCCCGCCCCGGTACGTTCGTCACCGCTCCCGCGGATCCCGGCGGCCCGTATCGGGGCAGTTCACCGCGCCGCCGTTACTCGAACCGTGAGGTGTCGCCCGCGCCCCGCCGCACGATTTCGGCCTCGCCGCCCGAGAAGTCGATCACCGTGGTCGGCTCGGTGCCGCAGTCCCCGGAGTCGAGCACCGCGTCCACCACGTGGTCGAGCCGGTCCTTGATCTCCCAGCCCTGGGTCATCGGCTCGTCCTCGCCGGGCAGCAGCAGGGTGCTGGACAGCAGGGGCTCGCCCAGCTCCGCGAGCAGCGCCTGGGTGACGACGTGGTCGGGGATGCGCACGCCGACGGTCTTCTTCTTCGGATGCTGGAGCATGCGCGGCACCTCCTTCGTCGCGGGCAGGATGAACGTGTAGCTGCCCGGCGTGGACGCCTTGATTGCGCGGAACACGTCGTTGTCGATCTGTACGAACTGGCCGAGCTGAGCGAAGTCCCGGCACACCAGAGTGAAGTGGTGCCGGTCGTCCAGCTTGCGGATGGTACGGATCCGGTCGATGCCCTCCCGGCTGCCGAGCCGGCAACCGAGCGCGTAACAGGAGTCCGTGGGGTACGCGATCAGAGCGTCGTCGCGAATGCTCGCGGCGACCTGGGAGATGGTGCGCGGCTGGGGATTTTCGGGGTGCACATCGAAGTACTTCGCCATTCACCGAGCTTATGCCGCCCGCACGGCAGGACCGCACACCCCCGGCCGGGCCGCCCGCGCCCCGGCCCCGCGCTCTGGTCCCGTACCCGCCCGTGGGCTGCCCATGTGCCGACGGCGTGTCGACGGTGTGCCGACGTCGTGCGGGACTTCCCCTTCACCCCGTCCGCCCGGCATGAGCCGGCCGCATCCGTGGGGTAACGTCCGGTGCCGGGCCGAAGAGGCCCGGCGTACGAGGGGAAGACCGAGGTGGCAGCGCGTAAGGACAACATCCCGCAGCCGGCGACGACGGCCGGTGAACAGCCCGGGTGGGCGCAGGAACTGCTGGAGCACCTGCGGCCGTCCGGCCGCAGCGTCCGCAGGGTCGTCGACTGGCTCGCCGGCACCGTGCACGGGGCGGCGGCGCTCCGGGACGACACCGGCGCGCTCGTCGCCGGAAGCGGGCCGGCGCTGGACGAGAACCTCGTCGCCGATGTCACTTCCGGCCGGATCGCCTCCGCCGCCTGGGAGGACGGCGAGCGGCACCTGCGCCTGGTGCAGGTCGGGCATCCCTTCCGGACCTGGGCGCTGGCAGTCTCCCGGGACACCCCCTTCGACCGGCACAGTGCCGACGTCATCACGCACACCGCCCAGGTGATCGAGCTGCTGCTGACCGCCGGTGAGACCACCGCGGCCGGGCAGCGGCTACGTCGGGCCAGCGCCGACCTGCGGCTGGCGATCCTCCAACTGCTCATGGTCGAGGACACCGTCGCGGCCCGCCGGGTGGCCGCGGGACTCTGGCCGGGCCTGCTCGATGCCGACACCGCGTGCGTCTACGTCGTCGAGTCCGAGCCCGCCCGCCGCGATCGCCTGGCCGAGGAGGCCCTGCACGGCACGGAGGAGGAGGCGCTGGTCGTGCGGTGCCCGGCGATGGACGGGCACGTGATCGTCGTCAGTCCCCGCGAGGCGACCGCCGGCGATCTGAAGTCCCTGGTCGAACGGCATCCGGACACCTTCCTCGGCGGCAGCGTCCGGCAGAGCCTCGCCCGGACCGCCACCGCGTACGGGCAGGCCGTCAGCGCCCTCGCCGTGGCGCGCTTCCGCCCGGACAAGACCGCGGTGTACGCCGAACGCACCCGTCCCGAGCGGCTGATGGACCCGGCGGCGCTGCGTGGCTGGACCGCCCGGCTGCTGCGCCCCCTGGACGCCGTGCCGCACCACACCCGTGCCGAGCTCCTCGCCACCACCCGTCTCGGCCTGGAGTTCACCGCCGTCAACACGGCCAAGATCCTCGGCGTGAGCCGCAACACGGTGCGTGCCCGTATGGAACGCGTCGAGAACATGCTGGGCGCCGACTTCGACGACCTCACCGCCCGTGCCGTCGTGCACCTGACCTTGCACACCCAGTTCACCCTCCAGGACGGCCGGGCGGACAGCACCTTCGAGGCGTCCGTCCCCGGACTTGCCCACCTGCTGTCCGGGCCCGCCGTGCGCGCCTGGGCGGGGGAACTGCTGGAACGCCTGGACCAGGACGCCCGCCCCCTGCGCCGCACGTTGCGCACCTGGATCGCGGCCGGCGGCAACGCCGAGCGGGCCGCGCAGCTTTTGGGTGTCCACGCGCAGACCGTGCGGGAGCACGTACGCAGCGCCGAGCCGGTCCTTGAGCGCCAACTGCCGGCCGCCGGCACCGACCTGTACGAGGTCGTGCTCGCCCATCTGGCCCTGGGGGACCTGGAGACACCGGTCTTCGCGGGCCCGGCCTCCACACACCCACCGGGGTGAACGACGATCCGTCGGCCCCGTTCCGGCCGGCTCGAGCGGGGTGAAACGGGTCGTAACGGACTCAGTTGTGCACGGCTGAGTCCCACGGCCGCCGCAGCGGGCACCGGTGCTATACACAGCCGTGTCGCCATTCACATAGGTTCGTCGTGCCGCGGGAGCACGACCGGAACGGGGGACCGGTCGCGCTCCCGCGCGCCGCGTACGCCTACGGTGTCTGCCGGGCCGGCTCCACCGTCCGCGACGAAGCGGTCCGCGACACCGCCGCCGAGATGACGGCGCCCAGGAGCATGCGGGAGCGTCGCAGGTGCTCGATCATGAGATCGATGCGATCCCGCTCCACCGTCAACTCGCTCACCAGGAGAGCATCCGCCGTTTCGGACGGCCCTCCGTCGCTGTCCCCCGCACGCAGGGCAGCAGTTCGGCGGTCTTCGAGCTGCACAGCCCCGCCGCGTACAGCTCCTGGATCCGCCGCCGGTCCCCGCCGCCGACCTCGTCACCCTCGGCCGGGCCCCCCTCGCCGACCCCGACCCCGTCGAGCGGCTGCGCACCGGTGCTCCCGTCGACGCCGTCCGGGAAGTGCGCGGTGTACACCGGCGCCCACCGGGTACACCGGCTGCCCCGCCCACCACTACCCCGGCCGCACGGCGGACGCGGCGGGCCGCCGCCGCTCCGAGTCGCCGGTCTCCGTGATGCACGGCAGCATGGCCCTCGTACGCAAGCCCCCGGCGGGACGTGCGCGAGGCGCGCGGGCCCGGCCGTCGGGCGGCGGACGTTCAGTGAGCGGGCCACCGACGCGTGAGTGACCACGTGGTTCCCCGGAAACCGGGGGCACCGGGACAGGGACACGGGGCTGCCGGGACACCGGAGTTCCCGCGCAGTCGGAGGCGACCGGCCCGCGGCCGCGCGCCACCGTGCTCCGGCCCGCCACCAGTCATGAGCAGCCGAAGGAGTGCACAGACATGACGGATGTTTCGAGCCGGGGTCCTGCTCCGGGCGACGACCGCAAGGTACTCACCAACCGCCAGGGCCATCCGGTCTACGACAACCAGAACCAGCGCACGGTCGGCGCCCGGGGGCCCGCAACGCTGGAGAACTACCAGTTCCTGGAGAAGATCAGCCACTTCGACCGGGAACGCATCCCCGAGCGCGTCGTCCACGCGCGCGGTGTCACCGCCTTCGGCTACTTCGAGGCGTACGGAAAGTGGGGGGACGAGCCGATCTCCCGCTACACCCGGGCCAAGCTCTTCCAGGAGCAGGGCAAGCGCACCGACCTGGCCATCCGCTTCTCCACCGTCATCGGTGGACGCGACTCCTCCGAGGCGGCCCGCGACCCGCGCGGCTTCGCGGTGAAGTTCTACACCGAGGACGGCAACTGGGACCTCGTCGGCAACAACCTGGGTGTCTTCTTCATCCGGGACGCGATCAAGTTCCCGGACGTCATCCACGCCCTCAAGCCCGACCCGGTCACCTTCGAGCAGCAGCCCCGGCGCATCTTCGACTTCATGTCGCAGACGCCCGAGTCCATGCACATGCTGGTCAACCTGTTCAGCCCGCGGGGCATCCCGGCGGACTACCGGCACATGCAGGGCTTCGGTGTGAACACCTACAAGTGGGTCGGCGCCGAGGGCGAGACCAAGCTCGTCAAGTACCACTGGATGCCCAAGCAGGGCGTGCGCTCCATGACCGAGGAGGACGCCGCCAACGTGCAGGCCGACTCTCTCGGCCACGCCACCAAGGACCTCTACGAGGCGGTGGAGCGCGGCGAGTACCCGGAGTGGGAGCTGCTCGTCCAGATGATGGACGACCACGACCACCCGGAGCTGGACTTCGACCCGCTGGACGACACCAAGACCTGGCCCGAGCAGGACTTCCCACCGAAGCCGGTGGGCCGGATGGTGCTGAACCGGATGCCGGACAACTACTTCGCGGAGAACGAGCAGATCTCGTTCGGCACCGGTGTCCTCGTCGACGGCCTGGACTTCTCCGACGACAAGATGCTCGTCGGCCGGACCTTCTCCTACAGCGACACCCAACGCCACCGCGTCGGTCCGAACTACCTGCAGCTCCCCGTCAACCAGGCCAAGAACTCCGAGGTGCGCACCAACCAGCGTGACGGCCAGATGACGTACCACGTGGACGGCGGCGGGGGGAACCCGCAGGTCAACTACGAGCCGTCGATCACGGGCGGACTGCACGAGGGTCAGTACGCGACGAACGACGAGCAGGGCCCGGAGATCCGGGGCCGGCTCACCCGCAAGCGCATCCCCCGCACCAACGACTACCTCCAGGCGGGGCAGCGCTACTGCCTGATGGAGGACTGGGAGCGCGACGACCTGGTCAAGAACTTCGTCGACCTGTTCTCCCAGTGCGACCGGAAGGTGCAGGAGCGCATGGTGTGGCACTGCCTCCTCGCCGAGAACGACCTCGGCCGCAGGGTCGGCGACGGCCTCGGCATCAGTCCGCAGGACGTCGCCCATCTGAAGCCCCTGGAGAGCCAGGACCTGACGGAGGAGGACCGCAAGCGGCTGGCCAACCTCGGCGACAACCCGCCGCGCGACGTGGAGGGACTCACCATGACCCACTGCGTCCCCGACGAACGGCATGTGGCGAGCCGCTGAGCGGTTCTCCCGGCGGGGGGGGGGGGGGGGGGGGGGGGGGGGGGGGGGCCCGCGCGCGGGGGGGGGGGGGCGCCCCGGCGGGGCCCCCGCCGCCCCCGCCCCCCCCGGGG
>NZ_JBIAIV010000075.1:0-7067 GCF_042871645.1 Streptomyces sp. NPDC005774 | reverse complement strand
CGGCCCGGGGCGGGGGGCGGGGGGGGGGGGGGGGGGGCGGCGGCGCGCGCCCCCCCCCCCCCCCCCCCCCCCCCCCCCCCCCCCCCCCCCCCCCCCCCCCCCCCCGCCGTGTTCCCGCCCGCCGTCACCTGGGGCGTGAGTGACCTTCCGCGGGCCGTCGGGGAGCGACGCCCACGCCGCTGGGAGATCCTCCTGCCGAGGAGCTCGGGAGAGTGCGTGCCGGGCCCCGTGCCTCCGGCGTGATCGGCCGGACAGGCAGGGACGGCCGCCCCCGGTGCGCCCCTCCGCGCCCCCGACATTCGCCTCCAACCCGTCACGCGGGACGGTGAAAACGTCTCGCCCACCGATCGAACAGGCCGATGCAGGGGGACGAATCGGATCATGACCAGTGCATCGTTCTCCAGCACCCTCACCCTGCCCGCCTCCGTGTGCGACCAGGCCGCACAGCACCTGGAGCAGGCCGCCAAGCGGACCGTCGACGGGGCCGGGATCCCGTTGAAGGCGTTCCGCGCGGCGGCCGACAGCGACTACACCTTCTCCGTCGCCGTGGTGGAACAGGCCGCCGCCTGCCTGCTCGTCCTGGCCACCGAAACGGCCCAGACGGTACGGCCGTCGGCGCTGCGCGCCACCATCAGTGTCGCCCTGAGCCTGCGCGACGCCGCCCAGGCGGTGCGCCGGCCCGCGCTCACCACCCGGTTCTGGTGAGGCCCGCCGGACACGCCGGGCCCGTCCGGCACCGGACGGGCCCCGCGGAGCAGGGCATCAGAGGCGCTGCCACAGGGCCGGCGTGCCGACGGGCGCCCATGCGCTCTGGGCCTGGTGCGTCTGCAGGCACTGATAGCGAACCCCGTCGCGGGTCACCGTGACCCCGGCCGGGTAGACGCGGCCGGCGGCCCATGCGTCCTCGGCGCCCTCCTGCGGATCCGGTGTCGCGGTCTGCGCGAGCTCGGTGGTCAGGGTCAGGCCGAAGTCGGCGAGGATCGGGTTGACCGGCTGGTAGAACGTGGTCCCGCCGCGCGTGCAGTCACCGGAGCCGCCGGAGGTGACACCCTGCGCCTGGGAGCCCGTGACGTAGGGTCCGCCGGAGTCGCCGGGCTCGGCGCAGACCGTCGTCCGGGTCACTCCGTCGACCGTGCCCTCGGCGTAGCTGACGCTGGTGTCGTGCTGCTGGATGATCCCGCAGTGCCATCCGGTGGTCGAACCGGACCGGCACACCGACGCCCCGACGAGAGCCTCCACCGAGCCGGTGACCTGTACCTCCTGGCCGTCCTGCGCCTTGACACCCGGCGTGGCCGTCCAGGTGCCGTTGGTGCCCACCCACGCCATGTCCCTGCCGGGGAAGACGGAGTCCTGGAAGGTGCCCTGTGTGGTCCGATCGAAACCGGTGGTCGTGTCACCCCGGTCGCCGCAGTGACCTGCGGTGGCGAAGTCCTGCTGCGCCTCCTTGGTCACGGAGAAGCCGACCGAGCAGCGGGCGGTGTCATTGATGTAGTAGGCGTCGCCGCCGGTGATGTCCTGCAGCAGTCGCGGCCGGACCGTGGACACGAGGATGGCCACATCCTGGTCGTCGACCCCGGCGGCCCTGACGAAGGCGGCACCGGTCGACACCGTCCGCGCCTGCACCACGAGCCGGTTCGCCGGTACGTCCACGTACCACAGTGGGGTATCGGCGGTGTCGCGGGCGGCGGCCGCCGCGTCCAGCTTCTCCTTGGTGGCCCGGAGGCCGGCCAGCGAGCGGGTGACGACGACGGCCTTGGCGCCCTGGGCCTCGATGGCCGCCACGTCCTTGGAGTCGGTGGTCGCGACGTTGAGTTCCTCGGAGGCCGCCCCGCGCACCCAGGCGCCGGCGAACCGGTCGCCCAGGGCGTTGCGCAGGACACCCGCGCGGGTACCCGCTTCCGCCTCGTTGGCCGGCCGCGCGGCCGCCTGCGGCGAGGTCAGGCCCAGGTCACGCCGGAGTGCTCCGAGCATCGCAGCCGACGGGCGGTCGGCGCCGACGGTCCGGGCTGCGCCGGACGTGGTTCCCGCCGCCGGGTCCGGCTCGGCCGACACGGTGGAGGGGAGAGCTGCGAGGACGAGCGCGCCGAGCGCGGCCAGGGCCGCCCGTCGTGCGGGCCGGCCATGTCTGTGGACCATGCGGTGATCTCCTTCGTCGTGGGGTGAAGCTGCCGCAGAGCCTCAGGTCTTGCCCATGACGCCCGTTGCGATGTCATCGGTGACCCGCTTTCGCGCTTTGGTGACGCGCACGGGCGCCAAGTGCAGTACTGCGGACGAGGCCGGTGGCGATGGCCGGCTCCGCGTACGTTCTGCGCGCGTACTGCTTGCGCGTGGCACGTCCTGCGCCGGCCGTGGCCGCCCTCCCGCAGGGGCCCCCGCCCACCTCGCACACCTCGCCCGGACCGCGCTGCCGGCGTTCGCCCTCGCCCGCGGCGACACCGGCCGTCCACCGCCGCACCTCGGGGCGGTGTTCGCCACCGACGCCGTGCGCGCCGTGCTCCGTACACCGGCAACGGTGTACGGCAGGCCGCGTGGGAGCGATGGCCCGGGCCCGGCAGCGCGCTCGACCGGGTGCTCCGACCGAGGGCCGGGGACCGCCGACATGTCTGGGCGGCCCATGTGCCCGGCGCGGCCTGACGGCCCGGCGTCACACGGTGCGGCCCGAGGGCGGCCGTGGCCCCGAAGCTTTCCGGACCCCGGACGGGACCGTTCGGCCCATGCGCCGGGCGGCCGGATGACGCACCCTGGAGAGGTGGCGCGCGAGGAGGTGACGACCCATGGGGAGGACCCGTGGTGCGCGGCCCCGCAGGGTGTGGCTCTGGCGCTGGCGGAGCAGCCCGCTGCGCCGCCGCAGTGACGTGATCGAAGCCTGGCTGCTGCTCGTCGTCCTCGTCCTCACCCTGTTCGCCGGGGCGCTCACCGGCCTGGCGGCGGCGGGGGCGGTGGACCGGTCCCTGGCGGAGCGCCGCGCGGAGTCCCGTGCCGTCCCCGCCGTACTGGCCGAGAACGCGGCCGACGTGCTGCACTCGCCGGTGACCGAGGACGGCAGTGGGGACGGCCGAGCATGGGTGAAGGTGCGGTGGACGGCTCCCGACGGCACCGGCCGCACGGGCCGGACCGAGGCCGGCCCCGGGGACAAGGCGGGCAGCGTGGTCACCGTGTGGACGGATGACGCGGGGCGCCTGGTCCCCGAGCCGCCCGGTGGAGCGGACGCGCGGTTCCAGACCGTCATGGCCGGTCTCACGGTCGCCGCCGCCACCGGGGGGATGGTCGTGATCGGCGGATGGCTCGTCCGGTCCCGGATACGGCAACGGCGCTCGGAGGAGTGGGAGGCCGAGTGGCGGCAGGTCGAACCGTCGTGGCGAAGGCGGATGAGGGGTTGACCGGCTGACGGACCGGCCACCGGTGCCTTGACCGCCGGCGCCCTGACCACCGGCGGTCGGCCGGACCGCACGAGCCGCCCGGGTGCTGCCATCTTTGCCGTTCACTGCCTAGCCGATCTGCGCAATTGCTAAATTTAGCAATTGCGTACATGCTTGAATGTGTATCCGTTGTCGTGGGCCACCGAGGCTCGCGCCGTCACTGCGCGACGGCGTGTCGTGGCCGCCGGGAAGTCGAGGAGTTGTGTCAGTACCGCTGTTGCTCGCCGGAGCCCGGTCCCGCATCACGTCACTGCTGCCCGGCCGGGACGACCTCGGCCAGATGCGTCGCAACCCGCGCCGGGACCTGCTCGCCGGTCTGACCGTCGCCGTCGTCGCCCTGCCCCTAGCACTCGGCTTCGGAGTCTCCTCCGGGCTCGGCGCGGAGGCCGGGCTGGCCACCGCTGTGATCGCCGGTGCGCTGGCGGCCGTGTTCGGCGGCTCCAACCTCCAGGTCTCCGGACCGACCGGCGCGATGACGGTGGTACTGGTGCCCATCGTCGCCGACCACGGCCCGTCGGGCGTGCTCACCGTCGGGCTGATGGCAGGCGCCATCCTGGTGGCGCTGGCGCTGCTGCGGGCCGGCGGCAGCATGCGGTACGTGCCCGCGCCCGTGGTGGAGGGCTTCACACTCGGTATCGCGTGCGTGATCGGACTGCAGCAGATCCCGAACGCCCTCGGCGTACCCGCCCCCGAGGGCGAACGGGTCCTGGTAGTGGCCTGGCGGGCGTTCGAGGAATTCGCCCGCACCCCCGACTGGACCGCCGTCGCGCTGGCGCTCTCGGTGGCCGCCGTGATGTTGCTCGGGGCGCGCTGGAGGCCCACCGTGCCCTTCTCCATCCTCGCCGTGATCGCGGCCACACTCGTGGTGCAGATCGGCGGCCTGGACGGGGTGCGGCCCATCGGCGAACTGCCCTCCGGCCTGCCCGCCCCCTCACTCGCCTTCGTCGACGTCGGCGCCCTCTCCGAACTGGTCGCGCCCGCCGTGGCCGTGGCGGCTCTGGCCGCACTGGAGTCGCTGCTGTCCGCCTCCGTCGCCGACGGCATGACCGTCGGACAGAGGCACGACGCGGATCGCGAACTGTTCGGACAGGGCGTGGCGAACCTGGCCGCGCCGCTGTTCGGTGGCGTCCCCGCGACCGGCGCGATCGCCCGCACCGCGGTCAACGTCCGCACCGGAGCAACCTCACGGCTGGCCTCGCTCGCCCACGCCGCGGTCCTCGCCGCGATCGTTTTCGCGGCAGCCCCGCTGGTGTCGAAGATCCCGCTCGCCGCTCTGGCGGGCGTCCTGCTGGCCACCGCGGTCCGGATGGTCGAGGTCGGCTCGCTGCGCGCAATGGCCCGCGCCACCCGTTCCGACGCGCTGATCCTCGTGCTGACGGCCGTCGCCACCCTCGTCCTCGATCTCGTCCTCGCCGTGATCATCGGCCTGGCCGTCGCGGGCCTCCTCGCGCTGCGAGCCGTCGCCCGGCAGGCGCGGCTCGCACCGCTGGCGCTGGACCGGGGCGACCACACCGAGGAGGAGCACGAGCTGCTCGCCGAACACATCGTCGCCTACCGCCTCGACGGTCCGCTGTTCTTCGCCGCCGCCCACCGCTTCCTGCTGGAACTGACCGAACTCGCCGACGTACGCGTCGTCATCCTGCGCCTGTCGCACGTGAGCGTCGTCGACGCCACCGGCGCTCTCGTGCTCAAGGACGCGGTGACGAAGCTGAGGCGGCGCGGCATCGCCGTCATGGTCTCCGGTATCCGTCCCGGTCATCGGCAGGTCCTCGACTCCGTCGGGGCCCTCGGCCTGCTGCGGCACGAGGGCCGGGAGTACGCCACGACCCCCGAGGCGATCAATGCGGCCCGCGAGCACCTGCGACTCACCGGCGTCCTGCCCGCGGCCCGGGCCCCGCGGTCGGCACCCCTGCCCGTCCGGGAGGCACCGTGACCCGCGTGCAGCCCGTTCCCCCTCCGCGCCACGGACGGAGCCCATCGCGCGGGGAAGCAACGATGACGTCGGCGTACCGCCCACCGTCACGTGCTCACCCTCCCCACAGAACCGTCCACCGTCCCTTCGCCCGCGAGACCGCCGAGCAGCTCCGGGCCGGACAGGGGAGCGGCGAACACCACCCCGTGGCCGGCCCGCGTCGCTCACCGGGCGCCCTGCCACCGCCGTCGGACCGGTGGCACGGCGGTAGCCCGCGGCGACTTCGACGGCCGAGGAAAGAGCGTCCGGACCACCCTGTGATCCCCGAGGGTGCGACCACCGGACATCAACGATGTACGAAGTTGCTAATGTCGGAAAACGTCGAGGTCGGGTGCCGACGACGTACAGGCGAGGCGATGGACCGGGGCCCGGTGCCGGGCCGGCGCCGGGAAGGGGACGGCACGATGACCACGCCGCTTTACCAGCTGAAGGCCGAGTTCTTCAAAACCCTGGGGCATCCCGCCCGTATCCGGGTCCTGGAACTCCTCAGTGAGCGTGAGTACGCGGTTGCGGAGATGCTGCCCCAGGTGGGCATCGAACCGGCACATCTCTCCCAGCAGTTGGCGGTGTTGCGGCGGGCGAACCTCGTGGTCAGCCGCAAGGAGGGCTCGACCGTCCACTACTCGCTGACCAGCCCCCACGTGGCGGAACTGCTCCGCGTGGCACGCACCATCCTGTCCGGTGTCCTGGCCGGCCAGGCCGAACTGCTCGCTGGCCTCAGGGACGAGACGAGCCCGCTCCCGTAGCGAGGGCCGCATTCCGCGCGGCCGGCCCGCGTCAGTTCGCCGGGGCCGTCTCCGCGCGCCGGCAGTGCAGGAAGAGCTGGGGTTCAGGCGTGGCGTCGGGGTGGGCCGGGGTGAACATCACGCTCTCCTCGGACAGCACCGTCAGCCCCGCATCCCGCACCAGGCCGATCACGTCCTGGGCGGCGAAGCTGGTGACCCGCACGTTCTGCCCCATGAAGACACCGTCGAAGCCCTCCACGTCCAGGGGCACGGTCGCCAGTGCGAACAGGCCCCCCGGCCGCAGCACCCGGGTCAGTCGGCGCAGCAGGCCGCCCTGCTCCGCACGGGACATCTGGAGCAGGGCGAAGTACAGACAGACGGCGTCGAACGAGCCGTCCTCGATCGGCATTTCTCGGATGTCTCCGCAACGGAACTCGGCGTCGGGCACCTGCCGGGACGCGATCTCCACCATTACCGGTGACACGTCGACCCCCAGCACCCGGTGACCCGCCGCGGCCAGCGTGGCGGCCGTGGGCCGGCCCGTCCCACTGCCCACGTCCAGTACCCGGCCGGCGGGCGGGAGCCGTTCCAGCAGCCACTCCAGGGAGGCCCGGTGCGCCCCGGAGGCGGCGAACGCCCTCTCGTAGTCGCTGCCCAGCGCGTCGAACACCGACGCTGCCGGTGACCCGCGATTCCCGTCGACCAAGACGCACCCCGTCTCCGTGTACCGATGCCGCGCATCGTGCCATTCCCGGCGGGCCCTCACAACGGTTCGCCGCTCCTTACGGCGCGTCGGACCGGCTTGCGGGAGTGCCGGTCGGCACGGCAGGGTCGGGGGTGCCGACTCTGCCGATCATTCATCTGAGTCCTTTCGTGGAAACTCCCGCCTTCAGGAGGGGGAGGAAACGAAACTCCTGTGGAGCAGGACATCGAGCGGGGTTCCGCCGTCAA
>NZ_JBIAIV010000074.1:0-28404 GCF_042871645.1 Streptomyces sp. NPDC005774 | reverse complement strand
ATCCCCAGGTCACGCGCGGTCTGCGCGATCGTGAGATCCGGCTCCGAATGGAACAGGGCCACGGCGTCGGCCCTGAACTCGGGCGAATAGACCTTAATCACCATAATCGGTCACCCTCTCCCGGCCCCCACCGGGGCCGGAGGTCAGGGTGTCCACCACCCGGGGGGAGGTCCCCAGGTGTGGACCGGGGCCCGGGTGGCGACCCTGATCGGCCGGAAGTTCCACGTCTCCTACAGCGTCTCCGGCGCCACCCGGCTGATGCGCCGGCTCGGCTTCACCCCGCAGATGCCCGGGCGGCGGGCCGCCGAACGCGACGAGCAGGCGGTGGCCGCCTGGAAGGAAGGCACCTGGCCGGAGGTAAAAGGACCCGGGCGGCCACCGGCGGCTGGATCTGCTTCGAGGACGAGGCCGGCCAGCACCAGCGGCCGCCCACCGGGCGCACCTGGGGCCGGCGCGGCCGCACCCCGATCGTGACGGTGTCCGGCCGCCGGTCGGGTCGGATCTCCCTGGCGGGCCTGATCGCGCTGCGGCCCGGGTGCCGGACCCGGCTGTGCTACCGGATCCGCGTCCACCACGGCCGCAGGGGCGAGCGGCGCAGCCTGTCGGAGGCCGACTACATCCGGCTGGTCGATGGCGCCCACCAACTGCTGAAGGCTCCGATCGTGCTGGTCTGGGACCGGCTCAGCACCCATGCCTCGAAGGCGATGCAGCAACTGGTGGACGCCCGCTCGTGGCTGACCGTCTTCCTGCTGCCCGCGTACGCACCGGAGTTGAACCCGGTGGAGGGCGTGTGGTCACAGTGCAAGCGCAGTCTGGCCAATCTCACCGCCGGTACGGTCGACCGGCTGGAAACCCTGGTCCGCAACCGGCTCAAGAGCTTGCAGTACCGGCCCGCGATCCTGGACGGCTTCATGGCCGAGACCGGACTCCAACGTGACTCACCACCGCCCTGACCCCAAAACGCCGAAGTCAGTAAACCCACCAGCAGCACGCCCGTCACCCCCGTCCGAGCGGGAGCAGGGCTTGGGAGATGAGGGGGGCTGCACGCATCCGGCCACCTCATCAGCACCGCACCGGACCGTCTGTGGCGGAGGCCACTTCACCCGTCACAGTCATGTCACAGCGGGCAGAGGCCCCTTGATGTGCGACATCCAGTGAGTTCCCGTGGCCCCCGCTGGGGTCCTGAGCCCCTGGCCCTGGATTTTTCTCGTTCGCTGCTCGGCCGGCTGATGACGTAACTCCGGAATTCCTGAAGCTTCCTCATCCGATCTGATCAATCTACGGCCTGATCAAAGGTGAGGAGGCGCGTGCCGTCGGCGCCGGCGGTGGTGAGGGCACTCGGCAGAGCTCTGGAGAACTTACAAAATGCCGCACTGAGGCGCTTGAGTCTCCAGCGGCTGGAGGGTCCAGGATCTCGTTCATGGACGACGAACGCACCGATGTGCTCACCATCGGCCGACTCGCGCACCGCACCGGAGTTCCGGTGCGCACCCTGCGCTTCTGGTCGGACGAGGGAGCGGTGCCACCCGTGGCCCGCTCCGCGAGCGGTTACCGGCTGTACGACGCCGGGTCCGTGGCCCGCGTCGAACTGGTCCGCACCCTGCGGGAGCTGGGCCTCGGGCTCGACGACGTGTGCCGGGTGCTGAGCGGTCGGACCACGGTCGCCGAGGTCGCCCACGCGCACGTGGCCGCGCTCGACGCGCAGATCCGCTCGCTCAAGGTGAGCCGGGCCGTCCTGTCCACCGTGGCGACACGTGGATCCACCGCTGAGGAGACAGCACTGATGAACAAGTTGGCACGGCTTTCCGCCGCCGAACGCAAGCAGATCATCGACGAGTTCAAGGAGGAGGTGTTCGGCGGTCTCGACGTCGAGCCGCGCCTGCGCGACCGCATCCTCACCTACCGCATCGAATTGCCCGACGATCCCGCACCTGAGCAGGTCGACGCCTGGATCGAACTGGCCGAACTGGTGCGGGACCCCGGCTTTCGCACCCGGTTGCGCACATGGCTGGAGCTCAACACGCCCGCACCGGGGCAGGGCCGTCCCCCCGGGGCGTCCATCTGGTGGGCCAGGCAGATCGTGGAGATCGTCGCGGAGGTCAGAGAACGCGGGGTCGCCCCCGAGGCACCGGAGGCGGCCGAGGTGCTCTCCCCGCTGTTCGGCGAGGCCGATCGGGCCGCCGTGCTGCGCAGCCTGGAGGCCGGGATCGAGGCAGAGGCGGAGCGCTACCACAGGCTTGTCGCCCGCGTGCGCGGGCAGGACGCGGCGCCCGACGCGACCGAGGAGCTGGAGTGGCTGGCGCGGGCCCTGCGCGCCGCGGATCAGGCCTGACCGGCCGGCCGGCGGCGAGGACGGGCGCGGGCTGCTGCTCGTAGCGGCGTTGGCCGACCGGTGGGGGTGCTGCCCGCGCCGTTCGGGCGGCCCCGGCAAGACGGTCTGGGCGCAGTGCGCCGCACCTGGCCTGATCTCACCGCCCCGCTCCTGCAGATCGTCCCCTCGTCCGCCCCGGCCGGACTCCCTCGCCGGCACCGTCCACGCCCACCAGGCGCACGGCGAGATCCAGTTGCACCTGGTGGGGCTGCCCGCCGACGAGAACCCGCTGGACCTTGCCGCCCCGACCGTCCTCGCCGTGGGCCCGCTGCTGCGCGAACTGATCATCGCCTACACCCGTTCTCCGGACGACAGCGGTCCCGAACGGGACCGGCTGCGCGCCGTGCTGCTCGACCGGCTTCGGGCCTCGCCACAGGAACCGCTGCACCTGCCCGCCCCGGCCGATCCCCTGTTGCGGACGCTGTGCGACATCCTGCGCGCCGATCCGGCCGACGGCCGCACCCTGGCCGAACTGGGCCGTGCCGTCGGGGCGAGCGGCCGGACCCTGTCCCGGCTGTTCCGCAACGACCTCGGCATGACGTTCCCGCAGTGGCGCACCCAACTGCGTCTTCACCACGCACTGGTGCTGCTGGCCGGGAACACACCGGTCACCACGGTCGCGCACCGGTGCGGCTGGTCGTCCGCCAGCACCTTCATCGACGTGTTCCGCCGCACCTTCGGCCACACACCCGGTACTCGTCCCAGAAGCTGACGCCCCGGTGCGGTCCGGCCGGACCCGCTCCCGGCCCCGCTGTCGCACCTTCGGGTCGCTCCATGCCGCAGCTCGCCTTCGACATCGGTTTCTTCGCCGAACTCCCCAAGCTCCAGCCGCCGGTGAGGAAGGGCGTGCCCGACGCCTGGGAGAAGTTCAGCCGGCTCACCCTCGACCAGCTCTTCAAGGACCCGGGGCTGAAGCCGGAGAGCCTGAAGAACGCGAAGGACAAGCAGATCCGGACCATCCGCGTCGACCAGTTCCGGCGCGGTGTGGTCCTCGCGCCGTCCTCCGGGGACACCTTCGTCCTGCTGCGGGTCATGCAGCACGACAAGGCCATCTGATGCCGGTAGTACAGAATCGGGCCGTACGGAACATCGAACCCCTCCTGCCGCTCACGGCAAAGGCAACATTGCACACAAGCGTCGCCTCCACCGACCCCGGAGCAATTCGTCGCGCATGGGTGGAGAGCGTCCTCAAGGCCGGATCAGATGCCGGCCAGCGTCGTCGCCAGCGACTGGAACCAGGCGCCGTGGGAGAACGGCTCGGGCGGGCCGACCTCCATGCCGAGTTCGGCGGCCGCCAAGGCGTAGTCGGACTCGTTCAAGTCGAGGGCGAGGAGTTCGTGGAGCTCACCGATGAGCCGGGCTACGAGGTGCGGGTCGGTGTGCGCGAGGTAGTCGGCGACGGCCGCCTCGTGGTCGTCGCATTCGTCCGGCATGTCCTGGGAGAACCAGCCGCCGAGGAGCTGTCCGAGCTCCGGGAAGCGCGCGTGCCACTCCCAGTGCGTCACGGGCGTGCCCGGGGGCGGGGCCGCGCCCTCGGTGACGCTGTGTTTGATGTGGTCGGCGAGACAGCGGAGCCACTGCTGGATTTCGCTCTCGGGCAGTCCCACGTCGGGGACGGCGTAGAACTCCCCCAGGCGCAGGCGCAGGCGTCCGGGCGGGTGCTCGGCGTACTCGCGCAACTGCCGTTCGGCGATGGCCAGCGCCCACGGGCGGGTGTGCCAGGTGTGCCGCAGGTAAGCGGTCAGCGCCAGGCTCGGTCGCTCCGGTGTGTCGTCGGCCTGCTGTCCGGCGTAGGCGCGGATCACCTGGTCCAGCTCGCCGTAGCGGCGGTCATGTTCGAGAGGGGTCAGGGGCACGGGTACTCAGCCTCTACTGGGTCACAGATAGATGGGGAACGTGGAGTGCACCACGAATCCGTGGGGACGGGACGCGTCGCGCCTGAGGATCACGCGCGCGGCCCGTACGTCGACGGGCTCCCGCCCCGCCAGCATCATCGCCTGGAGGAGTACCTGCCCGACGGGCTCGGGCCGGGAGGGCCAGGACGCCTCAATGGTCAGTCGTGACCTCGTGGATCGTGCCAGCCAGCGGTGGATGACCTGCTCGTTCGCAGTGACGACCTGCTGTGTGGCCCACTGAGCCGTTTCGCGGTCGGGATATGTCGCGCTTCGGGTACGCATCACAGTGGGCCCCCTCACCTGGCGTCAAACGACCAGAAGACTCCGACCTCTTCGGATGAGGCGACGACGAACCCGAAGTCACCGATGAACTCGGTGAGAGGAGCCCAGCCGGTGACCCCGTTCGTGAGGTCCGGTGACGGGGTTTTCGCCGCTTCAGTGACGTTGCTGTAACAGGAGACTCGGTCTCCGTACCGGTCGAGCACGGTTCGGGCGTCAGCGAGCGCCGCCCTGGTCTGTTCCTCCGTTCCGACCGGTCCCCATTCGTACGTCATCTCAACCAACAGGCGAGCGGCCGTCTCGGCCGTGACGGGGTACAGCCGGCTGCCCAGCCCCGCCTCGGGCAGCGGGACGAAGGGATAACAGGGGCGGCTCCCGGTCCGCTCCTCGTCGTTGTCCTTGTCCCAGTCCAAGGTGATCCATCCGCGAGGATCGTCGACCTCCCGGTTCATCACCGCCAGTGCGTCCCTTTGCCAGCCGGCAAGGGTCCTCGGGCCGGTCGCCGCGAAGGTGTAAACGTCCTCCAGCAGACGCAGGACAGCGTCCTCCCATGGGGCCTGGGTCATAGTTCGCATTCTCTTTTCAGACGGATCGGTCACAGCGCCGGCATGGAAGTGACGACAACGAACGGCGGATCAAGGTTGGGATCGTACTTCAGGCGCGTATCTATGTTCTTCACTTCAATGGGCCTGACATTCATTCCCCCTTCCTTGAACCCCGTCATGGGATCGGACGGGTCGTACGGCTGCTTCCTGACGCTGACACCCGTGACGTCGCCGTTGGGCCCTGGGCCAACTATTTTCTTGTACGGATCATTAGGGTCGGGCGGGCCATCCAGCCACGCCTTGATCTCGGCGGAATGAGAGTCGATGTTGTACTGCGTGGACCGTTGCGCGCTCTCCAGATCGGTGAAGCTGGACGCCCCCGCGATTTTGGGTTTCCCGTGCACCCAGGTCCCGGTCGGATCATCGCCCTGATCACGCAGGCGCTGAGCCAGTTGCTCCGGGCTCTTTCCTACGTGCCTGTCCAGGGTGTGTCCGTTCTCGAGCCATTCGCTGCTCGCCAGATCGATGCGGTAGACGCCGTTCTTGGTGTCCTCCGGTTCGGTCCAGCGATGCTCGGTCTTGAATTCGTTGAGCGCCCGCATGCCGAAGGCTTCCGCACGCGCCTCCTGGGCCTCGAACTTCGGGGCACTCCGGTGCGCCTCGTCCAACGGGCCCATGAGCGCGTCGAGTTTCGGCACGAGCCCGTCGACCCGTCGGTTGTACTCGGTGACGATCGCGTTGAGCTTGGCGGTGTCCATGTTCAGGACGATTCCCTGGCCCAACTGGGACGCACCCTTCGCAATACTCTTGCCCAAGCCTTTGACCAGGCCCTTGACGTCGTCCATGCCGACGCCGTCCTTGAGGTTGACCTCGACCTTCGGAATCGCGTCGCGTACGGCCTCGATATAGACGTCCCACACCTCGCCGTTGAGGTAGACGGCCGCCTCGGCGAAATCGTAGAGGAGATCCCCGACTTTCCGGGCCGTGTCGAACAGCACGGTCATCACGGGGTGGGTGGCGGTCTGCGAGGAGGAACTGTCGTGTTTCCATTTGTAGTTCTCGCGGTTCCCGCCCCACGCCGTCGTGCCCCACAGCGAACTGCAGAAATGGCGCATCGCGTCGTACCACTCGCTGTGGGCCTGCTGCGTGATGCTGCTGACGTTCCCGGTCAGCCCGCTCTCCACCGTGGAGAGCGAGGCGGTCGTCGCCATCCATGCCTTGGACAGCGAGTTCAGGTGGTGCTGCTGTGGGAACGGATAGACCTCGGCGACCTTGCCCATTCGGAAGGCGTGCTTCACCACCGGCCTCAGCACGTCCCGGACCGGCTCGGGCACCCACTCGAGGAGCCTGCGGATGAAGTCGTCGCCGCCGTCGTCGCCCCACTTCAGATTCGGCACAGAGCCGTAGGCGGGCGCCTTCTCCATGACCTTCGGCAACGGCTGGACGACCGGCTTCGCCTTCCCCTTGGGGTCGTTGGCCGCCTCGGCCTTCGCATAGGCGTTGGCCGTCGCGGTGAAGCCGACCGCCGCGCCCCCGATGCTGACGATGCTCTTGGCCCACACTTCGAGGAAGCGATTGCCCACCTTGACGTACGACGTCGCGAACGCCTGGGGCGAGGTGCCGTAACCGCCGGCATCCGGGTACTTGTGCAGATCGCCGAGCAGACTCCCGGCGCCTCTGTCCATCAGCTGCTGCTGGCTCGCCACACCGCCGGAGACGCGGTGGAGGTCGGCCGGCTTGACGTCGATGGTGCCGTTCTGGCCCGGCGGTGGCGGTGTCCCCATCAGCCGGCCCCCCAGCCGCGCAACACGGCCCGGTGCGCTGCCGCATAGTTGATGTGGCTCGTGGTCGCGCACTCGTGCAGCCACTTCTGGGCCGCCTGGAGGTCCTGGGCCGAACGGTCCCACTCGTCGAGCTTGTCGACGAAGACCTCGCGGGCCTCCCCCTCCCAGGACAGCACGACCGGCACGACCCGGTCGTGGAGGTCGTCCAGACTGCCGTTGAGCTTCTTGAGGATGTCCTCCAGTTCGGCGGCGAGCTCGCGGAGGGTGGCAAAAGAGACGGTTATGTGATCGTCGTTCGCGCTCCCGGTCGGCATGGTTCCCCGTTTCGTAGGTGTCGTCGCGGTTGCGGCAGAGGTTCCCTCAGAGGCGTCAGAAGGAGTCGAGGCTGCTGCGCGGGTGGGCGGGAGCGGTCGTCTCCGGGTTCGATGTCGAGAGCTTGTCGACCTCGCTGTCGATGTCCACCTGGATGCTCCGCAGTCGGGCCACCACTTCCAGCTCCTGCTCCGTGAAGCCGTCCCGGCTGAGGCGTACGGCCTGCTCGAGGTGCCGGATCACTTCACGGATGCGCACGGCGTCCTCGGCCGTCGCCCGGTGGAACTCGCGGTACGCCGTCGCCGCCGGCCCTCGCCAACCCGCTTCGATGCGGTCGACGATCGCGTCCATTCGCCTGACCTGCTTGTCGAGGTGATCCTGCATGTCGTCGAGGTCACCGGCCAGTCTGGTGAGGCCCTGGCTCGACACCCTCAGATCGACGCCGCCCTCTTGGCCCGCGCCTGCACCATGTACGCCCATGCTGCGTACCTCCACCCCCGTGACCTCAACATGACAAGCCGCGTGTACACAGTGATCCTAACCTCGTGCTTCCTCGGGGCCGGTGCCCGGCGGCGGGCCCGGAAAGGGCAGCCGTCGGGTGGATGCCTTCGGTCATGGGCATCGCCGGCACCCGCGTCCCGCCGTGCCGGGCGACCGGATCGGTCCGGGATTCGATCAGGTGGGCGTCGTTGTCCGAGGTGGCCGATATGTTTGGTGCTGATCGTCACGGTGCCGATGCCCGGCTGTCGCGGTGGTGCGTACCGGCGGTCGTGGTAACCGTCCTGCCCGAAAGGTCCTCGTGAAGCCCGCCCTGGCCGCCGCGCAGCTCCGCGGCAGTCTGACGCAGTACCTCACGACGACGTACGCGCTGGCCGACGAGGACACGCGGCTCGCGCTGGAGCGGTTCCTCGGAGATCCGGAGACGGGCATCTTCCGGGGGCCGTACCTGCGGATCAGGACGCCGTTCCACACCGCCGACGACGAGTGGAAGTCGGCGTTGGAGTGGCAGCCGTCGTTCACACCGTGGCGGCACCAGGCGAAGGCCTGGGAGCGGCTGAGCACGTACAAGGGGGCGGCCGAGCCGACGCTCGTGACGACGGGCACCGGGTCCGGCAAGACCGAGTCGTTCCTGATCCCCGTACTCGACCACTGCCGGCGGCAGAAGGCGCTGGGCCGGCGCGGGGTGAAGGCCGTACTGCTGTACCCGATGAACGCGCTCGCCACCGACCAGGCCGGCCGCATCGGCGACTACCTGGCGCAGCCGGAACTGGCCCAGGTGACGGCCGGTCTCTACATCGGGGACAAGCCGGACACGGACTTCAGGCGGGTGATGACGCGGCGTGAGGAGATGCGCCAGTCGCCGCCGGACGTGCTGATCACCAACTACAAGATGCTGGACCTGCTGCTGCAGCGGGCCGAGGACCGTTCGCTGTGGGAGGGCGCCGACCCGGCGTACGTGGTGCTGGACGAGTTCCACACCTACGACGGGGCGCAGGGCACCGACGTGGCGATGCTGCTGCGGCGGCTGGCGTCCGCCGTGGGCGCCTCGAAGCCGGAGCGGCCGCTGGGTTCGATCTGCCCGGTGGCGACCTCGGCGACCCTCGGTGAGGGCGGGGGCGACACCGGCGGCATCCTCACCGTCGCCGAGCAGGTGTTCGGCGTGCCGTTCGGTCCGGACGCGGTGATCGGTGAGGAGCGGCTGAGCGCCGACGACTTCGTCGGCGACATCGACTACGAGCTGCCCGAGCCGCCCGGTCCCAAGGACGTCATCGAGGTCTCGGGCGGGCCGGGCGTGGAGTCCGACCCGGACCGGCTCGACCTGGACGGGCTGACCGAGCGGCTGCTGGGGCGGCGCGGCCTGGACGCCTTCCAGATCGGGCGGCTGCTGAAGAAGCACGACTTCACCCACGGTGTGCTCGCGCTGCTGAACGGCGAGCCGCTCGACGAATGGGGACTGCGGGACCGCATGGCCCGCTTCGGGTACGCGTGGGCGCGCACCGCGCGGGAGAACCCGCGGCTCGCGCTGGAGGCGCTGTCGCGGTTCGTGGCGCTGCTGTCGTCCGCGCGGGACCCGGAGTCCGACGCGCGCCGGCCGCGTCCGCTGCTGCACATCGAGGCGCACCTGTGGGTCCGTCCGGTGGGGCGGGTGCTGAGCGGGGTGGGCGCCCGGCCGGAGTTCCGCTGGTACGAGGACGAGCGGACCGTCGCGCGACGCTCCGCGCTCACCGCGGCGTCCGCTTCCGAGGACCCGTCCGAGAGCGACGACTGGCCGACGGCGGACTCGCGGCGGCCGCAGGCACTGCCGGGTTCGGACACCGTGCAGCGGCCGGCCCAGGCCCATCTGCCCGCGATCTACTGCCGCATGTGCGGCCGTTCGGGCTGGGCGGCCCTGTCCCCGGAGGCCGACCCGCAGAAGCTGGAGGCCAGTCCGACGAAGATCTGGCAGGCCTCCGTCGGACGGGACAAGCGACGGCTGCGGTACTTCATCTCGGCGACCCCGGCCGAGGCGCGGGACGCCCTCGCCGCGCTCACCGGCACCGCGCCCAAGCAGGCGGGCGGTGCCGATCCGCAGTCCGTCGTGGTGCTGGACGGGGCGCAGAGCACGTACCGCATGCCGGTCGCCGGGGACGGGGAGGGGCTGCAGGACGCCTGGTTCGCGCGGGCCCTCCTGGACAAGAAGACCGCCGACCAGGCCGCCCGGGACGACACCTGCCCGGCCTGCAACACCGACAACGGCATCAGGTTCCTCGGCACCGCGCTCGCCGCGCTCGCCTCCGCCACGGTCACCCAGTTGTTCACCGGCGGCCAGGAGATCGCGCTGGCGCCGGAGGAGCGCAAGACGCTGCTGTTCAACGACTCCACGCAGGACGCGGCGCACCGGGCCGGGTACGTCGCCAACGCCTCGTACAAGTTCTCGCTGCGCTCGCTGCTCGCGCACCGGCTGGACGACACCGGTGCGCCGCTCCCGCTCAACGACCTCATCGGCGACGTCCTGGACTCCGTGGACGACCCGCAGGCCCTGGCCGCCGTCGTCCCGCCGGACCTGCACGACGAACCGGGCGTGGACCGGCTCCTGTCGGGGCGCGGCACCGGGGACGCGCGGACCTGGAACAGCTCGCCGAGCGGTTCGCCCAGCGTCTGGACCGGCTCGGAGCCCAGACGTGGGACCAGGTCGCGGAGCGGGCGGCGCAGCTGGAGGTGGCACGCGCCCGGCGTATCCAGGCCATCGATCGCCGGCGGGAGGAAGCGGGCGGCCTGGACAACATCCACATGGCCGACGGTTCGGGAGGCTGGTTGCGCTACCGGTACCGGCACATCGTGGTCGACGAGGCTCAGGACCTGCGGCCCGCGCACTGGAAGATGCTGCGTGCGATGACCGCTCCGGACCGCAACGACCTCTTCCTGGTCGGTGACACCCACCAGCGCATCTACAAGAACCAGGTGACCCTCGGCAGCCTCGGTATCAACATCCGTGGCCGGTCGTCGAAGCTGTCGCTGAGCTACCGCACCACCCGGCAGATCCTGCGCTCCGCGCTGAACGTGCTCGGTGACGAGATGTACGACGACCTCGACGGCAGCACCGAGACGCTGGCCGGGTACCGGTCCGTGCTCAGCGGTGCCGTCCCGGACCTGCACAGGCTGGACGACTGGGAGGACGAGCGCGAGGCGATCGCCGCGCTGATCGAGTCCTGGGGTCAGGTGCCGCACGAGCAGATCGCCATCGCCGTACCGACCAACGACATGGCGCGCGAAGCCGCTTACACGCTGGCTCAGCACGGCATCCGGGCACTGGAGATCGGCCCGGAGGGGCCCCTCGGCGACAGCGGCGTCCACATCGGCACGATGTTCCGGTTCAAGGGACTCGAGTACCAGCGCATGATCATCGCCGGGGCGACCGACGGGCTGGTGCCGCGTGCGAGCGTCCAGCAGCGGCGGACCACGGACCCGGCGCGCTACCGGACGGAGATGCAGCGCGCCCGGTCCCTGCTCTTCGTGGCGACCACACGCGCCCGGGACAGCCTCGATGTCTTCTGGCACGGGGAGCCGAGCCCGTTCCTCAGGGAACTGATCAAGGTCCGGCCGCCGGTCGGGGCATGACCGGTCCTTGGGGCACGAGGAACGGCCGCCGGGGGTCCTCCGGCGGCATGCGGCGGGTCGCGAACGCCGGGTCGGGGGCCGGCAGGTACGGGGCGAGGGCCGCGTACACGTCCGCCGCCCCGCTGGGGCGGTTCTCGGGGCGCTTGGCGAGCAGTGCGTCCGCCAGCTCCTGAAGCGCGGCCGGGGCGTCGACGCCGCGGTCAGCCAGCCGGGGCGGGGACGCGGTGAGATGCCGGGTCACCAGCTCGGCGGGGCCCTCGCTGTGGAAGGGAGGGCTGCCGGTGAGCATGTGGTGCAGCAGGCACCCCACCGCGTACAGGTCGCTGCGCCCGTCCAACGGCTTTTCGCCGGCCAGGAGTTCGGGCGAGGCGTACGCCAAGTTGCCAAGCGTTTCGCCCGTCATGGTGAGCTGCGGGTCGGTGTCCGAGAGAACCTTCACGAGACCGAAGTCGAGGATCTTCACCAGACCGCTGGTGCGGACCATGATGTTCTGGGGCTTGAGGTCGCGGTGGACGAGAGCGGCGGCGTGCGCGGCGGACAGCCCGGAGCACAGTTGCGCGGCCACGGAGACCGCGGCGGACAGGGGCAGGCGGCCGCCGTCGGCGCTGTCGACGACGTTGTCGAGGGTCGTCCCGTCGACGAGCTGCATCACCAGGCAGCAGACGTCCTCGGTGACGGCCGCGTCGTACACGGTGGTGATGTTGGCGTGGTCCA
This sequence comes from Streptomyces sp. NPDC005774, assembly GCF_042871645.1. Classification (NCBI taxonomy): domain Bacteria; kingdom Bacillati; phylum Actinomycetota; class Actinomycetes; order Kitasatosporales; family Streptomycetaceae; genus Streptomyces; species Streptomyces sp. NPDC005774. Next base: position 16,406 of record NZ_JBIAIV010000074.1, on the reverse strand, counting down.
GACGGGCGGCGGCTTTCGCCTCCCGCTCGAAGCGCGCCAGGGCGGTGCGGCGCCAGTCGGGCAGGGCTAGCAGGTCCGCGGCAACGGTCTTCACGGCGACAGGACGCTCCAGATACACGTCCGTCCCCTGCCAGACGTGCCCCATCGCCCCTTTGCCCAAAATCCGGTCGAGCCGGTACCTGCTGCGCAGAACCTTGCCCGCGGCGAACTGCTCCACGTCCACTTCCTTCGGTGAGCCCCAGTGTCACGTCGGTGCGCGAACCACCTGATCTGAGGCCCGCCGTCGACAGTCCGAACGGGAGAGCTCAACCGGCCTCGCGCACACACCGGCGAGAATCTCATGGACCGCGGAGACCACCGGCCCCCGCGAACGTGACGCCTTGTACCCCGGCTCGTGAAGCGGCAGGTCACCGCTACCGAATGCTCTGCAAGAACTCCCCCGTGGCCGTGACAATCCAGAAGGACCGACCGTTGCGATGCGGACTGACGTGCGGATCGAGCGCCCGCACCACAGCGACTGCCGCTCCGCTGGGACTCTCGTATTCACCCCGGCCGGGCCCGGACGGAATGGTCACGGTCCGGGACGACGGGTCGTAGTAGCCGTTGACGCGCCGCCCGTCGTGGACCGCGTGGACCTCCACGCCGTGTTCCGTGCGAAGTGCCTGGACACGCGCGGCGACCAGAGACGGTGCGGTCGGCCCTTCCGCGATCAGCTCGTCGTCGGCGGGCGGCTCGTCGACTTCCCTACGGGGAGCCGCCTCGTCGGGGACGGGCAGACCAAGTAGGTCGTTGAGGACATTGGCGAGCAACCGCCGCCGTGCGGACAGGAATTCGGGGAACCGGTCGAGGGAACGGAGCTCGGGATCGCCGGGAACCCACTGCTCGGCGAGGCGGTCCGGGTCGATCCCTCCCATGTACTCGGAGGGAAGCTTCGAACTGATCATCTTGTTGGTCTGCCCGGTCACGAAGACCAGGTCGGCCAGACCGTTCCGCTCCTCCTTCGCGTAGGCCGACTGGACACGGGCGCGCGGGAACACATGATGGAACTCGATCTTGGCGCCGCTGCTCATCGGCTGGTCGCTGATGGCGATGTTGGTGGCCCAGTCCCGGGCCTTGTCGCGCAGGGCCGCGATGTAGAGCAGCCGGAAGAAAGCGTGCTTGACATCCTCCCCCTCTTAGAAGCGGGGGCTCGGCTCGCCGGTCCTCCGGGAGAGCGAGGGCCCCACGGTCGCCCGCGAGGCGCTGGAGCACCGGCTGGCCCCCCTCCCCGCGCGGCAGCAACCGACTGGTACGACCAGACCCGGCCCCACGGTGAGATAAGGCACATTTCGCCCGCCGAATACGAAGCCGTCAACCACTACCTGATCACCGCGAAAGCCCAGGTCACAGCCAACATCTGAGATCTCTACCGAATCCGGAGCGATTCACGGAGATCATTTTGTTAGGCGTTCTAATGGCTAGGTGGGCCCCACGACAGGGCGCCCACTGTGCACGGCCTCCCCCCTTCAGATCGAGGCCGCGGACGTCTGCCCACGCCGGCGCCCGCCTGAACCCGTCGCCGACAGGAGGAGGACTGCATGCCCGAAGCCGTACACACGCCCCGCCCCGGAGGCGAGCCGCCGAAGGCCCCGATCGAACGCCGCCACCTCGGCGGCACCGAACGGCGGCGCCACGGCCAGGAGGCCGAGAACCGTCCCCCCGTCTCCAGCCAGGAGCTCAGCAAGGCCCCCGCGGAACTCATCGAGGAGCCCGGCCCCAAGGTCAACTGGCGCGTCTTCGTCATCTCCTCGGCCGTCATCGTCGCCTTCTCCCTCTGGGCCATGTTCGCGCCCGGGCACGCCGCCGACACCATGCGGGCCATGGTGGCCTGGATCGCGGAGAACCTCGGCTGGTTCTACGTCCTGACCATCACCGTGGTGATCGTGTTCGTCCTCTGGGTCGCGCTGTCCAAGGAGGGTTCCGTCCGGCTCGGCCCCGACCACTCCCGGCCGCAGTACAAGCTCTTCACCTGGGTGGCCATGCTGTTCGCCGCCGGTGTGGGCATCGACATGCTCTTCTACTCCGTCACCGGGCCCATCACCCAGTACATGGCTCCGCCGACGGGCGAGGGCCAGACGGCCGCGGCAGCCCAGGACGCCGTGGTCTGGACCATGTTCCACTACGGCGTGGCCGGCTGGGCCATGTACTCGTTGCTCGGCATGGCCATGGGCTACTTCGCCTACCGCTGGGGCATGCCGCTGTCCATCCGGGCCGCCCTGTACCCCCTGCTCGGCAAGCGCGTCCGCGGCGGGATCGGCGACACCATCGACATCGTCACCCTGGTCGGCACCGTCTTCGGCGTCGCCACCTCCATGGGCATCGGCGTCGTGCTGCTGAACGTCGGCTTCGCCTGGCTGTTCGGCCTCCCGGAGGGCCTGGCCCTGCAGATCGCGCTGGTGGTCGTGGCCGTGATCATGACCATCGCCGCCTGCACCTCGGGCATGGACAAGGGGATCCGGCTGCTCTCCGAGCTGAACATCTGGAGTGCGGCGGCCATGCTGCTCTACATCCTGGTGACCGGAGAGACCGCGTTCCTGCTCAACGCGCTGGTGGAGAACATCGGCCGGTTCGTCTTCTCGCTGCCGGACCGGACCCTGCAGACCTTCGCCTACCAGGAGGGGGGCTCCGAGTGGATGGGCGGCTGGACCCTGTTCTTCTGGGCGTTCTGGCTGGCCTGGGGCCCGTTCGTGGGCCTGTTCCTGGCCCGCATCTCCCGCGGCCGCACCCTGCGCGAGTTCGTCATCGCCGCCGTCACCGCCCCGGTGCTCTGCGACTTCCTGCTCGTGAGCATCTTCGGCAACAGCGCCATGCACCAGGTCCTGGACGGGAACACGGAGTTCGCCCAGCAGGCCATGGACAGCCCGGAGAAGGGCTGGTTCGCGCTGCTGGAGATGTTCCCCGGCGCCGCCTTCCTGATCGGCCTCGGCACGCTGTCCGGATTGCTGTTCTACCTCACCAGCGCCAACTCCGGCGCCATGGTGATGTCCAACTTCTCCTCCTCGATCCCCAAACCGTCGCAGGACGGGGCGAAGTGGCTGCGCATCTTCTGGGCGGTGCTCACCGCGTTGCTGACCATCGCGATGCTGGTGGCCGGCGGGGTCACCACCATGGAGTACGCGACGCTCATCTTCGCCCTGCCGGTGACGGTCATCGCCTGGCTGGTGATGGCCTCCTTCTCCAAGGCCCTGCGCATGGAGCGGGCCGAGCGCGAGGGCCGGGTCCTGCGCCGGCAGTCGACGGCGGCGCACGGCGGCCACGCGCCCGAGCGCACCTGGCGCCAGCGGCTGGAGCGGATGCGCTCCTACCCCTCGAAGAAGCAGGTGGCCCAGTTCATGGAGCGCACCGTGCAGCCGGCGCTGGCCGACGTGGTCCGCGAATTCGGGAAGCAGGGCTACCAGGCCACGCTGGACCCGGTCCCGAACGAGCACACCGGCATCTCCGGCCACGCGCTGGTGGTCACGATCCCCGAGCACCGCGACTTCCACTACCAGGTGCAGGCCGTCGAGGCCCCGGTGCCGATGTTCGGCGGACGCATCTCCCGCCAGACGGACGTCTACTACCGGGTCGAGGTGTTCACCCAGACCGGCTCCGAGGGCTACGACCTCATGGGCCTGGCCCCCCAGCAGGTGATCGACGACGTCCTGGACCGCTACGAGGCGCACCTGGGCTTCCTCACCTACTCCACCCAGCACGACTACGCCTCTGTGCTCACGCCGTCGATCGTGACCACCACAGGCGCCATCCCGGTGGTGGAGCCCGCGGAGCCGCAGAACGACGCCGGTACGGACACGGCGGGCATCGGGCCGAAGGCGTAGGCGCCGCCCCATCGGACGGCCGGCGCCCGCGCCACCCGCTTCGCAGCCCCACGGCGGCCGCCGGGTCCCGTAGCGACCCCGTCCTCCCGGAGCCGACCGGGCACAGCAGGGCCCCCGCGCCGGTTCCCGGTGCGGGGGCCCGCCTGTCGTGTGTCTGACACCGGGCCGTTCGACTTTCGACCGAAAACGTTTAAAGTTTAACTAGCACCCGGTTGTGGGTGCTCACCACAGGAGGGAGCCGACATGAGGGCATGGCAGTTCAACGAGGTCAACGAACCGTTCACGCTGGTCGAGCGCGAGGATCCGAAGCCGGGCGCTGACGAGATCGTCATCGACGTCAAGGCTTCCGGCCTGTGCCACAGCGACGTGAGCTTCGTCGACGGCACCCTGACTCCCCTGCTGGGCCACAAGCCGATCATCCTGGGCCACGAGACCGCCGGCGTCGTCAGCGCCGCCGGTTCGGACGTCAGCGAATTCGCCGTCGGCGACCGCGTGGGAATCCCGGCCGTCACCGAAGGCCCCGGAACCGCGGTCGACGGTGGATTCGCCGAGAAGGTCGTCGTCAAGGCGAACCTCGTCGTGCGCGTGCCCGAGGAGGTGGACTTCTCGCAGGCCGCTCCGGCGATGGACGCCGCGCGCACGGCCTACCGCGCACTCGTGACGTTCGGCCGTGTCGAGGCCGGGCAGAACGTGGGCATCATCGGCTTCGGCGGACTCGGCTCGCTCGGCGCGCAGATCGCCAAGGAACTGGGCGCCACCGTCTACGTGGCCGAGGTCAACGAGAAGGTCTGGGACACGGCCGATGAACTCGGAGTCGGCGGCGTGTCCAAGGACATCCGCGATTTCGCGGACCAGGGCCTTGACGTGATCGTCGACTTCGCCGGCTTCGGCACCACCACCGCCTCAGCCGTGGACGCCATCAAGCACGGCGGTCGGATCGTGCAGATCGGACTGGCCCGCGAGGAAGCGACCCTCTCCATGCAGCAGGTCATCCTCAAGGAGATCACCATCGTCGGCGCCTCCAACGGCGAGAAGTCCGAAGCCGAGGAGGTACTCAAGCTCATGGCCAGTGGCAACATCGCCTCGAACGTCGTACCCATCACGTTCGAGCAGATCCCGGAGTACGTCGACAAGCTCGCCAAGGGCGAGGTCGCCGGACGGGCCGTGGCGATTCTCTGAGCCGAGAGAAACGCCGGCCGTCGCAAGCCGCCCTATGCCTCCGCCCAGGTGCACGATGTCGGGCACCTGGGCGGACTCCTGGGGCCACCCCTACGACAGCGACGTCAACGAGGCCCCGCGCGGCAGCAACCGCTCGTACGCGGACTTCGTCGGAGACCTCACGGGCTGGACCTGACCGCCGGATCATGCGTTCAGCACCTCGGCCTCACCCGCGAAGGCCGCACGGAGCACCTGTTCCTCGACGTCGACACCGGCACCTGGGCAGTGCTCCGGGAGCACGACGGCCGGTGGACGGTCCGGCAGAACGGGCCGTCCCGCATCTGGGACGCCGTCGAGGCGCACCTCACCCGGTGGCGCGACGCCGGGGCCCCGCCGCTGGAGCAGTTCGAGATCACCCTCACCTCCGAACAGCCGTCAATCACCTGGCCCGGCCGCTGACCCGCGTCCCACGCATGCGCTCCGCCCCACCGGCACCACGGGGCGGAGCGCTTCGCTCCGACGAGAACCCAAAGACCGATCACCCCATCACGCAGCCCCTGGACAAGTCTTTCCGAACACGTTCAGTGGTCGTAGGCGGTCAGTGAGCGGCTGACCGCCTGCCCGGTCTGGAAGTTGTGCCAGACCGCGGCGGCCAGCGCAAGGACGCGCTGCGCGACGCGCACGGCGATGCCCTCGATCGTGCGTCCGCCGTGTTGTTCCAGGCCCAGCCGGCCCTTGAGGGTGTCGTTCACCGACTCGATCAGCTGGCGGACCTTCTTGAGCATCGGCTCCCCGGGGCGGACGGCCGCGCGCTTCATGGACGGCCGCAGCAGCGTGATGCCCTGCTCGGACCGAGACCGCTCAAAGGCCCTGGACGCGAAGCCCTTGTCCGTGATCAGCAGCAGGCCGGGCCGTTCCCCCACCAGCGGGGCGTCGACCTCCAGCATCGCGGCCAGGACCTCACGCTCATCGATCTTCGGGCCGGCCAGGGCCCACAGGATCGGCATGCCCGAGGGGGTGCACACCAGGAACAGCCGCAGCCCCCCGTAGAACCGCGAGTGGGACGGGCAGTAGCCGTAGTTCGCCCAGCCGGCTGCTTCGGACCGCTTCACGGTGGGCCTCGACATGCCGCAGGGCACGGGCGTGGAGTCGCAGATCCACACAGTGCCGTGCCAGAAGTCGGTGTCCTTGGCGAGGATCCGGATCAGGCGTTTGACCTGCGGCAGCGCGGCCCGCAGACGCTTGTTGCAGTCGGCGTCCCGCGGGACGTACGGGAACATGCCGCGGTAGTGGGCGCGTACGTGCCGCAGCCGGCGGGCCTCGCCGTGAAAGCCGAGCAGGGCCTGCATGACGGCCAGGCACGGCAACTCGGAGTGACTCAGTCTCGGTGGCCTGCCCGGCAGCCGGGCGATCCCGGCCCAGTCATCGTCGATCTTCACGCACAGTGCGGTCACGAGGGTGGTCAAGTTCGTCGCCACAAACGGATCTTGAGCACCCTCGCTTCATGCCCGCAGGCATTCGGAAAGACTCGTCCAGCCGAAGCACGGGCCCGGGCCGAGGCCCCGCTGCCCGGAAACTCCTGTGCCATGGACCCCGCGTGCCTCCGCGACTTCGGGGTAGTCGGATCATGTCCGATACTTGAATACACCATTTGAACACAAGCCCGCTCGACGGGCGGTGAAATCTCGCAGTAGGCAGGAGTATCAACTTCGATATTTGAAGACATGGTCTCCGCGGCGTTGCTTTTGCCTTCAGATTTCACCTGGAAGGGCTGACCCACCCCCGGCAGCGTTGCCGGTGCGCCCGAGGAGTACACGTGACCAGCACAGAGCAGGCCCCCAGGCCAGGAGCCGGTGCGGCTCATCCCGAACATCTCGGGCACGTCATCTTCATTGCGGCGTCGGCCGCCATGGGCGGTTTCCTCTTCGGTTACGACAGCTCCGTGATCAACGGCGCCGTCGAGGCCATCCGGAGCCGCTATGGCATCGGATCCGCGGAGCTGGCCCAGGTCATCGCCATCGCCCTGATCGGCTGCGCCGTCGGCGCCGCGACCGCGGGCCGCATAGCCGACCGCATCGGCCGCATCCGGTGCATGCAGATAGCCGCGACCCTGTTCGCCGTCAGCGCCATCGGCTCGGCCCTGCCCTTCGCCCTGTGGGACCTCGCCTTCTGGCGCATCGTCGGCGGCTTCGCCATCGGCATGGCCTCGGTCATCGGCCCCGCCTACATCGCCGAGGTCGCCCCGCCCGCCTACCGCGGCCGCCTCGGCTCCTTCCAGCAGGCCGCGATCGTCATCGGCATCGCCACCTCCCAGCTGATCAACTGGGGTCTGCTCCACGCCGCCGGCGGCGACCAGCGCGGCAACCTGATCGGCCTGGAGACCTGGCAGGTCATGCTGGGCGTGATGGTCGTCCCGGCCCTGCTGTACGGAATGCTCTCCTTCGTCATTCCCGAGTCCCCGCGCTTCCTGCTCTCCGTCGGCCGCCGCGAGCGCGCCCGGAAGATTCTCGCCGAGGTCGAGGGCAAGGGCGTCGACCTCGACGCCCGCGTGGCCGAGATCGAGCACGCCATGAAGCGCGAGCACAAGTCCACCTTCAAGGACCTGCTCGGCAGCAGCTTCCTCTTCAAGCGGATCGTCTGGATCGGCATCGGCCTGTCCGCATTCCAGCAGTTCGTCGGTATCAACGTCGCGTTCTACTACTCCGCGACGCTGTGGCAGTCGGTCGGCATCAACCCGACGGACTCGTTCCTCTACTCGTTCACGACATCGATCATCAACATCATCGGCACCGTGATCGCGATGATCTTCGTGGACCGCATCGGCCGCAGGCCGCTCGCGCTCATCGGCTCCTCCGGCATGGTCGTCGGCCTGGCCCTGGAGGCCTGGGCGTTCTCGCACCCGTTGGTCGACGGCAAGCTGCCGGCCACCCAGGGCCTGGTTGCCCTGGTCGCCGCCCACCTCTTCGTCCTCTTCTTCGCCCTGTCCTGGGGTGTGGTCGTCTGGGTGCTGCTCGGCGAGATGTTCCCGAACAAGATCCGCGCCGCCGCCCTGGGCGTGGCCGCCTCCGCCCAGTGGATCGCCAACTGGATGATCACCGTGAGCTTCCCGTCGCTGGCCGACTGGAACCTCTCCGGCACCTACCTGATCTACACGTTCTTCGCGGCGCTCTCCATCCCGTTCGTCCTGAAGTTCGTCAAGGAGACGAAGGGCAAGGCGCTGGAGGAGATGGGGTGACTCCCGGCACAGCCCCGAGGAGAAGGGCCCAAGTCCCCGCCGCCCCTCTCCTCGTCCCGTCCGCCGCCCCGCTCGGTCACTGCCCGAGCGGGGCGGCGGTTTTCGCACGCCACCGCATCCCGTACGTCACCAGATGAGAACACCACCGCCGATCCCCAGGGCTCGCAGGACGACAGCGACGACGAGCGCCTGCCAGAGATTGAGGTGATACGCCACGACGAGGCTCGCGCCCATGGTGAGCAGCAGCACGCTGATGTTGGCGCCGACCCAGGTGGGGAACAGCTCGCAGGTTCTGGCGGTGCGCCCACGATCGGGCACCTGTTCGATGCCGCGGGTTTCCAATGCGCCTTCTGTCTCGGCGGTCCTGCTCATGAAGAAGGTTTCCGTGCTTCGGTCGGGGAGAGCGACTCCGCGCGTACGGACGCGACCCGTCCGAACGCTGCCTCCTGCTCGTCGCCTGCACGCGGCCCGCGACAGCCTGTACGTCTCCTGGTCGGGCGAACCCAGCCCGTCCCTGAGGGAGGCGGGCGTGTGAGGGCGGAGGCCGGAGCCCCGGGATCAGGACGCTCCTATCCGGCCTTCCGAATCAGCCGACCGGCTCGAAGGCGGCACGGGCTCGAGGCGTGTGCGCCAGGATGAAGCTCATTGCCGAGGCCGGTGTGTGCCGCGGTGCGCCGCTCACCCCTACCGCATCCCTACGGATCCGGTGCCGGCGGCAGAAGGCGCTGGGGCGACGCGGGGTGAAGGCCGTGCTGCCATACCCGATGAACGCACTCGCCACCGACCAGGACGGCCGCATCGGCGACCACCCGGCGCAGCCGGAGCGGTTCAGGCTCCGGTCAGGCATCCGATGCCCCGGCTATAGCACCTCTTCTCCGTGGGTCAGGTAACGGGAGGAGCGCCCCATGCGTTCTGGAGAGCTGTCTGCGCGTCCTTCCCGAGGACCATGTGCGTCGTCCCGCCTGGCAGGGTGGGCAGCTCAGCCCAGTGAGTCACGGTCTCGGCACTGGTAAGACCGTAGGGCAAACGGACGATCCCGTCAGAGTCGACGAAGCAGTCTCTGTGCTCCGCCCCGTCCTCACTCCAGTGCAGCGTCGTGAAGTACATCGGCCTCACCAGCCAGAATTCCTCACCCAACGCCGTATGGGACTCAGTGACGCTGTCGGCCGGATACCGACCCGTGATCGCTGCTGCCACCGGTGTACCGCTCCGAGGCAGTCTGTCGCGTGCGTCAACCCACGTCACTACGGTGTTCGCGGTGTTCGGATTCGTCATCTCCACCCTCACTCAGGCACTCGGCAAGTCGTCTCCCGCCCCTTGCCGACCCGTCGGCAAGGGCATTGCTCTGGTTCTCGGCACCAGGAAAGACCGCTCGGTGTTCGTGAAGGTTGCCTGAGATGGAACAAGCACGACGCCAAGCAATTCGCAACCATCTCCTTTGGACTTTGCCCCGCCCTCGGCCTCGGCCTCGCTCTCGGCCTCGCCCTTTCCGAACGGCGAGGCGGCGGGCCCGAAGCGGTCCATGACACGGACGCGCTCGAACCCCGGCTTCCGAGTTCCAGCGCGTCTGCGGGCGGTGGCACGCCGGACCGCCGCCGGGCTTCGCCCGGAAGGGAGGTGCCGGCATCCCTGCGTCGATGCCGGTGACGACGGCACCGCGGGCGCGCAGTGCAGCGGACGGGGCCCGAGCCGCAGCCGGCGTCCAGGATCCGGTGGCCGGTCATGTCTCCGGCGAGGGCCACGGGCCACCATCGCGGGCCGCTCGTAGTGCGCGTTCACAGAGACAAGGACCTTATCCGTCGGGCGAGTTGACACCAGGTGGGCGACGCCCGCCGCCCCGAACCGCGGGGACCGGTGGCGTCGGCGTGCTCCGGGAGGAAACTTTCCCGAGAATGTTGTCGTGGACGCATCAATCTGCGGCATTCTGGGCCCGCCCGCGTAGGCGGACACCGATCCTCCACGCACTTCGTAGTTCGGAGACAGCATTGCGCTCGATACGCATTGCCCTGCTGGGCCTCGTGGCCCTCGTGGGCAGCTTGCTCGCGGGGACACCCGCGCAGGCAGCAAATGGTGGGCACTTGCGTACAGCGGAGCTCGCGTCGCTGAAGTGCACGTCAACCCATGCACAGGTCTTGACTGTCGCTCGCCTCGCGCCGGACCCACGTCAACGGGATACGGTCCCACCGCTGGGCGTCGCGTACAGGCGGTCGAGAACCGCCACCGTCACCACCGCATAGGCGAGGTGGGGGACGATGTCGGAGACCCAGTCCGACATCGACCAACTCCGCGGGTCTGTCACGCCCAGAGCCGTCATCGGACCGTTCGTGCCGATCATCGCCCCCACTGCGGCAACGGCGTACTCGGGGGCTTTGGACGGGTGCCAGCCGGCGCTGCGGACCAGGGACAGCAGGGCTCCCATCCCGAGACCGCCGGCGATTCCGGTCAGCGGGGCGAGTCCCGCCACCCGGTTGTCCAGGGCTGGGCCGTCGCCGGGGATCCTCACATGCAGTTTCGCCGCGAGCTTGCGCAGGGTGACCTCGGGTGTCGCGCTCGCCGGCCTGGCCCGCAGCGCCATGTCCGCGTAGCTGACGACGTTGAGCGCGGTCGTACCCGCGGCGCCGGCCGCGGTCCCGTAGAGAAGTGGACGTATCGCACAGCGCATAGACCCTTCCTCCTCCGTACGGACGCCTCCACGGTCCGCACCGGACACGGACCGGAGCACATGGCCACGATCCGGCTGTGCGCATCGCCCCGCGGCCCGGGGCCAGGCCCTGGTCGGGCCCAGGGTCAGGCCCCGGCGATATTCCTGCCCGGCATCGGCTCCGCGAGTGCCTTCCGCCCTTCAGGCGCATCGAAGGGGTCTGCGAAGTACTGCGTCTCGTGCACCACATGCCCGTGGGAGAACTCCATCATGCTCACCGAGTGGGTGGGCACCCCGTCGTACGTGATGACACACTCACTCACCCACAGATCCCCGCTGCCGACGATCCGCTGGACGGTGAAGTGCCGACTGGCAGGGTGCCCTCCACGTTGCGCCGAAATCGTCGCGCGGCCCCGGAATCGTTCACCTGACTGGGGGTAGTCGAGGATCGCGTCCGCGGCGTAGACGGCATGCTCGGCGTCGGTATCCCCACGTTCCGATGCTCGCCAGTGTTCCTCGAGTGCGGCCCTGTTCAGCCCTTCGCGCGGAACGGACCCGGTGTCTGCGCTGTCATTCATCGCAATCCTTTCCATGGCCGGCGCTCTGGCCGCCGTCCACGTGGAGGACCTCGCCGGTGACGAAGGACGCCTGCTCGAGGTACACGATGGCCTGGACGACGTCGTCGACCTCTGCCATCCGCCCGAGTGGATGGCGAGCCACGAGTTCGGGCGTGGCCTTTGGGTTCATCGGCGTACGGACGACGCCGAGCGAGACGGTGTTCACGCGGATGCCCCGCCCTGCGAATTCGATCGCCAACTCCTTGGTGACCGCGTTCAGGCCGCCCTTGGTCAGCGACGCGAGCGCGCACGGCACCTGTGCATTCGGCTGGTCGACCAGGGAGGTGGAGATGTTCACCAGGTGACCGCCGCCTTCACCGCGGGAGAGCATCGCGCCGACGGCGCTGCGCGAGACGTTGAAGAATCCGCGCAGGTTCACACCGACGATCAGGTCGAAGTCCTTGTCCGTGTAGTCGGTGAACGGCTTGCCGATGTAGACGCCGGCGCTGTTGACCACGGTGTCGATCCGACCGAACCGATCCATCGCCGCCCCCACGATCCGCTCGCCCGCACCGGGCTCCACCAGATCGCCGCTGAAGGCGAACACCTGCGGGTCCTCGGATTCCGGCATGGAACGGCTGGTGGCCGCGACCGCGTACCCGAGGCCGCGGTAGGCGGTGACGATGGCGGAGCCGATGCCCCCGTTGGCACCGGTGATGACCGCGACCTTCCGGGCGGTGTCCGCACCCGTCGTGTCGCTCACGCTCACTTGAGGATTTCCAGCATCCGGTTGCCCAGGATCGCGGCCGAAGCCGGGTTCTGCCCGGTGACCAGGTTGCGATCCTCGACCATGTACGGCTCCCAGATCGGGCCGCGGCTGAAGTTGACCCCGACCTTCTCCTGCACATCGGTCTCCAGCAGCCACGGGGCCATGGGGGCCAGTCCGACGCCTTCCTCCTCCTCGTTGGTGAAACAGGTGACGTCGAAGCCCTTGAACGGCGACTCGCCGTGGATCCTGGTCGCCAGCATCGCGGCAGGCGCGTGACAGACGATGAACAGAGGGTTACCCGAGGTCAGCTGCCGCGTCAGCAGCCGTCCGGCATCGGCGTCCCAGGCCAGGTCCGACATCGGACCGTGGCCGCCCGGCAAGTACACCCCGTCGTAGTCCTCGAGGCGGACGTCCGACAGTCGCAAGGGCCGACGCATCACCTCCGCGGAACGGATGACGGCCTCCAATTCGAGGGCGCTGTCATTTCCGCCGACCATCTCGGGGCGTAGGCTCATCATGTCGACGGTGGGGGTCACGCCGTCGGGCGTCGCGACGACGATCTCATGGCCGGCGTCCGTCAAGATCTTGTACGGGTTCGCGAACTCCTCGGCCCAGTAGCCCGTCGCGTACCTCGTGCCGTCCTTCAACACCCAGTAGGTGGCTCCGCTCACGATGAAAAGCACCCTGGCCATGGCAAGGATCCCCTCTCGGACGCCTCTTTCAGGGTTCCGCGGCGGGATGAGCCAGGAAACCGACTCGCCGCCGCCGGTCTTCCCCCTCCCCCCAATGTAGTCTCGATCATTCATGCGCGCGCGCCGAGGTTCAGGGCGAATTCGGCGGACGGCAGTCGGGCCAGGGCCGGCACCGACGTCGCTTCCTTGCTGGGTGCTCGTTCTGGACGGCACCAGCTTCCACGTCCCCGACAGTGCGGCGAACTCCGCTGCGTACACTCGGCCTGTGACCGAGGCCCGGCAGGGGCCCTATCCACAGGTGCGGCTGCCGGCCCTGATCGAGTGCGGCACCCTGGCCGTGATCGCAGCGGTATTCGACTCCCTCGCGGTCGGCGAACGCACCCTGGCCACACGCCTGTTGCCGATGATCGAGCGGGGCACGCAAACGGCCGGATCAGAGCCGTAGTCCCTTTACATGGACCGCAGTTCCGTGGGTGAAGCCATCCGCTCGGCGTGGGACGCCCTCAATTCGCCTGCGTGCTCATCTAATTCATCCACCTTATGCTCGACCTTTCCATGTGCGCTTTTAAGGAATCCTTCGGTGCGTCAGGGTGGGCCTCGCCTGCACGAAACCCACCCAGGCACGCCTCGAGATCACTCAACAAGGTCCTCGCCAACACCTGACCGAAAAGCGACAGTGCCCGACCAGTAGAGAACTCGTGCAGGAACTGTGCGCCCTACACAGCAGACCGGGGCGTTCGTAACGCTACGGATGTTCAAGATCGGCTGAGACTTGCCCTCCACCCTCCACCCTCCAGCCACCCCGGCCCCTCCGATGTCCCGAAGCCCTGCCCGGCGACAAGGCCTACGACTCCAGCCCCCACCGCGACGAACTCCGCATGCGCCGCCCCCTGCCCGTCACCTCCCGCAGAGGCACCCCGAACATCAAGAACATCGGCAAGCTCCACTACGTCGTCGAGCAGACCTTCGACGGCCGACTCACCCCGACCGACTCAATAACCAAGATCCCAGCCCATGAATTCACACCCGACGGGCGCGATCGGAACCTGGCCGTGTGTGCGGCCATCACCGCAACCACCTGTCGCATTTGCTCCGTTGACCCCTTTTTCGGGCGTCCGGGATTCGACCAGGTGGGTACCGTTGTCCGAGGTGGGCGTTACTTTTGATGCTGATCGTCATGGTGCCTGCGCCCGCTGTCACAGCACCGCGCACCCGGCGGTCCCGGTAACCGCCTTGCCCGAAGGCCCTCGTGAAGCCCACCCCGGCCGCCGCGCAGCTCCCCGGCAGCCCGACGCAGCACCTCACGACGACGTACGCGCCGGCCGACGAGGACACGCGGCTCGCGCTGGAGCGGTTCCCGGGGATCCGGAGACGGGCACCTTCCGAGGGCCGCACCTGCAGATCAGGGCGCCGTTCCACAGTGCGATCAGTCGGCATCTGCCTACTGCCCATTGCCCGGTAGCGCGTCGAGGCCTGCATCACCACCACCCGACCCTCCGGTGATCCGTCACCGCGCCGAAGTGTGCGGTGGCATCAACCTTCCCCCTCATCGGCGGCTCCGTGGGGACATCGCTCCGTCGACGCCGGTCGCCGAAAGCGCTCAGCCCCTCGCAATGCCACGCATCGCGTCAGCCCGCGCGTGACGGCCTGTCATCACTGAGGGATCGGCACGATTGCGAGTCTGCGCCCACCACCCCTCCACCAACCCCCTTACGCAACCCACCCACGCGCATTAATGATTGACGACGCTTTCACTGACATGGTTAGGTATCCATGCTTCCGGTGGTGACTGGGGGGTTCCCACCGGAAGCACCTGTCCCTCATGCCCAAGGGCATCCGAGCGCCAACGCGTCGCCCCCTCAGCGCCCCGCGCTTGAGCCGTGCCTCGGATTCGGCCCCACGGCCCAGAGCAGGACATCCCGTTCCGTCACACGTCAGGAAAACCGTGAAGATCAAGCGCGTCCGCATCGAGAACTTCTGCTGCCTTCGCAGCCTCGACGTCTCCTTCGACTCCATCACCTCGTTCATCGGCCCGACGGGCGTCGGCAAGTCCACCGTCCTGCGTGCCCTCGACTGGTTCTTCAACGGGGAGAAGGGCGGGACCCTCAGCGAGGAGGACGTCCACTCGGCGGCGGAGACCCAGCGCATCCGTGTGGAGGTCGAGTTCGACGGGCTCAACGATTCCGACCGGGCCGCGCTCGGCCACTACGCGCCGAAGGGCGTGGAAAGCCTGAGCATCTGGCGCACCTGGGAGAACGGGGAGGACCGCATCACGGGCAAGGCCCTGGCCTATCCCCCTTCGAGCAGATCCGGCAGGGCGCCGGCAGCCGGGAGAAGACCGCCGCGTACAAGGCCTTACGCGACAGCGACCCGGCTCTCGGTCTGCCCGCCGTCCGCAGCTGGGACAACGCCGAAATGGAGATGCGTTCCTGGGAGGCGGCGCACCGTGACCGGCTCACCGAAGCCGAGGTAGAGGGCGCGCACTTCTTCGGCTTTGCCGGCCAGGGAGTTCTCGGCAAGCTGATCGACTTCGTCTTCATCTCCGCCGATCTGCGGGCGTACGAGGAGACCGGCGACAACAAGGCGTCCGTGGTGGGCCGGATCCTCGAGCACGCGGTCGACCGGTCGGAGGCGGAAGCCCAGTTCACGGCCATCGACGAGGACGCCCGGGCGGCGCGCGAGAAGGTGCACGAGGAGATCTGCGCGCCGGTGCTCGCGCATCTGTCCGGTGCCCTCTCCCAGGAGGTCGCCCGTTTCACCACCGGACGGCACGTCGTCGTCACCCCGACGGCCCAGGCCCCGAAGCGGACCAGGACCGCGTTCGCCGTCAGCATCCGCGACGGAGCGGCCCTCACACCGGTCCGGCGCCAGGGCCACGGATTCCAGCGCGCGCTGATCATCGCCGCGCTCCGGTACCTCTCGGAATGCCGCCGTCCCGAGAGCGGCACGCGTTCCCTGTGCCTGGCGATCGAGGAGCCCGAACTGTTCCAGCACCCGGCGCAGACCAGGGTCTTCGCGCAGGTGCTGCGCAGCCTGGTCGAGTCGGCCGAGGACCAGACCCAGGTGATGTACGCGACCCACAGCCCGGTGTTCATCGACCCGAGCGACTACCGGCAGGTCCGCAGGCTGTACCGCGTCACCGGCGGAGACCACCCCGAAGTACGTCTGTGGGAACTCACCGAAGTGCGGTTGCGGCATTCGCTCGACGGATACGTGGAAGGGAGGTCGATCGCACGGCGAGGGGCCACCCGCTATGTGAAGGACCTCGCCGAGGCGCTGTTCGCCAACGTCGCCGTCGTGGTCGAGGGCGTGACGGACGAAGGCATCCTCCTCGCCTTCGCCGAGCGTCAGGGACTCAGCCTCGGAGCCGAAGGCATCTGTGTGTTGAACGCCGAGGGCAAGGGCAACTTGACATCCTCCCCCTCCTGAAGGAGGGGGATTCCTACGGCTCGCGCCGTGGGGTTTTCTGCTTCGTCGCCGACTGCCCGCCCGGAGAACTC
>NZ_JBIAIV010000073.1:0-28607 GCF_042871645.1 Streptomyces sp. NPDC005774 | reverse complement strand
CGTGCTAATGATCAGGCCACCTGTCAGCGTGAGGACCTCACCGGCGCATCACACCAGCTCCGCTGAACTGCGGAAACGAGCATGGCGCAGCCTCAGTGGCGGATGAAGCAGGCCGCCATCGGCCCATCTTCGCTGTCATAAACCATGCAGTGGCTCATCTTCGTTGGCGCAAATGGTCGTCGGCTCAACTTCGGTGGCAAGCGACCCATCTTCACTGTCACAGGTCACGGTCGTCGTGACGGCAGGGGTTGCCATCGCCACCCTTCCGATATATCGTTGAGTTATCGCGACAGATCAACGATGGAATGGAGAGTGGTTGCGATGCGCACTCATGGTTTCGAGCATGGACATGGTCACGGTGGTCCGAGGGGCGGCCGGGGCGACTTCGACAGGCTGCGGGCCGCTTTCGGGCCCTTCGGCCCCGGTGGGCCGGGCGGTCCCGGAGGCCCCGGCTTCGGTCCCGGCTTCGGACACGGTCCCTGGGGTGGGCGAGGACGTGGCGGGCCCAGGGGGAGGGCACGGCGCGGTGACGTACGGGCATCGATCCTCGCCCTGCTGAAGGACCGGCCGATGCACGGCTACGAGATGATCCAGGAGATCGCCGAGCGCAGCGGTGGGGCGTGGAAGCCCAGCCCCGGCTCGGTGTACCCCACCCTCCAGCTGCTGGAGGACGAGGGGCTGATCGTCAGTGAGTCCGAGGGTGGCAAGAAGCTGTTCGCGCTCACCGAAACCGGTCGCGCGGCGGCCGAGGAAGGTCCCGAGGCGCCTTGGGAGGAGGCCTCCCGCGGGGTCGACTGGGAGGCGCTGAGCGAGATCCGGCAGGCCGGGTTCGGCCTGATGGAGGCCTTCGGACAGGTCTGGAAGACCGGCAGCAAGGAGCAGCGCGAGAAGGCTCTCGCCGTCGTCAACGAAGCCCGCAAGAAGCTGTACCTCATCCTCGCCAACGACGACGACTGAGGTTGAGGGCGACGGCTGAGGCCCGAAGCCCGGTGCCTGAGGTGCCGGGTGGCCGGCCGGCGTGAACGCGGTGCCCCGTGGAGTGGTCCGCGGGGCACCGCCGTGTCTCTGCGGGCGTGGTGGGTGGTTGCAGGCGGCCTGCGGCAGGCGGGTAGGCAGGTCGGGTCGAGTTCACCGGCGGTCCATTCGACCTCTGCCGGGAAGCCCGTCAGTCGCACGTTCTCCTGGAGGGTCGCGCCCGCGACGAGGGTTGCCGGGCCGCCCGCGGGGAAGACCGTGTGAGGGCGTTCCACTCACCGTACGCGGGCCGGTACGTGAGGCGTGTCCACACCTTCCGGTGGGCGCCTCGATGCGTGCCTCCGTGCCGCCTTCAGCCACGCGGCCACCTCTTCGGCTTGGGCTGCGGTGGCGGGTGGCCTCCGAGGGGAGCGGGGCTGATTCTCCTTCCCAGGGAGGAGATCGCGGCCCGACGTGTCCACTTCCTGTGGGAGAGGAAGATGCTCCCCGCCGGGGATGCCCCGGGCCCGCGGGGCTGATGTGGTGGGAGACGTGCAACACCGTATCCCCCGGCCGTCGGCCGGCAAGGCCCAGGAACAGGGCATTCACCGCGCGGAGCACGGTGCCGGACTCGGCGCGGAGCTGGCAGTGGTGGTCAGCGGTGCCCGCCGCAGGGCGGTCAGGGACGCGGACCGCCAGATCGACACCGCCCATCTGCTGCACTCGCTGCTGGAGTCCGACGCCGAGGTGTGCGTGCTCCTCGGCGGGGGTCCGCGGACCGCCCGGCTGCTCGGCTACCTGGTCCAGCGCAGCATCGGTTACGGCCTGCGCTGGCAGAGCGCCGTCGAGGACTCCGGCTCCGTCCCGGTGATGGTGCGGGCAGCCGGGTTCTCGCCGCTGGCGGCGGCCGGCCTGGAATACGCCCGGGAACGCGCCGCACGTCATGGCGGGCCCGTGCGCGGCGTGGACCTGCTCGCGGCGATCATCGCTGACCCGCAGGCGCGGGCGGTGGAGGTGCTCGAGCACGCCGCCATCGACTCCCGCGACCTGTTCGCCCGACTCGAGGCAGGGGCCGGCGATCCCGCTCACTGAGAGGCTGAGAGCGGGGTGGGGGACGGGTGGTCCCCGCCGGACAGTGGATTCCTTCCCGTCACCGGACCATCGCGCCCCGCCGTCCAGCCCATGAGACAGGTGTCATGGGGGGTGACGCTCCTGTCTGTGCCTGGCATCATGTGCCGGTGCCTACCTCTGCCAGCGCTCGGAACGTCCGGAGCACCCGTGGGAAGGGCGTCGGGCTCGGCCTCGCGCTCCTGTCCGCGGTGGCCTTCGGCGGATCGGGAGTCGCCGCCAAACCGTTGATCGAGGCGGGCCTGGACCCGCTGCACGTCGTGTGGCTGAGGGTGGCGGGCGCGGCCCTGGTCATGCTGCCGCTGGCCGTACGTCATCGGGGACTCCTGCGCAGCCACCCGGCGCTGCTGGCCGGGTTCGGACTGTTCGCCGTCGCCGGTGTCCAGGCCTTCTACTTCGCCGCCATCTCCCGTATTCCCGTCGGCGTCGCGCTGCTCGTCGAGTACCTGGCGCCCGCACTCGTCCTCGGCTGGGTGCGGTTCGTGCAGCGGCGGCCGGTGACCCGGGCGGCGGCGGTCGGTGTGGTGCTGGCGGTGGGCGGACTGGCCTGTGTCGTGGAGGTGTGGTCGGGCCTTGGCGTCGATGTGGTCGGGCTGCTGCTCGCGCTCGGCGCCGCCTGCTGCCAGGTCGGCTACTTCGTCCTCTCCGACCAGGGCAGCGACCACGGCGACCGGGCGCCGGACCCACTCGGTGTGATCGCCTACGGCCTGCTCGTGGGCGCCGCCGTCCTCACCGTCGTCGCCCGCCCGTGGTCCATGGACTGGTCGGTGCTCACGGGCAGCGCGCGCATGGACGGCACCCCGGTCGCGGCCTTCGTGCTGCTCGCCTGGATCGTCCTCGTCGCCACGGTCGCCGCGTACGGCACCGGAGTGCTCTCGGTACGCAGGCTCTCGCCGCAGGTCGCCGGGGTGGTGGCCTGCCTCGAAGCGGTCATCGCCACTGTGCTGGCCTGGGTCCTGCTCGGCGAGCACCTGTCGGCGCCGCAGATCGTCGGCGGCGCGGTGGTGCTGGCGGGGGCGTTCGTCGCCCAGTCGTCGGCACCGGCCAGGAGCCCCGACGGCCCGGTGGCGAGCGGGGGTGCCGAAAAGGGGGTTGTCCACACGGGAATGCCGACCTAGGGTGCTGATCATGCATGCGCGCGCACTGGTTCTTCCGCCGCCCGCCGTCTGAGGCGGGCTCTGAGCTGCACCCGCCCGGCGCATTGCCGCCGGGCGTCGTGGCGCTGCCCGCAGACGCAGTCCGTGGGCCCCACGGGACCGGCTCCATCCGGCCCTGATCCGGGGTCCCCATCCGGCCTTCGCGCAGCGCAGGCACCTCTGCGAGGGGTGCGTACGCGCGCGTATCTGTGTGCACCTGCGGAGAGAACACGTGTCGAACACCGTTTCCGGCCTGTCCGTCGGGCGAGGCCTGCTCTATCTGATCGTCGCCGGCGCTGCCTGGGGCACGGCGGGCGCCGCCGCGTCACTGGTCTACCGGACCAGTGACATGGGACCGGTCGCCCTCTCCTTCTGGCGCTGCGCGGCCGGTCTGGCGCTGCTGCTCGGTGCCCGGATGCTGGTCCCGCGCGCCCGGACCGTCGTGACCGAGGCGCCGGGTTCCCGGATGCGGCGGGCCGTGGCCACCGGAATGGGGCTCGCTGTGTTCCAGACGGCCTACTTCGCGGCCGTCGCCGCCACGGGACTCGCCGTGGCCACCGTCGTCACCCTCGGCGCCGGGCCCGTGCTGATCGCGCTCGGCGCGCGACTGTTCCTGGGGGAGCGGCTCGGCCGGGGCGGGGCCGTCGCCGTCGTGGGAGCGCTCGCCGGGCTCGCCGTACTCGTCCTCGGCGGCGGGGAGACGACCGTGGACCGGTGGGGCATCCTGCTCGCACTCCTGTCCGCGGCCGGCTACTCGGTGATGACACTGCTCACCCGGTGGTGGGGGCGGGAGGGTGGGCTGGACGCCTCCGGCACGACCGTCGGGGCGTTCGCCGTCACCAGCGTGCTGCTGCTGCCGTTCGCCGCGGTCGAAGGGCTGGTGCCGCACAGCGGCGATCCCGCTCTGCTGTTGTGTCTCCTGGTGTACGTCGCCGCGATTCCGACGGCTCTCGCCTACGGCCTGTACTTCGCGGGCGCGGCAGTCGTGCGGTCGGCCACCGTGTCCGTGATCATGCTTCTTGAGCCGGTGAGCGCGGCGGTGCTCGCCGTGGCCCTGCTCGGCGAGCGGCTCACCCCTGCCATGCTGGCCGGCACCCTGCTGATGCTCGGCTCGGTCGCGGGGCTCGCGGTCGACGAGGCGCGGGGCGCGCGGACCGGACGGGCGGAGGGGGACGCGGCGCCGGCGTGACGGCGCGGGCCCTCAGGAGAGGCCCTCCACGAGGTCGGGCCTCTCCTGAGGGCAGGGCATGCCCCTGTCCTCGGCAGTCGTAGCCCTTGACGACGTCCGGCGCGCCCCCTCCGGGCGGCGGCGCCGCGTCACAGGGCCGCCAGGTACTCCGGCGGTTCCGTGCCGGCGGGCAGGGAGGGATCCGCGAGCGGGGTGCCGTACGTGCGGGTCAAGGGGACGACGCCGGCCCAGTGGGGGAGGGTGAGGTCCTCCGGCTCGTCGTTCACGCCGCCGGTGCGGAGCTTGGCGGAGACCTCGGTCAGGTCGAGGCGGATCACCGCCGTGGCGGCCAGTTCCTTCTTGTTCGCCGGGCGGGAGTCGGTGGCGCGGCCGGGGACGACGTGGTCGACGAGGGCGTCCAGCGCCTGACGCTTCTCCTCGGGGTCGGTCACGTCGTACGCGAGACCGTGCACCACCACGGAGCGGTAGTTGAGGGAGTGGTGGAACGCCGAGCGGGCCAGCACCAGCCCGTCCACGTGGGTGACGGTCAGGCAGACCGGGAGCCCGGGGTCGGCCAGGCCCGCCGCGCGCAGCGGGCGGGAGCCCGTCGAACCGTGCACGTAGAGACGCTCGGCGACCCGGGCGTACAGCGTGGGCAGCACCACCGGTGCGTCGTCGCGGACGAAACCGAGGTGGCAGACGTAGCCCTCGTCGAGTATCGCGTGCACCAGGTCCCTGTCGTACGCGGCACGCTCCGGGGAGCGGGTGGGGACAGTGCGCCCGGTGGGCCGGTAAGGGGCAGTGTCGGCGGGCTGCTGCGGCAGGGTCGCTGGCAAGACGCTCTCCATTGCACTAGTGCATAATTGGCTTTGTGCTAGAAGATTATCGGATCACAGGTCGACGTGCTGCGGAGATTTCGGCGAGCATTGAGGGCGCGGTGGGTGAAGGCGCACTCCGGCCGGGTGAACTGCTTCCCCCCATGAGGGAGTTGGCGGACCGGCTCGGGGTGAATCCCAACACCGTCGCGTCCGCGTACCGGACCCTGCGCGAGCGAGGGGTGATCGAGACCGCGGGCCGCCGGGGGAGCCGGGTGCGGCCCAAACCGGCCACCACGGCGCGCGACGCCGTCCGGGTGGAGGTCCCGCTGGGCGTACGGGACCTCTCCGACGGCAACCCCGACCCCGCGCTGCTGCCCCCGCTGGCCGAGGCCTTCACCGCCGCGGCCGAACAGGGCGATCGGGAACCGGTGCTCTACGGGCACGCACCCGTGGAGCCCGGACTGGCACGGTTCGCCCGCGCCGCACTGGACGCCGACGGTGTCCCCGACGGCCCCGTCACCGTGACCTCCGGCGCCCTCGACGCGATGGAGCGGGTGCTCGCGGCCCACCTCAGGCAGGGCGACGCGGTGGCCGTGGAGGACCCCGGGTGGGGCAGCGTGCTGGACCTCGTCCCGGCACTCGGTCTGCGGGTCGTCCCGGTCGGCGTCGACGACGAGGGACCGCTCCCCGACGACGTACGGCGGGCCCTGACCGGCGGGGCGCGCGCGCTGATCGTCACGGACCGGGCGCAGAACCCGACCGGTGCCGCACTGAGCGAGGCACGCGCGCGGGCCTTGCGGGCGGTGCTCGCGGACCACCCGGAGACGCTGCTGATCGAGGACGACCACGGCCATCACATCGTCGATCTCCCCCTGCATTCCCTCGCCGGCCCCACCCGCAGGTGGGCCTTCGTCCGCTCGGCGGCCAAGGCGTACGGTCCCGACCTGCGGCTCGCCGTACTCACCGGGGACGCGGTCACCCTCGACCGGGTCCGCGGACGGCAGCGGCTCGGGCCGGGCTGGGTCAGCCGTACGGTCCAGCGCGCGGTGCTCCGGCTCTGGGCCGGCGGCGCGGTGGACCCGGCGGCGGTGGCGGCGCAGTACGGGCGGCGCCGGGACGCCCTGATCGGGGCGCTGGCCCGGCAGGGGGTCACGGCGCACGGGCGCAGCGGCATGAACGTGTGGGTGCCCGTGCCGGACGAGACCGGCGCTGTCGCGCGGCTGCTGCACGCGGGTTGGGCGGTGGCACCCGGTGCCCGCTTCCGGACGGGAACCCCACCCGGCATCCGCGTCACCGTGTCGACGCTCACCGCGGACGACATCGGCCCCCTGAGCGAGGCGATCGGTGCGGCGATCGGACCGGAGGCGGGGGAGCCCAGGACGTATGCCTAGGCGTGTGGTCCCGGGCGGAGCACGCCAGGAGGGGGAGGCTCCGGCCGGGCCCCACGGACCGGGCCCGGTCCGTGGGGCCTCGGCCCCGCCCGCTACCGTGCGCCCAGCTTCCGGAAGTCCCAGGACACGACCTTCTCCGGAGTCAGCCGTATCCAGGCGTGCCGGCCGTCGTGCGGCATCTCGTCCAGGTTGAAGTTCTTGCGCGCGAACAGCGTCTCGGGAAAATCGAGTTCGGCGCGGAGTTCGTCGGTGCGCGGTATCTCGCCCACGAACTCCACCCGCCCGGACAGCTCCGCGCCGCGCAACTCGTCGTACTCCTCGCCGGTGTCCACCACGATCGCCACCCGCTGGTCCCGGCGCAGGTCCGCCCAGCGTTTGGAACGCACCACGGAGTACAGCCACAGCGAGGTGCCGTCCCAGGCGAACCAGAGCGTGCTCACATGCGGCGCGCCGTCGGCCGACACCGTGGCGACCCGACAGGTGCGCTGGGTGGTGAGGAAGTCGTCCAGTTCGCCCGGCGTCATCATGATCTTCCGGCCCCGGCGTTGCGTGGCAGTCATGCGGCCTCCTCTTCTTTCACATCGTGTTCTCTCACGTCGTGCCGGAGAGATTATCTGACATTGCGTCAGAAAAGGACGAGTCGTCTTCCTTCTCCGCGCAAGGGTGACCGGACCTCGCCCGCCGACCGCAGACGGACGCCATCGCGGGGCGCCCGTTGACTGCACCTCCGCGATGGCCCGTCACGCTCCGCCCCCGGTCGCCACCCTCGCGATCACGGACGGTGTGCCGGCCGGCGTGGGCCCGCCGGCGCCGTACGGTCCGGCGCCGACGGTCACGCGAGGGTGATCGAGTCCCCGCTGACGGTGATCTCCACGGTCGGCAGCGGCTTGGTCGCCGGACCGCTCTGCACGCTGCCGTCGGCGATCGAGAAGTTGCTGTTGTGGCAGGGGCAGTTGATGACTCCGTCGGCGACGCTCTTCACCGCGCACCCCTGATGGGTGCAGGTCGCCGAGAACGCCTTGAACTCGCCCGCCGACGGCTGGGTGACCACCACTTCGCTGTCGGCGAAGACCTTCCCACCGCCCTCGGGGATGTCGGCGGTCGAGGCGAGCGCGGCACCGGCGGGCGCGTCGCTGTCGCCGCCCGAACCGTTGCCGCTCGCTTCGTCGTTGTCCGTTCCACCACCGGTGGCGGCGGAGTCCGCGGACGAGCCGGAGGACTCGTCGGAGCCTCCGCAGGCGGTCAGCGCGACGGCGAGGCCCGCCGCTCCGGCCGCCGCCACGACGGTTCGACGGGCCGGTCCCGATGCGAGCTGATGCGATGCGCTGGTCATGCGCGTGTGTCCCTTCCGGGGAGGCTGGGTGATCTGGGAAGAGGTACGGTCAGCGGGCCTGCGCTGTTCAGGCACAGCCGAGCTTGGCCCGCGCACGGTCGGACGGGCGTAAGCCACAGCTGTCGTTTCGCTGTCGGGGCCCGTCCTCCCCTCCCGGCAGGACCCTGACATGCGGCGATACGGCACCGGAAGCCTGGGGTGACGCTCAAGGAAGTGGTCGTTGACCACCCTCGCGCGGGTCAGGGCGGCGGAGGGAACTGCTGGGCCCGGTGCCGGAAGAAGCCGATGGCCTCGTCACTCGCAGCGGGACGCGATCCGTTCCCTTGCCCTCAAAGCCGACCTGCTGCTGGAGCCGGACGGCGAGCCGAGGCCGATCCCGGATCATCTGACGGGCGAAGCACGGGAGCGGGCGGAGCATGCCGGCCGGCATGCGGCGTGGATCCGGCGAGAGGCCCGTCGCCGCAAACTCCGCTGACGTCCTCGTTGCAGACCTGTCGTGCTCTGCCGCTTCTTGAAAGTCTTCGGTTCGAAGGAATCATCCCGGTCTCGGGGCATGGTTACCTCCACCGGTCCGACGTCGGTCAGCACGGTCTTGCCGCGTTTGCCGTTGCGGGAGTTGCCACCGTTCCTGCCCGCCGGGTCGTGCTTGTGACAGCCGAGGTGGTCGGTGCTCCCGCCTTCGAGGGCGGACTCCAGCAGCCGCTTGGCGGGCTGCTGCAGCAGCCCGCCCTCGCCGGTCAGTTGCAGCCCTTCAGCCTGGGCCCGGCCCACCAACTCGTCGATCAACCGGTCGTCCACGGCTTTCGCCGGCGCCGCCGCTGCCGCTGCCGGCGCGAGGGTCCCGTGCTCGGTCACGCTCTCACTGGTCATCGATGCATCCTCCAGATCGGGGATTGCACCGAGCGTCCTACCGTCCCGCCCCGGGCTGTGACAGTGCCCGGGGTCTCGTGCCGCGTCCCGGCTGCGCCCCTGGACGGGTGGGCTCTTCAACCAGTCTGGGAGCCAAGACCGATTGTCAGTGGTGGGTGAGACGGTAGGAGTATCGAGTCGGAAAGAGGGGGAGCCGTCATGTCCGGAAACCAGAACTACATCAATCACGTTGCTCTTGTGCTGGATGCCAGTTCGTCCATGTCCCGCCTGAGCGGCAAGGTCGTCGAAGTCGCCGACCAGCAGATTGCCTATCTGGCCCGCCGATCGCAGGAACTGGACCAGGAAACCCGCGTCACGGTGTACGTCTTCGCAGACAAGGTGGAGTGCGTCATCTACGACAAGGACGTGCTGCGGATGCCGTCGCTGAAGCAGTTGTACCGGGTTGGTGGGATGACGGCGCTGCTGGCGGCCACGCTCAAATCGCAGCGGGAGCTGGCGCAGACAGCTCAACTGTACGGAGACCACAGCTTCCTGACGTTCGTACTCACCGACGGGCAGGAGAACGCAAGTCATCGCTGCCCGGATGCCCCTGCCAGGGATCCGCGTGAACTGGTTGAGGCCGTGGCCGAGATGATCGAAACACAGGAGGACAACTGGACGCTGGCTGTCCTTGTGCCGGACCAGATGGGCAAGCGCGAGGCCATGCAGTACGGGTTCCCGAAGGACAACATCGCCATCTGGGACGCCACGAGCACACAGGGTCTGCAGGAGGCCGGGCAGGTCATCCAGGAGGCCACCGAGAAGTTCATGGTGGGCCGCGCTCAGGGCATCCGGGGGTCGCGGGCGGTGTTCTCCATGGGTGCGGAGGTGGTCAACAAGGACACCATCAAGGCGGCCGGCCTCACCCCGGTGGATCCGTCGAAGTACCAGTTGATCTCGGTGGCTCGTGACGCGGCGATCCGGGACTGGGTCATCGAATGCGGGCACGCCTACCGTACCGGTGGTGCGTTCTATCAGCTGAGCAAGTCGGAGAAGATCCAGGCGAAGAAGCAGATTTCGGTGCTGGAGAAGAAGACGGACCGGGTGTACACGGGGCCCGAGGCCCGAGCCCTGCTCGGCCTGCCGGACGTGGAAGTTCGCATCAAACCGGACCACAACGACGACTTCACGATCTTTGTACAGAGCACCAGCGTGAATCGGAAGCTCGTACCGAATACGCGGCTACTGCTCATGCTCTGACGCCTTGGAAACCTCCTCGGGCTCCGGAGGCTTCGCGCTCCCGGCACCCCACCGGCAACAGAATCGGCGGCTGCGGGCGCGGCGTATTGATCAGAAACGCTTGTGATTCTGGGTCGTTGAGCTGGGTGTGAGTGATCTGGTGGGGACACTCGGTGCCTGTCCCCGTCGGCGCAGGAGGTTCTGCGCCTTCGGGCGGTGGCCGCGCTGGTGGCGGGGTGGGGCCGTGAGGATGTCGCGGCGGTGTTCGGGGTGTCGCTGAAGGCCGTGGACATGTGGTGGGTGAAGTGGCAGGCCGGAGGCCGGGAGCAAGAGGCACACCGTGATCGACGGACTGCTCGGGGAGCCGGGAGATCAACGTGCCGGCCGGAACTCCCCGGATTCTCCCCAGGGCTGACCGTGGTCGGCTTCCTGTAACACGGGGGTCTGGAGGAGGTCATGGATTGCAAGGCCAAGGGATCGCGTAGCCTGGGGAAATGCTGACCGAGGTCACCGCCACCCGCTACATCACGCCCCTGCGCGAGGGCGGTTCGCTGCCGGGACTGGTCGAGGCCGACGACCTCGGCACCTACGTGCTGAAGTTCACCGGCGCGGGACAGGGCCGCAAGACACTCGTCGCCGAGGTCGTCTGCGGGGAACTCGCCCGACGGCTGGGGTTTTCGGTGCCACGCCTGGTGACGGTCGAACTCGACCCGGTCCTGGGACTGGGCGAGCCCGACGAACAGGTTCAGGAACTCCTCAAGTCCAGCGGGGGCACCAATCTGGGCATGGGCTTCCTCTCCGGCGCGCTCGGCTTCGACCCGCTCGCTTTCGAGGTGGGCCCAGAGGAGGCCGGGCGGGTCGTCTGGTTCGACGCGCTGGTGAACAACGTCGACCGTTCCTGGCGCAACCCCAACCTGCTCCACCGGCGCGGCGAGCTCTGGCTCATCGACCACGGCGCGACCATGATCTGGCACCACAACTGGCCCGGCGTGGAGCGCTCCGTCGCCCGGCCCTACGACGCCTCCGACCATGTCCTGAAGACCTTCGGACCGGACGTGGCCGCCGCGGCGGCG
The DNA here is from genome assembly GCF_042871645.1 of Streptomyces sp. NPDC005774. Classification (NCBI taxonomy): domain Bacteria; kingdom Bacillati; phylum Actinomycetota; class Actinomycetes; order Kitasatosporales; family Streptomycetaceae; genus Streptomyces; species Streptomyces sp. NPDC005774. The sequence goes on along the minus strand of NZ_JBIAIV010000073.1, from coordinate 17,518 downwards.
GAACTCGCGCCGCATGTCACCGCGGACCTGCTCGCCGAGGTCACCGCGGAGATCCCCGACGTATGGCTGGTCGGTGAACCCGGATTCGACACGCCGGACGAGCTTCGGCAGGCCTACACGCGCGCCCTGCTCGCCCGCGCGGCCACCATTCACGAGCGCGTCCACGGCATCGGGGAGAAGGAGAGCCAGTGACCGACCGGCATGTCTTCGAGTACGCGCTGCTGCGGGTCGTGCCGCGGGTCGAGCGGGGTGAGTGCGTCAACGCCGGGGTGATCGTGTACTGCCGTCACGAGGCGTTCGTCGGGGCCGGCACTCACCTCGACGCGTCCCGGCTGCTGGCCCTCGACGCGCACGTGGACCTGGCCGGCGTCCGGGCCGCGCTGCGTGCCGTCGAAGGGGTGTGCGCGGGCGGAGACGCGGCGGGTCAGGCCGCCCTCGACGACGCCGGCCGGCGTTTCCGCTGGCTGATCGCCCCGCGCTCCACCATCGTCCAGCCCGGTCCCGTGCACACCGGGCTCACCGCCGATCCGGCGGCCGAGGTGCAGCGGCTGCTCGACCTGCTCGTGCGCTGACCCGACGGGCCGCTGCGGCGCGCCACCACGGCGGGCCGCAGCAGCCTCCCGCTGCTGCGGCCCGCCGCTCAAAGGTGTGTGGGAGCGGGGCGGTGTACGGACGTACGGGGGCCGGCCCGGCCGTCAGCTGCGACGACGCTTCACCAGGTAACCGGTTGTGGCGAGGGCACCGGCCGCGAAGGCCAGGCCGACTCCCGTGTCCCAGTCGCTCGGTCCGGTGGCCGACGAGCCGCCCAGCCCGCCCTCCGCACCGCGCGTCGGGGCGATCGTGGCGGGGGCGGCCACCGCGGGGGGCATTGTCGGCGCGAGGGGAGCCGCGGGCGTGGCGGGTGCGGTCGGAATCGCGGATGCGGTGGTGGCGGCCGTCGGACGGGGAGCACTGGTGGAGGAGGTGAGGGAGCCGTCACGGCGGGGAAGTGCCTCGCAGACGACGTTGTCGTCGGGGCCCTGGTCCTCGTCGAGTCGGTTGGGATCGCTGCGGTCCAGGTTGAACAGGGCTTGGGCTTCCTCCTGGTAGGTGAAGTCCACGCAGTCCAGGTCCTGGGCGTGAGCGGTGTGGGCCACCGGCAGTGTCGCGGCGAGCGCGACGAGTATGCCGAGGGCACCGGTGCGTCGGCGCATGACGCGCCTCCTTATCCGGCCACGAATGGCTCGCGCTCCGACGCTAGGCGCGCCCCCGTGCCAGGGCGCGCGGGCTGTGGGCCGATCGGGTGATGAACGCGGGAGCCGGGCAGGGGACGGCACCGGGCGGACGTGGCCCGTCCGGTGCCCGGCGGACCGGGAAATGGATCACACAGCAGGGTGGACCGTTGACACCGGGTGCCAGGGCTTCTAGCGTCACGTCTGCTGAAGGTACTAAGCGGTCGCTCACCCATCTGGGCGGGTCGCAGGAGCCGCATCCCAAGGTCGAGGAGAAGCAGCGATGTCCACCACTGAGCAGCAGCGGGTCGCCGTCGTCACCGGTGCCGCGCGCGGTATCGGCGCCGCCACCGCCGTACGACTGGCCGCCGAGGGCCGTGCGGTCGCCGTGATCGACCTCGACGAGGGAGCCTGCAAGGACACCGTCGAGAAGATCACCACCGCCGGCGGCAGGGCGCTGGCGGTCGGCTGCGACGTCTCGGACGAGGCGCAGGTCGAGGCCGCCGTCGCCAGGATCGCCGAGGAGCTCGGCGCGCCGACCATCCTGGTCAACAACGCGGGCGTGCTGCGCGACAACCTGCTCTTCAAGATGAGCGCCTCGGACTGGGACACGGTCATGAACGTGCATCTGCGCGGTGCCTTCCTGATGTCGAAGGCATGTCAGAAGCACATGGTGGACGCCGGCTTCGGCCGCATCGTCAACCTGTCCTCCTCCTCCGCGCTCGGCAACCGCGGCCAGGTCAACTACTCCGCCGCCAAGGCGGGCCTGCAGGGCTTCACCAAGACCCTCGCCAAGGAGCTCGGCAAGTTCGGCGTGACCGCCAACTCCGTCGCCCCCGGCTTCATCGCCACCGAGATGACCAAGGCCACCGCCGACCGCGTGGGCATGGGCTTCGAGGACTTCAAGGCCGCCGCCGCCACCCAGATCCCGGTGGCCCGGGTCGGCGAGCCGGAGGACATCGCCAACGCCATCGCCTTCTTCACCGGTGAAGCCGCCGGATTCGTCTCCGGCCAGGTGCTGTACGTGGCGGGCGGACCGCTCGACTGAGGAACGCCGCGCCCCGGGACCGCTCGAGCTCGCGTACGACCGCGCTGCGCGGCCCGGGACGGCCAGGGGACCGCTCGTGGGTGGGTCCGGGACGACAAGGCACGACTAAGGGACAGGGAACATGACTTCAGTGGAACTCTCGGGCAAGGTCGCCCTGGTCACCGGGGCCAGCCGCGGCATCGGGCTCGGCGTCGCCGAGGCGCTGGTGGCGCGCGGTGACCGCGTCTGCATCACCGGCCGCAACGAGGACACCCTCAAGGAGGCCGTCGAGAAGCTCGGCGCCGACCGGGTCATCGGCGTCGCCGGCAAGGCGCACGACGAGGGCCATCAGGCCGTCGCCGTCGAGCGCACGATGGAGGCTTTCGGCCGGGTCGACTTCCTCGTCAACAACGCCGGCACCAACCCGGTGTTCGGGCCGATCGCCGACCTCGACCTGAACGTGGCGCGCAAGGTGTTCGAGACCAACGTCATCTCGGCGCTCGGCTTCGCCCAGCGAACCTGGCACGCCTGGCAGAAGGACAACGGCGGGGCGATCGTCAACATCGCCTCCCTCGCGGGCGTCGCGCCCTCGCCCTTCATCGCCGCGTACGGCGTGAGCAAGGCGGCGCTGATCAACCTGACCGGGCAGCTGGCGCACGAGTTCGCGCCGCTGGTACGGGTCAACGCGATCGCCCCGGCGGTGGTGAAGACCAAGTTCGCCCAGGCGCTGTACGAGGGCCGGGAGGAGGAGGTCGTCGCCTCCTACCCGCTGGGCCGGCTCGGTGTGCCGTCCGACATCGGCGGGGCCGCCGCGTTCCTCACCTCGGACCAGTCGGACTGGGTCACCGGCCAGACCCTGGTGGTCGACGGCGGCATCCTCCTGAACGCCGGCGTGGGCTGAGCCCGGCATGAGGTGCCCCGGCGCGCGCGGAGCCCGCGTGCGCTGAGCGGTTGTGGTGCGGGCCGCAAGGATTCCGGTACGGGCGTCCGTTGACGAAACGGCGCCCGTTCCGGCGTTTTCGAAGACGGGTGGACCGATGACAACGTAGTCAACGCAGAGTGACAACATGATCTACAACGAGTTGATCTCAACGAGCATACGAAGGAGGGTACGAGGAGGAAATACCGAGGTATCGTCTGCCGACTCTTGGGACGGCAGATCGAGGAGCGTGCGCGTGTTCAAGCGGAACCGATGCCTGCGAGGGGTGGCGGCCATCGCGTCGATGTCGTCCTTGGCCACCGGCTGCGGTGTGCTGACGTCCGACACTCCGGACGACGGAAAGCCGATCGTCGTGGGGACCACCAGCTCGCCGAGCACCCTGGACCCCGCCGCCTCCTGGGACAGCTCCTGGGAACTGTTCCGCAACATCTACCAGACGCTGCTGAGCTACCCGGTCGGTGCGAGCACACCCCAGCCGGACGCCGCCGAGGGCTGCGAGTTCTCCGACGCCTCCCGCCAGGTGTTCCGCTGCGAACTGCGTGAGGGGCTGAAGTTCTCCGACGGCAGCACGCTCGACGCCAGGGCGGTCAAGTACTCCGTCGACCGTATCCGCAAGATCAACGTCAACGGCGGTCCGGCCGGTCTGCTGGGCAGCCTCGAACGGGTGCAGGCGCCGAGCAGCCGCGAAGTGGTCTTCCACCTCAACAAGCCCGACGCGACGTTCCCGTTCGTGCTCGCCACGCCGGCTCTGTCGATCGTCTCCCCGAAGGCATACCCGGCCGACGCCCTGCGCGAGGACTCCGGCATCGTCGGCTCCGGGCCCTACGACCTCCAGTCGTACGACGAGGGCAAGGAGGCCCGGCTCGTCCGCAACGAGCAGTACAAGGGCTACGCCGAGCGGCAGAACAGTGCCGTGACGATCCGCTACTTCCAGGACTCCGCCGAGATGGTCAAGTCGCTGCGGGAGAAGCGGGTCGACCTCACCTACCGAGGTCTCGCCGCGGACGACGTCGTCGAATTCCAGGGCAGGGCCTCCAAGGAGGAGGAGATCAGGCTGGTGGAGGGCACCAGCACCAGCATCAACTACCTGGTGTTCAACCCGAAGGACCCGTGGGCGGGCAAGAAGCCGGTGCGTCAGGCCATCGCCCAGGTCGTCGACCGGAGCGCGATCGCGCACAAGGTCTACCGGGACACCGTCGATCCGCTGTACTCCATGGTCCCCAAGGGGCTGACCGGCCACACCACCGGCTTCTTCGACGACTACGGCGACCCCAGCGTCGACAAGGCCCGGCAGATCCTCACCGAGGCGGGCATCACCGAGCCGGTGCCGCTCACCCTCTGGTACACCACGGACCGCTACGGCTCCGAGACCAAGCTGGAGTTCCAGGAGCTGGAGCACCAGCTGGAGGCCTCCGGGCTGTTCGAGATCACCCTCGAGAGCCGCCCCTGGAATACGTACGTCGAGGGTTACCAGAAGGGCGAGTACCCGGTGTTCGGGCGTGGCTGGTCCCCCGACTTCCCGGACGCCGACAACTTCATCGCCCCGTTCATCGGCAAGCAGAACGCGCTCGGCACGCCCTACGAGGCGCGCGAGATCAGCAATGTCCTGCTGCCCCGGTCCCGCCGGGAGAGCGACCGCGGCAACGTTGTGAAGGACTTCGAGGACGCCCAGCGGATCCTCGTGGACGACGCGCGGCTGCTGCCGCTGTGGCAGGGCCGGCAGTATGTCGCGTCGAGCCGGGACATCTCGGGCGGGGAGCGGGCGCTGGACCCGTCGACGATCATGATGATGTGGCTGCTCTCCCGAAAGACCAGCTGGTAGACGGTCCAGGGGGCTGATTGTCAGTGGTCGCCTGTAGGTTCTGAGGCTTGGAAGCGACCGCAATCGTGAGGACGTTGACGTGACCGACACCGCTATGCTGCCCGAGTCCTGGCGCGGGGTTCTGGGCGACGAGCTGCAGCAGCCCTATTTCAAGGAGCTGACCGAGTTCGTCGAGGAGGAGCGGGTGAAGGGCCCCGTCCACCCGCCCCGCGAGGAGGTCTTCGCCGCGCTCGACGCGACGCCGTACGACAAGGTGAAGGTCCTGATCCTCGGTCAGGACCCCTACCACGGCGAGGGCCAGGGTCACGGGCTGTGCTTCTCGGTGCGTCCCGGCGTGCGGATCCCGCCGTCGCTGCGGAACATCTACAAGGAGATGCACACGGATCTGGGCACGCCCGCTCCGGACAACGGCTATCTGATGCCGTGGGCCGAACAGGGTGTGCTGCTGCTCAACGCGGTGCTCACGGTGCGCGGCGGCGAGGCCAACTCGCACAAGGGGCGTGGCTGGGAGCGGTTCACCGACGCGGTCATCCGCGCGGTGGCCGACCGGCCCGACCCGGCGGTGTTCGTCCTGTGGGGCAACTACGCGCAGAAGAAGCTGCCGCTGATCGACGAGAGCCGTCATGTGGTGGTCAAGGGGGCACACCCGTCGCCGCTGTCGGCGAAGAAGTTCTTCGGCTCCCGTCCGTTCACGCAGATCAACGAGGCGGTGGCGGCACAGGGCCACGAGCCGATCGACTGGACGATCCCGAACCTGGGCTGACGCCCGCCGGTCCGGGCGCGTCCGCTTCCCGGGGCAGGGGTGGTCCGGTGCGTCGCGGGGCGATTCGCCCCGGATCGTTCTCGCCTGCCGTAGCGTCGGGAGCGACGATCCGGCGAGCGGTACGGAGGACGCGGTGGCGGACGGACAGGGGCAGGCGGCGCTGGATTCCGTGCTGACGCGGATCGGACAGGTCGTGATGCTGCACCACGCGGGGGACCGGGAGGAGGCGAGGCACCGCCTCCTCGGGCTGTGGGCGGAGATCGGCGCCCACGGCGACGCCCTGCACCGCTGCACCCTCGCCCACTACCTGGCCGACACCCAGGACGACCCCGAGGACGAACTCGCCTGGGACCTGAGGGCGTTGGCGGCAGCGAACGAGGCCGAGGGCGAAGCCGCCGGCGACCGCTCCGCCGGGTACGAGGGCATGCCCGCGGTGCGTGCCCTCGTACCCTCCCTGCACCTCAACCTCGCCGCCGACTATGCCCGGCTCTCCCGCCCCGACGCCGCCCGCACCCACCTCCACCGGGCCCGCGGCGCCGCCCGCGTCCTCGCCGACGACACCTACGGCGACAGGGTCCGGGCCGCCATCCGGCGCATGGAGATCCGGCTGGAGGAGGAGGGCGGGCCGACCGGGGGATGGGGGCCGCCGAGGCAGTGTCCGTAGGGCAGGCGCTGCGGCGGTCAACGCCCGTAGGTCTCCTCGCAGATGGCCGCCTCCGGGCTGTCCGCGGGCCAGCGGCCGTACTCCCTGCCCAGGTCGCAGACCCCCGCCCGCCCGCGCAGGTCGCGGCGGACCGCATCCGCGGCCTCGGAAACCTCTGTGGCGGGTGTTCGTGGTGAGGTGACCCTGCCGTCGGGGGCCGACCGCGGCTTCCGGTCGTCAAGCGGCGCGGTCCGCTGCGGTGCGGGCGTAGTGAGGGTGGCACGGGGCGAGGGGGACGCGGGCGGCTTCGTGGGACGCGACGGAGCGATCATCTCCAGGGCCTCGCGCGCAGGTGCCTGGACCGCCTGCCGCGTCCGGGCGTCCGGATGCGGCTCCGACAATCGGGCCGCGCCCGCGGGTGGACCGGGCGAAGGGGGACGCTGAACCGTCACGCAGCCCGCGAGAGCGGAGACCGCCACGGTCACCAGCAACACTGCTCTGGTCGTCTTTCGATGCACCCACGTCACTCTGCTCCCTCCGGCCGCCCGCGGGCCGGAGGACGGGCGGAGGATGCCCCGCAAGGGTGGTCTCCGACCCCGTACGGGGGTCATGGGAGTGCCGAGGGTGACGCGCGCGGTCGGACCCCGGCCGGGGAACGGAGGAGGCGGGCGCACCGCGATCGGGGGCGCACCCGGCCGGCCCGGTGCCGCCGTCAGTCGCCGGTGGCACCGTCGAGCCGCTCGCGGAGCAGGTCGGCGTGGCCGTTGTGACGCGCGTACTCCTCGATCATGTGGGTGTGGATCCAGCGCAGGGTGATCCGGTCGCCGAACCGGTGCCGCCCTTTGGCCAGGTCGTCCAGACCGAAACCGGCCGCGTTGTGCCGGGCGATGTCGATCTCGGCCTGCCAGGTGGCGTGCACCTCCTCCCAGGTCTCCGCCCCGGTGAGGTGGAACTCGCCGTCCGGGTCGGCCTCGCTGTAGTAGATCGGGTCGGCTTCCTTGCCCGCGAGTACCCTGCGGTACCAGCCGCGCTCGACGTCCGCCATGTGCCGTACCAGCCCCATCAGGGACAGCTCGGACGGCGGCACCGAAGCGGTGCGCAGTTGTTCGTCGGTCAGGTCCTCGCACTTCCGGGCGAGGGTCTGGCGGTGGTAATCGAGCCAGCCCTCCAGCATGGGGCGGTCGGCGGCGTCCATGGCGGGTTCGTGGCGTTGGGTCGTCATGCCCGCATTCTTTCCGGTCGCGGAAGTCCGCGGCCAGAACTTTTCAGTCGTCAGGCGCTTGTCGGGTGGCGAGCATTCCGTCCAGCAGCTCCCGCAGACTCGCCCGCACCTCCTCCAGGGTGGGCACGCACGCGCTGAACGAGCCGGCCACGCAGGAGAACATCAGCCCGTCCGCCCAGGCGATCAGCGACAGCGAGTGCCGGTCCGGGGCCGTGGAGCCGAGCCCGGTGACCAGGCCGGTGAGCAGCTCGCGGAACTGGGCGCCGGCCGCGTCGAAGTGGGTCCGCAGCTCGGGTCGGCGAGTGGCCTCCAGGGCCAGTTCGTAGCGGGCGAGGGTCAGTTCGCGGTTCCGGGACAGGGCGCGGTGGGTGGCCAGCGCCATCGCGTCGGTCAGCGAGCCCGCCCCGGCCCGCGGGTCCGGCATCTCGTGCAGTCCGAGGACCCGCGCTTCCCGCTCGCTCACTCGCCCTCCTCGTTCCGCACGGCTTGCCGTCGGCCCGAGGAACACCCCGCTGTCATCTCCGTAATCAGCGACCGCACGAAGCGCGCACATCTCAATCAGCAGCCAGGGCGCCCCGGAGGGCCGGGCGGCCACTCCTCGGAAGCCACTGAAGGCAAGAAGCCATAAGCCACACCCGGCCCTCCCGGGCCACCTAACAACTTACGGAGGAGCCATGGCACAGGTGAAGCGGGCCGTCGTGATCGGAGGGGGGATCGGCGGCCTGACTGCGGCGGCCGCCCTGCACCGGCGCGGGACGAGGGTGACCGTGCTGGAGCGGTCCGGCTCCCTGGAGCCGGTCGGCTCCGCCATCTCCCTCGCCCCCAACGCGCTGCGCGCACTGGACGTCATCGGGCTCGGCGACGACATCCGCGCCCTGTCCGCCTGGCAGGGCGACGGGGGGCTGCGCGCACCGGGCGGGCGCTGGCTCGCCCGGACCGGCGCGGACGCCACGGCCGAGCGCTTCGGCGGACCCCTCGTCCTGCTCCACCGCGCCACCCTCATCGACCACTTGGCCGGACGGCTCCCGGCGGACACCGTCCGCACGGCCGCCGCCGCGCACCTCGTCGATCCGGGAGACCCCGACGACCCCGCTCGGCCCGCCCGAGTGGGCACCGCCGACGGCGAACTCGAGACCGACCTGGTGGTGGCCGCCGACGGCATCCATTCCGCCGTGCGCCACGCGCTCTTCCCGCACCACCCCGGGCCGGTGTACTCCGGCTTCACCACCTGGCGGACGGTGGTCCCGCTGCCCGGCGTGCGGTTCGCCTCGCACGAGACCTGGGGGCCGGGCCGTCTCTGGGGCACGCACCCGCTCAAGGACGGCCGTGTCTACGCGTACGCCGCCGCCCTGGCCCCCGCCGGGGAACACGCCGCCGACGACGAGCGTGCCGAACTGCTGCGCCGCTACGGGGACTGGCACGACCCGATCCCCGCCGTGCTGGCCGCCGCTCGGCCCGAGGACGTGCTGCGGCACGACGTCCACCACATCACCGAGCCGCTGCCCGCCTACCACCACGGTCGGGTCGCCCTGGTCGGTGACGCCGCGCACGCGATGCCGCCCACCCTCGGCCAGGGGGGTAACCAGGCCGTCGAGGACGCGGTCACCCTCGCCCTCCCCCACGCTCGAATGCGCTCGCGCGGGGGGACCCCCATCGCCGGTGACCTGGCCGCGTACACCGCCGACCGGCTGCCCCGCACGACCGGCATCGCCCGTCGGGCAGTGCAGGCGGCCCGCCTCAACCTGATGACCAACCGTGCCGGGATCGCCGTACGCGACACCGCGATCAGCGTGCTCTCGAGGACCGTCCCGGCACTGCTCCTGCGAAGCTTCGACGAGGTCGCCTCCTGGCGGCCGCCGACGTCGGACGCCGTATCCTTCGGGGCAGAACCACGACAGTGATCACGGCGGTGACGATCACGGCGGTGACGGAGCCGGTGACCGCGGCCGTGCCCGTGCCCGTGACAGGCAACCGCTGGAGGAGAACACCCAGTGAAGGTCGGCTGCATCGGACTCGGCGACATCGCGCAGAAGACCTACCTTCCGGTGCTCGCCACCCGGCCCGGCGTGGAACTGCACCTGCAGACCCGCACTCCCGCGACGCTCACCCGCGTCGCCGACGGCCTCCACCTCCCGCCCGGACAGCGGCACGCCGACCTCGACGCCCTGCTCGCCCAGGATCTCGACGCCGCCTTCGTGCACGCCCCGACCCAAGTCCATCCGGACATCGTGACCCGGCTGCTCGAGGCGGGCGTACCGACGTACGTCGACAAGCCGCTCGCCTACGAACTCGCCGACTCCGCGCGCCTCGTGGCCCTCGCCGAGGGGCGGGGAACGAGCCTCGCCGTCGGCTTCAACCGGCGCTTCGCCCCCGGTTACGCGCAGTGCGCCGACCACCCGCGCGAGCTGATCCTGCTGCAGAAGAACCGGATCGGGCTGCCGGAGGAACCGCGCACGATGATCCTCGACGACTTCATCCACGTCGTCGACACCCTGCGCTTCCTGGTTCCCGGCCCGGTCGACGACGTGACCGTGCGGGCCCGCACCGAGGACGGGCTGCTGCACCATGTGGTGCTCCAGCTCGCCGGGGAGGGCTTCACCGCCCTCGGCGTCATGAACAGGCTCAGCGGCTCGGCCGAGGAGATCCTCGAGGTCTCCGGTCAGGACACCAAGCGGCAGGTGGTCAACCTCGCCGAGGTGATCGACCACAAGGGCCGGCCCACCGTGCGCCGGCGCGGCGACTGGGTGCCGGTGGCGCGTCAGCGCGGGATCGAGCAGGCGGTGCTCGCCTTCCTGGACGCGGTCGGCGAGGGCAGGACGCTCAGTGCCCGGGATGCGCTGACGACCCATGAGCTGTGCGAGCGTGTGGTGCGTGAGGTCCAGGGGCGGGCCGCCGCCTGAGCCGCACGGCCCGTACGCCCTCGGCGACCCCCCACACGGCCAGGACCAGCAGCGCCGCGTGCAGCGGCCAGTCGCCGAAGCGGACGTAGGGCGTGGTGCCGTGGGCGAGCGGGACGTCGTACACCCGCGCGGTGCTCGCGTCCGTGCCGAGCCACGGGCCGACCCGCCCGCCGTCCGGGCCGTAGACGGCGGAGACACCGGTCAGCGTCGCGTGCACCATCGGCCGCCCGGTCTCGGCGGCGCGCAGCGCGGCGAGCGAGGCATGCTGCTCGGGCGCCCAGCTCTGCTGGAACGTCGATGTCGACGACTGGGCGACCAGCACATCGGCACCGTCCTCGGCCAGATTCCGGCTCATGTCCGGGAACGCGGACTCGAAGCACACCATCGGGCCGATCCGCAGCCCGCCGCCCGCGTCCATCACCACCTGCTCGGTACCGCGCCTGCGGTCCTCGCTCGCAGCCTTACCCACGGACGTCGCCCAGCCCAGCAGGGAGCGGGCCGGGATGTACTCCCCGAACGGAACCAGGCGCATCTTGTCGTACCGGTCCCCGGTGAGACCGTCGGGGCCGACCAGCACCGAACTCTTGTAAATGCCGGGCCGGTCGGAGCGCCGCGCGTCCACGTTGACCAGGACCTTGGCGCCCGTCGTGCGGGACAGCGCGGCGAGCCGCCGAGCCAGGTCGGGCCGGGCGCCGAGGTCGAATCCGACGCTGCTCTCGCCCCAGACGACCAGGTCGACGCCTTGGCCCGCGAGTCGGCGGGTGAGCCGCTCCTCGCGGTCGAAGCGCCGGTCCGCACTGCCCGGCCCGGAGACGACGCCCGGCTGGACGACCGCGATCCTCGTCCGGCCGTCGACCTGCGCGGCAGGCGCTCCCACCCATGCGACGGACGTGACCACGCCCACGGCGGCCAGACCGGCCACGGCAGGCACCCTCGCCCGCCGCACGACGAGCAGCACGGCCACGGCGACGTTCAGCAACACCACCAGGAAGCTGAGCAGCCACACCCCGCCGACCGACGCCAGCCGCAGCGCCGCCGCCACCTGCCACTGACTCGCACCGAGCACGCCCCAGGGGCCGCCCAGCGCCTCCCAGGAACGGACCAGTTCGACGGCCAGCCAGGCCGACGGCAGCACGACCAGCGCGGCCGCGACCCGCCCCCGCGACGGCACCCCGCCCAGCAGCCGCCGCACCAGCCACCCCCAGGGCGCCCACAACGCGCCGAGCAGGGCCGCGAGGACGAACGTGAACACATGCAGGTTCGGCAGCAGCCAGTGGTGCATCGCGAGCATGAAGCCGAACCCGCCCCACCAGCCGTCGAGCGCGGCACGCCGACCGGTGGGCGCGGTGCGGGCCAGCGCGATCCACGGCACCAGCGCGACGTAGGCGAACCACCAGAGGGACGGCGCCGGGAAGGCCAGTACGGGCAGGGCACCCGCGACCGCGGCGACGGCCGAGCGCCGCCACGGGGAGACGAGCCGGTGGCCGAACGTCTTCAACGGCACCTACCTACCCCTCACGCCCCGTGCGTGCCTCCAGTGTGCGCCCCGGACAAGATCCGGGACAGGGCGCGTCGGCTCAGTGGACTACGGGGGCCGCGGACCGGGAGGGGAGGCGCCGCCACTTCTCGCGCACGATCACCTCGTTCAACCGCCAGCCCTCGTCCGTGCGCAGCATCCCGAACGCGTACCGCCCCCCGCACACGAAATCCGGTGCGGCCGGCTCGTCCCCGCCACCGGCGGCCGCGCCCATCGGGTTCACGTAGTCCGCCTGCACCCGGGCCGTGTCACCGGTGTCCTGCTCCCGGACCCCGAAGCGCACCCGCCGGTTCACGATCAGGTGCTGCCGCATCGGAAACGCCCGCAGGCTCTCCGCGAGCCAGGCCGCCACCTTCCCGGCGTCGCCCTCGATACCGCCGGCCGAGCGATAGTCGGCCCGCCCGTCCGGCGTGAACAGCCCTCGATACGTCTCCCAGTCCCCGTCGTCGACCGCCACCGCGTACTCGGTGACGACCTCGTCCACGGCCAGCCTGTCCCGCAAGGTCGCAAGCTCCACACGCTGCGTCATCGGCTCAGTGTTGGCCATCGCAGGCCTGGAACCAAGAGCCCTGCGCAGTTGTTCACCCGGCGTGGCTGTCCGCTTCCCCCCCCACCCGGCAGCAGGCAGGGGCGCGGCCGTGCGTGTGTCAGGCTGTGGATCTTCGGTTGTCGGAGCGGGCGGGCGTTCGGAGGTTCGTGTGAAGAGGCTTGTCACCGTGGTGACCGGGGGCGGTCGGGGGATCGGGGCCGCTGTCTGCCTGCGGCTCGCGGGAGAGGGGCACGACGTGGTGGTGGGGTACGTGCGGGACACCTCGGCGGCGGAGCGGGTGGCGGAGGGGGTGCGTGCGGCCGGGGCGCGGGCCGTCGCCGTGCGGGGGGACACGTCCGACGAGGCGGATGTCGAGCGTCTGTTCGATGTGGCGGAGCGGGAACTGGGGCCGGTGACGGGGCTGGTGAACAACGCGGCGGTGACCGGGCCGCTGGGACGGTTCACCGATGCCGACACCGCGACCCTGCGCCGGGTCGTCGACGTCAACCTCATGGGGACACTGCTGTGCTCGCGCCGCGCCGCACAGCTCATGACACCCCGGGGCCAGGGAGCGATCGTGAACATCTCGTCGGGGGCCGCCACCCTCGGCAGTCCCGGCGAGTACGTCCACTACGCGGCGACCAAAGCCGCCGTCGACACCCTCACGGTGGGACTCGCCAAGGAGCTCGGACCGGTCGGCATCCGCGTCAACGCGGTCGCGCCGGGCGTGATCGACACGGAGATGCACGCCGCCATGGGTGCCCCGGACCGGGCCCGGCGGGCCGGCGCCGCGGTGCCGCTGCGCCGCCCGGGGCAACCGGAGGAGATCGCCGCGGCCGTCGCCTGGCTGATGTCGCCGGACGCCTCGTACACGACGGGGGCGGTGCTGCGGGTGGCGGGCGGGCGCTGAGCGGATGCCCGCTCCGGTGCGGGGGGCGGGGCCGACGTGACGGCGGCGGTTCAGGCGGCCTTGACGACCTGCTCGCGGATCGCCGCCGCCCACTCGACCACCAGGAGTTCGTACTCCGCGCGCTCCTGGGCGGACAGGGAACCGCCCGCGCGCAGCCACAGTGCTCGGATGTGCTCGTTGACCTCAGCGGCCGACCGCACGGAACCAGGGGTCACGCAATCGGGGGACATACCGAACAGCCTAGGGCCACGCACTGACAGTGCGCTACCGGACGGCTACCGGTCGCCTACGGGTTCGGTCACGTCCCCCACGGACGGCCGGGTCATGGACGTCGGGCCATGGACATCGGGTCAGCTCGACGACTCCGCCGCGTGCGGGCTGAGGGCGCCCGTGGCCACCAGAACGAGGATGACGACGCCGAGCGCGATGCGATACCAGACGAACGGCATGAAGCTCTTGGTGGTGATGAACTTCATGAACCACGCGATCACCGCATAGCCGACCGCGAAGGCCACGACCGTCGCGAAGATGGTCGGGCCCCAGGTGACATGGCCGCCCTCGGTGGCGTCCTTCAGCTCGAAGAGGCCGGAGGCGAGGACGGCGGGAATCGCGAGCAGGAAGGAATAGCGGGCCGCTGCCTCACGCCTGTACCCCATGAACAGGCCGCCGCTGATGGTCGCGCCGGAGCGGGAGACACCCGGGATGAGCGCCAGGGCCTGGCAGAACCCGTAGACCAGGCCGTCCTTGACGGTCAGGTTGTCGAGCGACTTGAGCTGCTTCGGCGAGCGGTGCCGGCCGCCCTGCTCGTCCCGCGCCGCCAGCCGGTCGGCGACACCGAGGACGATGCCCATACCGATCAGCATCGTCGCGGTGAGCCGCAGGTCGCGGAACGGCCCCTCGATCTGGTCCTTCAGCGTCAGCCCGAGGATTCCGATCGGGAGCGAGCCGACGATGACGAGCCAGCCCATCCGGGCATCGGGGTTCCGGCGCATCTCCTTGTCGGTGAGCGAGCGCGTCCAGGCCGACAGGATCCGCGCGATGTCCTTGCGGAAATAGATCAGCACGGCGGCTTCCGTGCCGATCTGGGTGATCGCGGTGAAGGCCGCGCCCGGGTCCTCCCAACCGGAGAAGGCCGCGGTCAGCCGCAGATGCGCGCTGGAGGAGACGGGGAGGAACTCGGTCAGCCCTTGGACGAGTCCGAGGATGAGAGATTCGAACCAAGACATGATGCAGTGGTGTCCAAGTGCCGATCGCGGGAGGGGACGACGCGGGCACGCCGAAACGTCATGTGCGGTGATCGACGATCAGGCGTGCCGCGTCGGAAGGGTAGCGCCCCAAGATGAACGCCGGACGTCAGGTGCCGGGCCGGTCGTCGGCCCGGCCCCCCGCCCGCCCTGCCTCACCGGGTCCGCAACCGGTGCCGCTTGCGCCAGGCCACCACCGCGCCCACCAGACCCGGAACGGTGATGCAGGCCAGCGCGATCAGGAAGGCCGGGGACGTCGGCGTGGATGCGCGGGCACCGGCGACGACGTAGGCGGCGGTGTTCGGGATCGAGCCGAGCCCCGTCGCCAGCAGGAACGGCAGCAGACCCATCCGGGAGACGGCGGCGCAGTAGTTCGACGCGGCGAACGGGACCCCGGGGAACAGCCGCGCCGCCAGCATCGAGCGGAAGCCGTGCCGGCTCAGCTGGTGGTCCGCCGCCTGCAGCCAGCGCCCTCGCAGCAGCGGACGCAGCGCGTCCTGGCCGAGCGCCCGCCCGAGGCAGAACGCGAGCCCGGCACCGAGCACCGTGCCGCCCAGAGCGCCGCCGAGCCCCAACTGACTGCCGAACAGCGCGCCCGCGGCGAGGTTCAGGATCGGGCGCGGTACGAACGCCACCGTGCACACCCCGTAGGCCACCGCGTACGCGACGACCGCCGCGGCACCGCCGAGTTGTGACGGCAGGCCGTCGGTCAGCAGCCTCTGCGGCTCCAGGAGCAGCATGGCCGAGGCTGCGGCGGCGAGCAGTGCGACCAGCAGGGACAGACGCGACCAGGGGGACAGCAGGATTCTGGCGCAACGGGCGGTGAGACCCACCGTGGGTGTCGCCGTGTGTGTTGTCGCGGGGACGGCGACGCCGGTGGCGGCGGTGAGCTGTGCGGCGGAGGCCCGGGGAGAGGCCGTAGCGGTGCCCCCAGAGCGGTTGGTGGCATCGAGCATTCGGTGACACTAACCGACGAATGTGACCGGCCGCCGTAGTGTGCGTCTCAGACGTGCCACAGCGGCCGGAACACCCAGGGCCCGGCACACCGTGTACGAGGGCCCGGCCGCGTACCGCGGAAAACCGTTCGACGCCGGGCTCCGTGCCCGTCAGGATCGACGACATGTTCCGGCCCGCAGCCTTCCTCCTCGCAGCATCCGCCACCGCGGATGCCCCGAAGGCTGCCGTCCGTGTCCTCGCAGTTCGCGCAGCCGCGATCGCAGCCGCAGCCGCTGCCACTCTCGCAGCCGCTGCCGACGGCGCCCGAAGCTGACCCTCCCCGGATCGTCCGGCGGACCCCCCAGGGGGAGGGTCGGCAGATTCCCAGGGGTCCCCGTCCCGGCCGCGCGCCCATCCGACCGCGCCGGGGCCGATCACGCGTCATCACCGAGAGACTTCGAGGTACCGCCATGTCCAAGACGACGTACGTCCGCACCAAACCGCATCTGAACATCGGCACGATGGGCCATGTCGACCACGGCAAGACCACCCTCACCGCCGCCATCACCAAGGTCCTCGCCGAGCGCGGATCCACCGGCTTCGTGCCGTTCGACCGCATCGACCGGGCGCCCGAGGAGGCGGCGCGCGGCATCACCATCAACATCGCGCACGTCGAGTACGAGACCGACACCCGGCACTACGCGCACGTCGACATGCCCGGCCACGCCGACTACGTCAAGAACATGGTCACCGGCGCCGCGCAGCTCGACGGGGCGATCCTCGTGGTCTCCGCGCTCGACGGGATCATGCCGCAGACCGCCGAACACGTGCTGCTCGCCCGGCAGGTGGGCGTCGACCACATCGTCGTCGCCCTCAACAAGGCCGACGCCGTCGAGGACGGCGAGGACGCTGTGCTGACCGACCTGGTCGAGCTGGAGATCCGCGAGCTGCTCTCCGCACACGGCTACGGCGGCGACTCCGCGCCCGTCGTACGGGTCTCGGGGCTGAGGGCGCTGGAGGGCGACCCGCGCTGGACGGCGTCGATCGACGCGCTGCTCGACGCGGTGGACACCTATGTGCCCCTGCCCGAGCGGTACGTGGACGCGCCGTTCCTGCTGCCGGTGGAGAACGTGCTCACCATCACCGGCCGGGGCACCGTGGTCACCGGCGCGGTGGAGCGCGGCACGGTCCGCGTCGGCGACCGCGTCGAGGTGCTCGGTGCCGGGGCGGAGTCGGTGGTGACCGGCCTGGAGACCTTCGGCAAGCCGATGGAGGAGGCGCAGGCCGGGGACAACGTGGCGCTCCTGCTGCGCGGGGTGCCGCGGGACGCGGTGCGACGCGGGCACGTGGTGGCCGCGCCGGGCAGTGTGGTGCCGAGCCGGAGTTTCACGGCGCGGGTGTACGTGCTGTCGGCCCGCGAGGGCGGCCGTACGACTCCGGTGTCGACCGGCTACCGGCCGCAGTTCTACCTCCGCACCGCGGACGTCGTCGGCGACGTCGACCTCGGGGAGACGGCGGTCGCGCGCCCCGGCGACACGGTCACGATGACCGTGGAACTGGGGCGCGAGATGCCGCTCGAGCCGGGGCTCGGCTTCGCGATCCGCGAGGGCGGGCGGACCGTCGGGGCCGGCACGGTGACGACGGTCGGCTGATCCCGGGGTCCTGATCCCGGGGTCCTGGGGCTCAGGACCCCGGGCAGTCCTGGCCGGCACGCCGGGGGGCCCCCCCCCCCCCCGGGGGGGCCCCCCCCCCCCGCCCGCCCCACACCCCCCCCGAAGGTCCCGAACCCCCGACCCCCCCCCGCGGGGCCGGCCCCCCCCACCGGATGCCCCCC
>NZ_JBIAIV010000072.1:0-29451 GCF_042871645.1 Streptomyces sp. NPDC005774 | reverse complement strand
AAGCTAAGCCTTACCGCGCCGATGGTACTGCAGGGGGGACCCTGTGGGAGAGTAGGACGCCGCCGAACAATTCTTGAATGGGAAAGCCCCGTGCCATCGGCACGGGGCTTTCCTGCGTTTATAGGGGTCTTGGACCCCTATCCATTTTCCTTTCTGTCTCGTCTTTCCTCAGAGGCGTCCCGCTGCCTTCAGAGTGAGGTAGGCGTCTGCCAGGGCCGGCGCCAGATCGTCCGGGGTGGCTTCGACGACCGTGACGCCGTGGCGGCGGAGTTGTTCCGAGGTGCGGTCGCGTTCGGTCTGGGCCTGGGCCGCTGCCGCTGCCTCGTACACCGCGTCGGGGTTTCCGCGGGCCTTGGACATCTGGGCCAGGTGCGGGTCGGCGACCGAGGCGAGCAGGACCGTGTGTCGTTGGGTGAGCTGGGCCAGCACGGGAAGCAGGCCCTCCTCGATGGGCGCCGCGTCGAGCGTCGTGAACAGGACGATCAGGGAGCGGCGAGGGGCTGTGCGCAGGGCCATGGCCGTGAGGCTTCGGGCATCGGTCTCGACGAGCTCCGGTTCGAGGGTGGCCATGGCGTTGACCAGGGAGGGAAGGACGTCGCCTGCCGAACGGCCCTGTACGAGGGCGCGGAGGCGGCGGTCGTGGGCGAGGAGGCCGACGCGGTCGCCGGCCCGGGAGGCGAGGGCTGCGAGGAGCAGCGCCGCGTCCATGGAGGCGTCCAGGCGGGGGACGTCGCCGACCCGGCCCGCGGAGGTGCGGCCGGTGTCGAGGACCAGCAGGATGTGCCGGTCGCGCTCGGGGCGCCAGGTGCGAACCGCCACGACGGACTGGCGGGCCGTGGCACGCCAGTCGATGGAACGGGTGTCGTCGCCGGGGACGTAGGGGCGCAGGCTGTCGAACTCGGTGCCCTCGCCGCGGGTGAGGACGCTGGTGCGGCCGTCCAGTTCGCGCAGGCGGGCCAGCTTGGACGGCAGGTGCTTGCGGCTGGTGAACGGCGGCAGCACACGGACCGTCCAGGGGATTTCGTGGGCGCCCTGGCGGGCGAACAGGCCGAGCGGACCGTAGGACCGGACGGTGACGCGGTCGGCCCGGCGGTCGCCTCGGCGGGTCGGTCGCAGCCGGGTGGTGATGCGTCGGCGCTCGCCTGCGGGGACCGTGAGACGGTGGCGGGAGGCCGCCACCTCGGTGCCGGGCTGCCAGCTGCTGGGGGGCCAGGCGTCACGGATACGGGCCCGGAGCGGGCGACGGGACGTGTTGGTGACCGTCAGGGTGATGTCGGCGGTGTCGCCCAGGCGTACCGAGGTGTCTCCGGAGCGGCTGAGGCCGAGCCGGCGCACGGGGGCGGCCAGGGCGAAGTCGCAGGCACAGGCCACCGCCAAGGGGGCGTTGACGGCGAGGAGGCCCGTCCAGCCCGGTTCCCAGAGGCCGACGGGGAGAGAGCCGAGTGCCGCCAGGAGGGCGGCGCGTCCGGTGAGGGCCATCAGCGGGGGACGGGGACGTGGGTGAGGATCGCGTTGATGACCGAGTCGGTCGTGACGCCCTCCATCTCGGCCTCCGGCCGGAGCTGTACGCGGTGGCGGAGAGTGGGGAGAGCGAGGGCCTTCACATCGTCGGGGATGACGTAGTCGCGTCCCGTCAGCCAGGCCCAGGCGCGGGCGGTGGACAGGAGGGCGGTGGCTCCCCGGGGGGAGGCACCGAGGGAGAGGGACGGCGACTCGCGTGTGGCGCGGCAGATGTCGACGACGTAGGCGGTGATCTCGGGGGAGACCGTCGTCTTCGCGACCGCGGCGCGGGCCGTTTCCAGGTCGGCGGCGGTCGCGACGGGGCGTACGCCGGCGGCGCGCAGGTCCTGGGGGTTGAAGCCTTCGGCGTGGCGGGTGAGGACGTCGATCTCGTCCTGCCGGGAGGGCAGCGGGATCGTGAGTTTGAGGAGGAAGCGGTCGAGCTGGGCTTCGGGGAGGGGGTAGGTGCCCTCGTACTCCACGGGGTTCTGGGTGGCGGCGACCAGGAAGGGGTCGGGGAGGGGGCGGGGAGTGCCGTCCACGGTGACCTGGCGCTCCTCCATGGCCTCCAGAAGGGACGCCTGGGTCTTCGGGGGCGTGCGGTTGATCTCGTCCGCGAGGAGGAGGTTGGTGAAGACCGGGCCGGGCTGGAAGGAGAACTCGGAGGTGCGGGCGTCGTAGACCAGGGAGCCGGTGACGTCGCTCGGCATCAGGTCGGGGGTGAACTGGACGCGCTTGGTGTCGAGGTCCAGGGCGGCGGCGAGGGTGCGGACGAGCAGGGTTTTGGCGACACCGGGGACTCCTTCGAGGAGGACGTGCCCGCGGCACAGCAGGGCGACGGCGAGGCCGGTGACAGCGGGGTCCTGGCCGACCACGGCTTTGGCGATCTCGGCGCGCAATGCTTCCAGGGAGGCACGGGCGGCGGCCGGGTCCCCGGTGTGCGCGGCGTTGTCAGTGGTCGGGTCCATCATGGACGGCGTACCTCTCTTTCGAGGGCGTCGAGTCGGTCGGCGAGGGCTGTCAGGGCTGTGTCGTCGCCGGGTGGCGGGCCGAACAGGAGATCGTGCAGGGACGACTGCCCGTCGCCGTGGGGATGGGTGGACAGGGCGGGAAGCAGGGCCTCGGGCGTGTGCGCCTGGGATGCGGGGATGCCTACGAGGGGGGCGAGGCGCGTGCGGGTGGTGGAGCGCAGAGCGGTGGCCGCGCGGTCGCGGGCGTTCGCCTTGCGGTAGAGGCGGGCGCGGCCTTCGATGGTTTCGGAGGCGCGGATCGCGACGGGGAGCCTTTCGGGCACGAGCGGGCCGAGCCGGCGTGCCCGCCACAGGGCGGCCAGGACTGCCGCGACGAAGAGCTGCGCGGTGCCCCAGATCCAGCCGGAGGGGAGCAGGTCGAAGAGGCCGCGTTCGCCTTCTTCGGAGGCGGCGGAGGCGTCGGCGAGTGAGGGGAGGTACCAGACCAGATGAGGGCGGGAGCCGAGGAGCTGGAGGGCGAGCGAGGCATTGCCGTGCTCGTCGAGACGGTCGTTGAGGAGGATGTCGGGGGCGCCGAGGAGGACCGTGTCGCCGGTCCCGGAGGCCGCCGGGACGCGCACGAGGGTGGCCAGGCGCTCGCTGGGGTAGCACTCGTCGGCGTCGAGGTGGGTGGTGGTGTAGCGGATACCGCCCGTGTCGGCGGTGCCTGCGCTGCGGGCGGCGGGCAGGGTGCAGACCGGGTCGAGGGTGGAGCCGAAGCTGGTGGCCGGGTCGGCGACGACGCCCGGGGCGAGCCGGTCGACGGACGTGCTGCCGGCGGAGACCAGGACGGTGCGGCCGCCGGAGTCGGTGAACGCGGAGTGCAGTCGCGACTGCTGGCGGTGCGTCAGGAGGTCGGGGACGGCGACCAGGAGGGTCGTGTCGGGTTTCGCGGCGGCGGACGCCTCTTCCAGGGTGGTGACCACGCGTGTGTCCACACCGCGGTCGGCCAGGAGTTCGGCGACCGCGCGGCTGCCGAGGGGGTCGGCGGAGCGCGGGTCGAGTTCGCCGTGGTGGGCGTCGGAGCGGACCACGGCGATGACGACGGCCGCCACGACCAGCAGCGCGAGTGCGAGGACGACACCTCGGGAGCGGGCCCACACCTGGCGTGCGGTGGGCGAGGCCGAGGTGGAGGGGAGCGGTACCTCGGTCGTCATCCGGCGGCTCCCTGGCGGGCGTTGTCGTCCGTGGTGCTGTCGCTGTGGTTCCGGTTACCGGCGGCGGTGCTCGCGAGCCGGGGTTTGGTCCGCTCCAGGTCGCGGTCGAGTTCGGTGATCTGCCGGTACGACTCTTCCGTCGCGGTGCGGCCGCCGTATGTCACGTCGTCGAAGCTCCGGGCCGCGGTGTGCAGCCGGCCGGTGTGGGCGGGCAGGGCGCGGCCGGCTTCCGCGGCGGCCTCGTCGGCGGTGCGGCCGGGGTGGATGTCGAGCAGAGCGCGTTCCTCCAGGGCGCGGACCACGGCGCGCATGCGTTCCTGGACGGCCTGGTTCCAGTGGCCCTGGACGGCGTGCGCCTCGGCGGCCGCGCGATGTTCGGCGGCGCTGCGGGGGCGGTCGTCGAACAGGGCGGGAGCGGAAGCCGGTTTGCGGCGCGGGGTCCCCAGGCGCCACCACAGGGCTCCCAGGACGGCGAGCACGGCGGCGACGATGACGATCAGCCCGAGCGTACCGCCGGGCGCCGCGGTGGAGGCGGCGTCGAACAGCTTGCCGACCCATTCCCAGAAGGCGTTCAGGGCCCGCTGGAACCAGCTGGGGTCGTTCTCGTGGTACATCTGCTTGGACAGTTCGCGCCGGGCCGCCTCCCGCGCGGGGTCACGCGGGGTGGTGACGGGCGGCTCGCCGTCACCGCGAAGCAGCGCCCGGACCGCGCTGCCGGCGGCTTCGGCCGATGTCTGCGCCGATATGGGCATGGTGAGCACTCCCCCCGCGGTGTGCACCCGGTCAGCTCCCCGGGACGGTGCCGGGCCCGTAGCCCTGGACGCCGGCGGCGCGGCCCAGTTCGAGGTCGAGGGCCTCGCGGCGGATGCGCTGGTCGACGTAGAGGAGCACCGTGACGCCGGCCTGGATCGGGTACGTGATCATGGCGCCGACGACCGCGCCGACACCGGTGATGATGAGGAACGTCCAGCCGATGTCGCCGCCGGCGCTGTTGAGGAAACCGGTGACGCCGCCGCCGGTGACGGCCATGGCGATCACGGTGAAGGGGATGACGATGATCGACGCGACGAAGCCCGCGATGATCATCGCGAGCAGCTGGATGCCGAAGATCCGCCACCAGGAGCCGCGCACCAGCTTCGCGGAACGGCCCATCGCCTTCAGGACGCCCTGTTTCTCCAGCATCAGCGTCGCAGAGGCCAGCGAGTAGCGGGTCATCAGCCACAGGGCGACGAGGCCGGCGCCGAGGATGCCCAGGACGGTGAGCACCACCGCGCCCGCGCCGCCGACCGTGCGGGCCATGACGATGCCCGGCAGCGCGCCCACCGCGAAGACGGCCACGGTGAGGAGTATCAGCAGGAAGATCAGGCCGAACAGCCTCAGGACCTGGGGGCGGGCGTCGCGCCAGGCCTCGGCGGTGGTGACCGACGTGCCGAGTACGGCGCGGCTGGTGACGGTGGTGAGCAGGGCGGTGGCGGCGATGGTGCCGATCAGGGTGACGACATAGACGACCCCGCTGTTGATCAGGGAGTCGCCCATGGCGGCGGTCAGCTCGTCGAAGGTGGCGGACGGGTCGCTGAGGGCCGCGGAGCTGGGGCTGTCCAGGAAGAATCCCTGGACGAGGACGACGATGATCTCGGTGAGGACGGCGACGGTCAGCGAGATGCCGAGGACCGTGCGCCAGTGGGTGCGCATGGTGGAGACCGCGCCGTCGAGGATCTCGCCCACGCCGAGCGGGCGGAGCGGGATCACGCCGGGCTTGGCCGCGGGCGGGGGTCCGCCCCAGCCTCCTCCCCAGGACCCGTACCCGCCGGGACCGCCGTAACCGCCGCCGTATCCCCCGGGTCCGCCGTAACCGGGCCCGCCGGGGGGCGGGGTGCCCCAGCCCGGCGTGGGCGGTGGGGGCGGGGGAGTCTGGCCGGGGCCCGCGGGCCCTGTGGGGCCGGGGCGGCCGGTGGGCGCGGACCACTGGCTCGGCGGTTGCTCCTTCGACCAGCCCGGACCCGGTGGGGCGGGCTGCTCGGCGTTCGGGCGTTCTGCGGGCTCGGCAGACCCGGACGTGCCGGGCCCCTGCCCTTCGGAGGGGGCGGATCCGGGCGAAGCCCAGCCCGGAGTGTCGTTCATCGTCGCTCCTTCACGGTGCCCGTCCGCGGTCGCGGCGGCAGGTTCGCAGCCATCGTGTCATGGGGTGTTCCTCAACGGACCTGTCGGACCGGTCGAGGTGAGGACTGTGCCTTCAATTGTCCGCGTTCCAGGGGGCAGACTGGCCGCATGGCTGATCAGTACGCACACAGCGGCGACCACCAGCGGCCGACCGACATCCCGGTGATCCGCTGGGAGGAACCACCGGAAGGACCCGTTCTGGTGCTGCTCGACCAGACCAGGCTGCCGGCCGAGGAGGTCGAACTCGTCTGCACGGACGCCCCCGCGCTTGTGGAGGCGATCCGCTCGCTCGCCGTGCGCGGTGCGCCACTGCTGGGCATCGCCGGGGCGTACGGTGTCGCCCTCGCCGCCGTGCGGGGCTTCGAGGTGGATGACGCGGCCGCCGCGCTGGAGGGTGCCCGGCCCACCGCGGTGAACCTCGGGGTGGGGGTGCGCCGGGCCCTGAGCGCCCACCGGGGTGTTCTCGCCCGCGGCGGGGATCTCCGGGAGGCGGCCGGGGCCGCGCTGGCCGCGGCACGACAGCTGCACCGGGAGGACGCCGAGGCCAGCGCCCGGATGGCCCGGCACGGGCTGGCGCTGCTGGACGAACTGATGCCCGGCGGCGGGCACCGGATCCTCACCCACTGCAACACCGGCTCGCTGGTGTCGGGCGGTGAGGGCACGGCGTTCGCGGTGGCGCTGGCCGCGCACCGGGCGGGCCGGCTCAGACGGCTGTGGGTGGACGAAACGCGCCCGTTGCTGCAAGGTGCTCGCCTGACGGCATACGAGGCCGCCCGCAGCGGCATGGCGTACACGCTGCTCACCGACAGTGCGGCGGGATCGCTGTTCGCGGCGGGCGAGGTGGACGCGGTACTGATAGGGGCGGACCGCATCGCGGCCGACGGCTCGGTGGCGAACAAGGTGGGGAGTTATCCGCTCGCCGTGCTCGCGCGGTACCACCACGTGCCGTTCATAGTGGTGGCACCGGTGACGACGGTTGATCTCCGCACACCGGACGGGGCGTCCATCGAGGTCGAGCAGCGCCCCGGCCATGAAGTGACCGAGGTCACGGCACCGCAGGTGCCGATGGCCGGAACCGAAGCGGGAGGCGGGATTCTTGTGGCACCCCTGGGGACCCAGGCGTACAACCCGGCGTTCGACGTGACACCAACGGAACTGGTCACGGCGATCGTCACGGAGGAAGGTGCCGTCTCACCCGTGACGGCAGAGGCCCTGGCCACACTGTGTGCCAGGTCACGTCAGGTCACGAATAGCTAATGGGATGATGTCGTTTATGAAGGGACGAGTCCTTGTCGTCGACGACGACACCGCACTGGCCGAGATGCTCGGCATTGTGCTGCGTGGTGAAGGTTTTGAGCCGTTTTTCGTAGCCGACGGCGACAAGGCGCTGGCCGCTTTCCGTGAGGCCAAGCCCGATCTGGTGCTGCTGGATCTGATGCTGCCCGGCCGGGACGGCATCGAGGTGTGCCGCCTGATCAGGGCGGAGTCCGGGGTGCCGATCGTGATGCTCACGGCGAAGAGCGACACCGTCGATGTCGTGGTGGGCCTGGAGTCCGGTGCCGACGACTACATGGTCAAGCCGTTCAAGCCGAAGGAGCTGGTCGCCCGGATCCGGGCGCGGCTGCGCAGGTCGGAGGAGCCGGCGCCGGAACAGCTCGCCATCGGCGACCTGGTGATCGACGTGGCCGGGCACTCCGTGAAGCGGGAGGGGCAGTCGATCGCGCTGACCCCGCTCGAGTTCGACCTGCTGGTCGCGCTGGCCCGCAAGCCCTGGCAGGTGTTCACGCGTGAGGTGCTCCTCGAGCAGGTCTGGGGGTACCGCCACGCGGCCGACACCCGGCTGGTGAACGTCCATGTCCAGCGGCTGCGCTCCAAGGTCGAGAAGGATCCGGAGAAGCCGGAGATCGTGGTGACCGTCCGTGGCGTCGGCTACAAGGCAGGACCGAGCTGACATGTCCGGGGACAGTGCCGCTTCGGGCTCCGGCCGGTCCGGGGACCGACCGGAGCGGCCTGTCGGCCGGACGTCCCAGGGCCGTACCTCGGGGCGTTTGCGCTGGGGACGTCCCCGGGAGGGCGGGCTGCTCCGGGGCGGAGTCCAGGGCAGCCCGGTCATCCGCCTGTTCGTGCGCTGGGTGCGCCGGCCGCTGCTGCCCGTCATGCGGCTGTGGCGGCGCAACATCCAGCTCAAGGTCGTCGTCACCACGCTGCTGATGTCGCTGGGTGTGGTCCTGCTGCTGGGCTTCGTCGTCATCGGCCAGGTGCGCAACGGCCTGCTGGACGCCAAGGTGAAGGCGTCCCAGAGCCAGGCCACCGGCGGGTTCGCGGTGGCCAAGCAGCAGGCCGACGAGGCCGCGAGCGGCACCGGTGAGAACGCCTCCGCGGTGGACGGCAGGTCCTCGCAGAGCGTCATCCAGTGGATGAGCGACCTCGTGGAGTCGCTCTCCAGCGGCGGCCAGGGCGCCTTCGACGTGGTCACCCTGCCCATGGGCGACGAGAGCGGCGGCGGGCGCGGTCCGCGCGCCTCGGGGCACGTCGACCCCTCGCAGAGCGTGCCCGGCAATCTGCGGGACTGGATCGACACCAGCACCAGCACCGGGGCCGCGCAGCGGTACACGCGGATCGTCTACAGCAACGGCGCGGACTCCCAGCCCGGTCTGGTCATCGGCAAGCGGGTCAACGACCCCAACGGTGATCCGTACCAGCTGTACTACCTCTTCCCGCTGACGCAGGAGGAGAAGTCGCTGAGCCTGGTCAAGGGCACACTGGCGACCGCCGGCCTGTTCGTCGTCGTCCTCCTCGGGGCCATCGCCTGGCTCGTGGTGCGGCAGGTCGTGACGCCGGTGCGGATGGCGGCCGGGATTGCGGAGCGGCTGTCCGCCGGGCGGCTCCAGGAACGGATGAAGGTCACCGGCGAGGACGACATCGCGCGGCTCGGCGAGGCCTTCAACAAGATGGCGCAGAACCTCCAGCTGAAGATCAACCAACTCGAGGACCTGTCGCGGATGCAGCGCCGGTTCGTGTCGGACGTGTCCCACGAACTGCGGACACCGCTGACGACCGTGCGGATGGCGGCGGACGTCATCCATGAGGCGCGTGAGGACTTCGACCCGGTGACCGCACGGTCGGCCGAACTGCTCGCAGACCAGATCGACCGGTTCGAGTCACTGCTCTCGGACCTGCTGGAGATCAGCCGCTTCGACGCGGGCGCGGCTGCCCTGGAGGCGGAGCCGGTCGACCTGCGGATCGTCGTACGCCGCGTGGTCAGCGGAGCCGAGCCGCTCGCCGAGCGCAAGGGCACGCAGATCAAGGTGGTCGGCGACCAGCAGCCCGTCGTTGCCGAGGCCGACACGCGGCGCGTGGAGCGGGTCCTGCGCAACCTCGTCGTCAACGCCGTGGAGCACGGTGACGGCAAGGACGTCGTCGTCAAGCTCGCCGTGGCGGGCGGGGCGGTCGCGATCGCGGTGCGGGACTACGGCGTCGGGCTCAAACCCGGTGAGGCGACCCGGGTCTTCAGCCGCTTCTGGCGGGCGGACCCGGCACGCGCGCGGACCACGGGCGGTACCGGGCTGGGGCTGTCCATCGCCCTGGAGGACGCGCGGCTGCACGGCGGC
The DNA here is from genome assembly GCF_042871645.1 of Streptomyces sp. NPDC005774. NCBI lineage: Bacteria > Bacillati > Actinomycetota > Actinomycetes > Kitasatosporales > Streptomycetaceae > Streptomyces > Streptomyces sp. NPDC005774. The sequence goes on along the minus strand of NZ_JBIAIV010000072.1, from coordinate 20,013 downwards.
TGGCTCCAGGCATGGGGCGAGCCGGGCGGCGGCTCGCAGTTCCGGCTGACCCTGCCCCGGACGGCGGACGAGCCGCTGCGGGGCTCCCCGATACCGCTGGAGCCCAGGGACTCGCGGCGCAACCGCGGACTCGGCGACGCCGGTGCGCCGCACGGCGGCGGGGACGGCGAGAAGCGGGCCACCCTGCCCGCGTCGTCCGCGGACACCGAGGGCTCGGCCCGCGCGGCCCGTGATCCGCTCGCCCTGCTGTCGGCCGCCGTGACACCCACGGCCGATCCGACGGCGCTGCCCGGCAACGGCGCGCGCGTGGTGTCGCGGCCGGCCGCGGGCGCGCCGCGCCGGGGGGAGCCGGCGGGACCGGCCGCCGGGGACGCGGCGCCTGCCGACGCGGATGCCGACGCGGGTGTCGATGCCGGTGGGGCTGCCGACGCCGGTGGCGTGGACGGCCTGGACGATGTGGACGGCCTGGACGATGTGGACGGCCTGGAGGGGCTCGACGGCCTCGGGGACAGGCAGGGGGAGGCTTCACGTGGGCGGTGAGCGCGCAGGACGCGGCCGAAGGACGCCGGCACGGATGATCGCGTACGCCACCAGCGGTGTCGTACTGCTGGCAGGGTGCGCCTCGATGCCCGACAGCGGGGATCTGCGGGGCGTGGAGTCCACGCCCCTGCAGGACGCGCAGGTGCGGGTGTTCGCGATGCCGCCGAGCGAGGACGCGTCGCCCACACAGATCGTGCAGGGCTTCCTCGAGGCGCTGACGAGCGACGATCCGGACTACAAGACCGCGCGCCAGTATCTGACCGCCGAGGCGGCGGATGCCTGGCAGCCCGAGCGGTCCACCACGGTGCTGGCGGACGGGCCGGGCACGCAGGCCGACCCGCCGGGCCGGGAGAAATCCGGCGAGGTCTCCTTCACCCTGACCGGCGAGAAGGTGGCCACCGTGGACGCGCAGCAGGCGTACGCGTCTGCCACCGGGCCGTACAACAAGCTCGTGCATCTCACGCAGGACGCGAAGAGCGGGCAGTGGCGCATCGACGGGGTGCCACAGGGCGTCGTCATGGGGAAGTCGGACTTCCAGCGCAACTACATGTCCGTCAGCAAGTACTACTTCGCCTCGAACACCGTGGGGGCCGCCGCGGACGGGCCGCCGATGGCGGTCGCCGACCCGGTGTACGTCCGCAGTCATGTGGAGCCCACCACCCAGATGGTGCGTTCCCTCCTGGGCGGGCCCACGACCTGGCTGGACCCGGTCGTCAGGTCGAGCTTCCCCGCGGGCGTGGCGCTGCACGAGGACGCCGGGCCGCTGACGGCGGACGACCGCGGCAAGCTGACCGTGCCGCTCAACGGCAAGGCGGCCGGTACCGGCACCGAGCGGTGCAAGGAGATGGCCGCCCAACTGCTGTTCACGCTGCGCAACCTCAGCCCCGCGGTGGACGAGGTCGAGCTGCGGGCCGACGGGAAGCAGCTGTGCTCGCTGACGCAGGAGGGCATCGGTAACGTGGCCGGCCGGGGTTCGCTGAACAGCCCCGCCTACCTGTACTTCGTCGACAAGGAGCACCGGCTGGTGCGGATCCCCGCCGACAACGACGCCACCCAGCCGGACCCGGACCCGGTGCCGGGGGCGCTCGGTGAGGTCGAGACCAGGCTGCGGTCGGTGGCCGTCTCGCGGGACGAACGCACGGCGGCCGGGGTCGAGCTCGACGGGGGGGCGCTGTACGTCGGATCGATCGTGCCGGGCGGTTCGCTCGGGGAGCCAGTGCTGCGCAGCCAGGGCAAGTCCGAGGACGACCGGCTGACCGTGCCCAGCTGGGACGCGCAGGGCGGCCTGTGGGTGGCCGACCGCGACCCCGCCGATCCGCAGCTGTTCCTGCTCGAGGAGGGCGCGGGCGAGCCGCTGGAGGTGCGCACTCCGGGCCTGGACGGGCGTATCCAGGCAGTCCGGGTGGCCGCCGACGGGGTCAGGATCGCGCTCGTCGTGGCGAAGGGCGACCGGCGCTCCCTGATGATCGGACGGATCGAGCGGGGCGGGACGAACGGCCAGGAGGGGCCGGCCGGGCCGGCCGAGAAGACCGGCGCGCGGCCCACTGTCACCGTGCTGCAGATGCGGCCCGCGACGCCCGAGTTGGAGAAGGTCACCGCCATGTCGTGGACCGGTGACAGCCGGCTCGTCGTGGTCGGGCGCGAGGAGGGAGGTGTGGAGCAGATGCGGTACGTCGAGGTCGACGGCTCCATACCGGAGGTCCCGCAGCCCGCCGCCCTGACCGGAGTCGAGTCGGTCACCGCATCCGCCGACGAACAGATGCCGCTGGTGGCGCACTCGGTGGACGGGATCGTCCGGCTGCCGTCGTGGGCCCAGTGGCAGAAGGTGACGGAAGGGACCGCGCCGGTCTATCCGGGGTGAGCGCTCGCCGGCCGGGTGTGCCCGGTGGAGTTTTCCACAGGGGTGGCCGGGTGCGGTGAGCCTTGGCACAGTGGGGTCATGCGGGGCTGGTGGCAGGACTTCTCCGACCTGGTGCTTCCGGCCGAGTGCGGCGGATGCGGCAGGCCCCGTACGGTGCTGTGCGCCCGGTGCCGTACGGCGTTGAGCGGTGCCGCGCCTCGCCGGGTGCGGCCGGAGCCGGAGCCGGACGGGCTGCCGGTGACGCACGCCGCGGCCCGGTATGCGGACGAGGTGCGCGCCGTGCTGCTGGCCCACAAGGAGCGCGGCGCCCTGGCCCTGACCCGGCCGCTGGGCGAAGCCCTGGCGGGAGCGGTGCGCGCGGGGCTGCGTGAGGCGGCGCAGCCGGGCCCGGGTGGGCCTGTGGGGCCGGTCCACGGTGACCGTGGACCGGTGCTGCTGGTGCCCGTGCCGTCCGCGCGGCGGGCCGTACGGGCCCGTGGCCATGACCCGGCCCTGCGGATCGCCCGGGCGGCGGCGGTTGTGCTGCGGCGACAAGGGGTACCCGCTTCGGTGCTTCCCGCGCTGCGGCAGCGGCGGAACGTGGCCGACCAGTCGGGACTCGACGCCCGGCAGCGGCTGGCCAATCTCGCCGGCGCGCTGGCGGTGGCGCCGGGCTGTGGCCGGTTGTTGCGCGGTGGGCAGGTCGTTCTCGTGGACGACCTGACGACCACGGGGGCGTCGCTGGTGGAAGCCGCGCGGGCAGTGCGGACCGCACTGTGGGCTGTGGACTCGGTGGACCACCCGATGTCTGCCGGGACGCGCCCTCGGGCGCGTACGGAGGTACGTACGGAAGTGGGTGCGCAGGTGCGGGCACAAGCGGATCTCAGGGCCGATTCGAGTATTCCGGCGCCCGCGTTCGTGTACAGAGGTGGAAGGTGGGAAAGGAGAGAGGAACAACGAAACGGACCGGATCACGTGAGGGCGGGCCGGAGGCCCGGCCGGTCAGTGGGTACGAAGAGTACGGACAGGGCCGACCGGCCCATTGACGTGAAGTGCGCTGCGGTTGTTGCGACTTCACCGGATTCTTTCGAAATAAACCGGAACTGATGGGGAACTTGCATCGTTGCAGGTAGTAAGAGTGTAAATTCGTCTGAACGGAGGTACGCGGTAGGAGAGGGTGACGACATCCGTCCGGGCGAGATATGTTCGGTCGTGAGGGAAAGCCGCAGGCCAAACCTCTCGAATCCGAATGCCGTGCTGCGGGTTTTTCATAATCACCCGGGCCGGTGGGCCGGAGATCTCACCCATGGGGGAGGAGGCGGAAGTCACCGAGTCCGAGGTTCCGGGGCTGGCCGGAACCTGGTGCAAAAGGGAGACGCTCCGCACCGAGGCGGAGTGATCCGGGAACGGAGTTCTGCGTGGACATCGTCGTCAAGGGCCGCAAGATCGAGGTGCCCGAGCGGTTCCGGAAGCACGTGGCCGAGAAGCTGAAGCTGGAGAAGATCCAGAAGCTCGACGGCAAGGTGATCAGCCTCGACGTCGAGGTGTCCAAGGAGCCCAACCCCCGACAGGCCGACCGCAGCGCCCGAGTGGAGATCACGCTCCACTCCCGCGGTCCGGTGATCCGGGCGGAGGCAGCGGCGGGCGACCCGTACGCGGCACTCGACCTGGCAGCGGAGAAGCTGGACGCCCGGCTGCGCAAGCAGCACGACAAGCGTTACTCGCGGCGCGGAGCGCGCAGGATCTCGGCAGCGGAGGTCCCCGCCCACGTCCCCGACGCGGCGACACTCAACGGGACGGGGGCGCAGCTCTCCGAGGAGAATTCGGAAGCCGTCCCCACCAAGAAGATCGGCTCGCTGGAGGTGCAGGGCGAGGGGCCCCTCATCGTCCGCGAGAAGACCCACGTGGCTGCCCCCATGACCCTGGACCAGGCGCTCTACGAGATGGAGCTGGTCGGGCACGACTTCTATCTGTTCGTCGACTCCGAGACCAAGGAACCCAGTGTCGTCTACCGACGGCACGCCTACGACTACGGCGTGATCCACCTCAGCACGGACACCATGGTCACGCAGCCGCATGCCCCCGAGGCGGGCGGAACGCTCGGTGGCTGACCGAGCCGGGTCATAGCTGGACCGGTGCCCCTGGTATGCGCGTGTGCGCCCCCAGGGGCACCGCTGTGCGACCACTTCGCACCCCGCGCTGTCACCCCGGTGCCGTCCGGGCATGGAATCATGGCGGCAACGGCCCAAACGGTGGGCCGTTGCCTTGCGTTGGCGATGGCTCAGAACCACAGGCCACAGCCTTCAGGGGGAGGAACGATGGCGGACAGCTTCGGACCGATGCGTGGAGAGGACTCCGACCACGACGGCACCGGCATGGGGCCGGACGCGGGCTCCAGGTACGGGGAGCCGGCGAAGGAGCCGGACCGGGAGCCGATCAGGGTCCTCGTGGTGGACGACCACGCGCTGTTCCGCCGCGGCCTGGAGATCGTGCTCGCGGCCGAGGAGGACATCCAGGTCGTCGGCGAGGCGGGCGACGGCGCGGAAGCAGTGGAGAAGGCCGCCGACCTGCTGCCGGACATCGTCCTGATGGATGTGCGGATGCCCAAGCGGGGCGGTATCGAAGCGTGCACCTCCATCAAGGAGGTGGCCCCCAGCGCGAAGATCATCATGCTGACGATCAGCGACGAGGAAGCCGATCTCTACGACGCCATCAAGGCGGGCGCGACCGGTTACCTCCTCAAGGAGATCTCCACGGACGAGGTGGCCACCGCCATCCGGGCGGTGGCCGACGGACAGTCGCAGATCAGCCCGTCCATGGCGTCGAAGCTGCTCACCGAGTTCAAGTCGATGATCCAGCGCACCGACGAGCGCCGACTGGTGCCCGCGCCCCGGCTGACGGACCGTGAACTCGAAGTCCTCAAGCTCGTCGCCACGGGGATGAACAACCGGGACATCGCCAAGGAGCTGTTCATCTCCGAGAACACCGTGAAGAACCATGTGCGCAACATCCTGGAGAAGCTGCAGTTGCACTCCAGGATGGAGGCGGTGGTCTACGCGATGCGGGAGAAGATCCTCGAGATCCGCTGAGCGGTGTCAGGCGAGGGCGCGGGACAGCTCAGCGGTGAGCGGCGCGCGCAGCTCCGGCGCATCGACCCGCTCCACGCGGACGTCCGTGCAGTCCACCCAGCCCGCGGCCTCGATCAGGGCCTGCGCGACGGCGGGGAGCACCTTGGGGCCGTCCAGCGTGATCTGCTTCGCCACCAGGGTGCGGCCCTCGCGGGCCGGGTCGACGCGGCCGACGAGCCGGCCCCCGGCGAGTACGGGCATCGCGAAGTAGCCGTGCACCCGCTTCGGCTTCGGCACATAGGCCTCCAGGCGGTGGGTGAAGCCGAAGATCCGCTCGGTGCGCGCCCGCTCCCAGACCAGGGAGTCGAACGGGGACAGCAGCGTCGTACGGTGGCGTCCCCGCGGGGGCGTGGCGAGGGCCTCCGGATCGGCCCAGGCCGGCTTGGACCAGCCTTCGACCGCGACCGGCACCAGGCCCGAGTCGGCGATCACCGCGTCGACCTGCTCCCCCTTGAGCCGGTGGTAGTCGGCGAGGTCCGCGCGGGTGCCGACGCCGAGTGACCTGCCGGCCAGACGCACCAGGCGGCGCAGGCACTCGGCATCGTCCAGCTCGTCGTGCAGCAGGGCATCCGGGATCGCGCGCTCGGCGAGGTCGTAGACCCGCTTCCAGCCTCGGCGCTCGACGCACACCACCTCGCCGTACATCAGGGCCCGCTCGACGGCGACCTTGGTGCCGGACCAGTCCCACCACTCGCTGGTGCGTTTCGCGCCGCCCAGGTCGGTTGCCGTGAGCGGGCCCTGGGCACGGAGCTGCTTGACGACCTGGTCGTAGGCGCCGTCGGGCAGCTCGTGGTTCCAGTGCGGGCGGGCGCGGTAGGCGCGGCGGCGGAAGGCGAAGTGCGGCCATTCCTCGATCGGCAGCAGGCAGGCCGCGTGCGACCAGTACTCGAACGCGCGCGGCGGCTCGGCCCCGGCCTTCCAGTACGCGTCCTCGACCGTCGCCCGACCGACGGCGCCGAGACGGGCGTAGGGGATCAGCTCGTGGGAGCGGGCGAGGACGGAGATGGTGTCGAGCTGCACCGCACCCAGGTGACGCAGAACCCCCCGGGCACCGGAGCGGCGGTCGGGGGCGCCCAGGAAGCCCTGGGCCCGCAGGGCGATGCGGCGGGCCTCGGCTGCCGAGAGGTCCGTGGACGGACGAGGGAGGGTCGTCATACGTCCGCACGATAGAGGGTGGCACTGACAACGGCCGGGGCGGCGGGCCGGGGGCTGTCCGGCGGATCACGGCCGGAAGACGGCCGGCAGAGCTCGTCCGGAGGCTCGTCCGGACGGGGCTCCGCAGCGATCCGCCGGGCAGCGCACCGGGCCCTGGGCGGGCACCGGTCCGGGGACGGTCCGAGCCGCCCCTCGCCGCCCCTGATCCGGGCCGGGGACCGTCCGGAAGACCGGGCCGGGGGAGTCCGGGAACCGACCGGGAGGCCGGACCGGAGCGCTCCAAGGGCCGGTCCGGAACAACCCGGAGACCGGTCCGGGGGCGTCACTCCTTGGCGGGCAGGTAGGGAGCCGTCGACGGGAGGCCCAGGTCGGAGGGGAGCAGGGAGCCGATCCAGCAGTCGCGCAGCACCCCCTTGTTGTTGAGCGAGGAGCGCAGGGTGCCCTCGATGACGAAGCCCGCCCGTTCCGCCACCGCGCGGGAGGCCCGGTTGCCGACCTCGGCGCGCCATTCCACACGGTCGATCGACATTTTCGTGAAGGCCCAGCGGGAGGCGGCGACGGCAGCCTCGGTGATGTAGCCGTTGCCGCGGTGCTTCTTGGTGCCCCAGTAGCCGATCTCGCCCACTCCCAGGGACCGCATGGTGATGCCGAGCATGCCGGTGAGCTCCCCGGAGGGGAGGAAGACGCCGAAGGTGAACATCGAACCGTTCGTCCAGCCGTCCGGACACATCTGCTCCGTGAAGCCCCGCGCGTGCTCGGGAAGGTACGGGGAGGGAACCGTGGTCCAGCGCTGGATGTCGGGGTCCTGGCAGGCGGCGTACACGGCGTCGGTGTCCTGGGGGCCGGCTGTGCGCAGCAGAAGGCGGTCGGTGGTGAGGGCGACGGGGTCCATCGGCCGATTCTGCTCACGGAGGAGAGGCGGCGCCAACCTCTTTGCCGTACGTGAGGAAAGGGTCACTCTTCGCGCAATCCGGCGACGGAGCGGCACCATCCGCGGGGCGCGGGCGTTGTTCCTTTGAAAGCAGCCGTAAAACAGATATGACGCTGTGCGCGGCCACGGTCACGGCAGGCCTCCCGGCGCGGTGGGGTCCTCGCATACGATGGCCGTTGCTCAGCAATGAAATGGAAACCGACCGTCCCAGGCCCGACCGGCAAGGAGACCACCCCCCGTGTCCGTCCTCTCCAAGATCATGCGTGCAGGCGAAGGCAAGATCCTGCGCAAGCTGCACCGCATCGCGGGCCAGGTCAACTCCATCGAAGAGGACTTCATCGACCTCTCCGACGCCGAGCTGCGGGCCCTCACCGATGAGTACAAGCAGCGGTACGCCGACGGTGAGAGCCTGGACGACCTGCTCCCCGAGGCCTTCGCCACCGTCCGTGAGGCCGCCAAGCGCGTCCTGGGCCAGCGGCACTACGACGTGCAGATCATGGGCGGCGCCGCCCTGCACATGGGATACGTGGCCGAGATGAAGACCGGTGAGGGCAAGACCCTCGTCGGCACCCTGCCCGCCTATCTGAACGCCCTGTCGGACAAGGGCGTCCACATCATCACGGTCAACGACTACCTGGCCGAGCGCGACTCCGAGATGATGGGCCGCGTCCACAAGTTCCTCGGCTTGGACGTCGGCTGCATCCTGGCCAACATGACGCCGGCCCAGCGCCGTGAGCAGTACGGCTGCGACATCACCTACGGCACGAACAACGAGTTCGGCTTCGATTACCTGCGCGACAACATGGCGTGGTCCAAGGACGAGCTGGTCCAGCGCGGCCACAACTTCGCTATCGTCGACGAGGTCGACTCCATCCTCGTCGACGAGGCCCGTACGCCGCTGATCATCTCCGGCCCGGCCGACCAGGCCACCAAGTGGTACGGCGACTTCGCCAAGCTGGTCAAGCGCCTCAAGCGCGGCGAGCCCGGCAACCCCCTCAAGGGCATCGAGGAGACCGGCGACTACGAGGTCGACGAGAAGAAGCGCACGGTCGCCATCCACGAGTCCGGAGTCGCCAAGGTCGAGGACTGGCTGGGCATCGACAACCTCTACGAGTCGGTCAACACCCCGCTGGTGGGCTACCTGAACAACGCCATCAAGGCCAAGGAGCTCTTCAAGAACGACAAGGACTACGTGCTCATCGACGACGAGGTCATGATCGTCGATGAGCACACCGGCCGTATCCTCGCGGGTCGCCGCTACAACGAGGGCATGCACCAGGCGATCGAGGCGAAGGAGTCGGTGCCGATCAAGGACGAGAACCAGACGCTCGCCACGATCACCCTCCAGAACTTCTTCCGCCTCTACAAGCGCCGCGACCACAACGACAAGGAACAGCCCGGTCTGTCCGGCATGACCGGTACGGCGATGACCGAGGCCGCCGAGTTCCACCAGATCTACAAGCTCGGTGTGGTGCCCATCCCGACCAACCGGCCCATGGTCCGCAAGGACCAGGCGGACCTGATCTACCGCACCGAGGTCGCCAAGTTCGAGGCCGTCGTCGACGACATCGAGGAGAAGCACGGCAAGGGCCAGCCGATCCTGGTCGGCACCACCTCGGTGGAGAAGTCCGAGTACCTCTCGCAGCAGCTCAGCAAGCGCGGCATCCAGCACGAGGTGCTGAACGCCAAGCACCACGACCGTGAGGCGACGATCGTCGCCCAGGCCGGCCGCAGGGGCGCCGTCACCGTGGCGACCAACATGGCCGGCCGTGGTACGGACATCAAGCTGGGCGGCAACCCCGAGGACCTCGCCGAGGCGGAGCTGCGCCAGCGCGGCCTCGACCCCGAGGAGCACATCGAGGAATGGGCGCACGCCCTTCCGGAGGCGCTCGCGCGGGCCGAGGACGCGGTCAAGGCGGAGAAGGACGAGGTCGAGCGGATCGGCGGGCTCTACGTGCTCGGCACCGAGCGGCACGAGTCGCGGCGGATCGACAACCAGCTGCGCGGCCGTTCCGGCCGTCAGGGCGACCCCGGCGAGTCCCGCTTCTACCTGTCGCTCGGCGACGACCTGATGCGCCTGTTCAAGGCCCAGATGGTCGAGCGCGTGATGTCCATGGCGAACGTCCCGGACGACGTGCCGATCGAGAACAAGATGGTCACGCGCGCGATCGCGTCGGCCCAGTCGCAGGTCGAGACGCAGAACTTCGAGACCCGTAAGAACGTCCTGAAGTACGACGAGGTCCTCAACCGTCAGCGCGAGGTCATCTACGGCGAGCGGCGCCGCGTCCTGGAGGGCGAGGACCTCCAGGAGCAGATCCACCACTTCATGGACGACACCATCGACGCCTACGTCCAGGCGGAGACGGCCGAGGGTTTCCCCGAGGACTGGGACCTGGACCGGCTGTGGGGCGCCTTCAAGCAGCTCTACCCCACCAGGGTCACCGTCGAGGAGATCGAGGAGGAGGCCGGCGACCGGGCCGGTCTGACGGCCGAGTACATCGGCGACACCGTCAAGGACGACATCCGCGAGCAGTACGAGCAGCGTGAGACGCAGCTCGGCTCGGAGATCATGCGTGAGCTGGAGCGCCGCGTCGTGCTGTCGGTCCTGGACCGCAAGTGGCGCGAGCACCTCTACGAGATGGACTACCTCCAGGAGGGCATCGGTCTGCGCGCGATGGCGCAGAAGGACCCTCTGGTCGAGTACCAGCGTGAGGGTTTCGACATGTTCACCGCGATGATGGACGGCATCAAGGAGGAGTCCGTCGGCTACCTGTTCAACCTGGAGGTCCAGGTCGAGCAGCAGGTCGAGGAGGTTCCGGTCGAGGATGCCGCGCCGGCGCCGGTGGTGCAGGACGCGGTGCCCGCGCAGGCGGGTGCCCGGCCGGAGATCCGCGCCAAGGGGCTCGACGCCCCGCAGCGGCGGAACCTGCACTTCTCCGCGCCGACGGTGGACGGAGAGGGCGGCACCGTCGAGGGGGAGTTCGCCGAGGACGAGCCGGTGCGCTCCGAGGCCGACGGCCTCACGCGCGCCGAGCGCCGCAAGCAGACGCGGGGCGGACGCCGCCGCAAGAAGTGACCGCGGCTCCGCCGGGAGCGGTGAGCTGCCGGCGGAGACGGGTCGAGGGCCGGACACCCCTGGGGTGTCCGGCCCTCGGGCGTCGTACGGGGCCTGCTGGGGGCGCGCGGGCCTGCGGGGGCGGTACGGGTCCGGGCAGGGGCGTATGGGACCGGCAGGGGCGGCGTACGGGCCGGGGTGGCGGCGTACGGGCCGGTGGCGGGGTGCGGGGCTCAGCGGTCGTGCGGGCGGGGCGGGCGGGGGCCGCCCAGTTCCACGGCGGTGCAGCGCCAGCGCAGGTCGTGCCCCTGTTCCAGACGGAAGGCCATGGCCCGCAGCCTGTCGCCCGCGCCGATCCGGGCGAACACCTCGAGGGCACCCTCACGGGGGACGTAGTAGCCGATGTCGCGCACGACCGGGCGGGTGCCGCGGGTGCGCAGCGGACCGCGCTCGGCGAGGTCCGCCAGCTCGTCGTAGGCGCGGCCCACGGTGTGCCGGAGCATGGAGTGGACGGGCCGCTGACCGCTCAGGACGGCGAGGAGCAGCTCGGCGAAGTGGTCGGTGGGGCGGGGCTGCGGAACGGGCCTGCGGGGGGCCCGAACGGGCACCCGGGGGACGGCCGGAGCAGATGCGGGATGGATGAGCGGCGCGGGGGCGGCGGTGAGGTGCGGCGGCCGGGGCGCGGTGGAACGCGGGGCTCGGGGCGCGGCAGGACGCGGGGCTCGGGCGGGGATGGCCCTCGCGGCGCGTACGGAGGCTTCCTGGGCGGGTTCGACGGGCAGCGGTAGCGGACGAGGACGTCCGGGCGCCGCCGGGGTTGTCGCGGTGAAGGACGGCGGGCGGTTGTCGGTGGGGCGGGTGGAGGTGGCGCCCGGCGAGGGAGAGGGAGGGCCCTCGCCGGGCGGCGGGGCGAGGGCGGTGCCACCCGCGGGGATGCGGGGAGGGGTGGTGCCGGTCGGGCGGCGCGTGTCGCGGCGGCCGGGGGGACGCGTACCGGTGCGGTGCTGAGTTCTGGTCATGACCTTGTTCATGGGACCCCGTTCGACGGGCCGGGCGTCGCCGCCGGCCGGGGGACCGGGGTGATACCAGGCGGTAACTTCGTGGTTGGGGATCTTGTACGGGGCGGCGGAGGGCGACGGCAAGGCGCCGTGAACCGTGTCGGGGTGGCGGGAGGATTCACTTATCCGAGTGAATGGCGGCCGGTCGACCCAGTCCGGGAGCGGGTGTACCGGGTGAATTCCGGGCTCGGGGTGGACGCCGTCGAGGGGGTGGGCAGGAACCCGATGGGGGACGCCGCACGTACCCTGAAGGCTCACCCGGCCGGATGCGGCCACCCTCCGAGGTGTTCCCCGATCCCCGGCGGACCTCCGACCACGAAAGCGGCCGACATGCGCGTCAAAGCTGCCGACATGCGCGTCTACGTCCCCCTGACCCTCTCCGGTCTCGCCGAGGCGTACCGGACGGGAGAACTGGGCGTGGGGCGGCTCCCCGGCTACGGTGTGACGCCCGCGTTGCGCGAGTGGTACCCCTCCGAGTTCGACGAGGACCAGGAGTACGCGGCGCTGGGCTTTGCCGCGCTGGCCTCACTGCGGCTGCTGGCGGCGGACGCCGGTGCCCCGCGGCGCCGGGTCGTGGTCGCCGTGGACGTACCCGACGGGGCGGTCTCGGCCGATCCGGTCGGCCCCGGCGCGCTATGGGTCGACGGACCCGTACGGCTGGCTCGGGCGGCGGCGGTGCACGTGGACGCGGCGGACGCGGAGCCGGACGTGGCGTCGGCCGCGCAGGCGCTGCCCGCGGCGGACGGCGGGGACGACGGCGCACAGTCCGTCGTGGACAGGGCGGAGGACCACGAACTGCTGTGGTACGCCACGCAGGAGATCCCGAACCTGCTGGGGCCGACGGTCTGAGGTCTTCTGTCCGGTCCGGTCCGGTCCGGACAGGACCGGGTCGGGTCGGGGCAGGGAGGGGTCCGGTGCCGGCTCGCGTTCCCGGCCGTCGGGTGCGACGCCGACCCGGTGTTCTCCCGGTTGTCAGTGGCGGCGGGTACTTTTTTCCCATGGGGATGCACAGGGACGCGCACATCGTCTGGGACTGGAACGGCACGCTGTTCCACGACGTGGACGCGGTCATCGGGGCGACGAACGCGGCCTTCGCCGAGCTCGGCCTGGAGCCGCTCACACCGGCGCGGTACCGGGAGCTGTACTGCGTGCCGGTGCCGAAGTTCTACGAGCGGCTGTTGGGGCGGATGCCCACCGGGGCCGAGTGGGAGCTGATGGACGCGACCTTCCACCGGTACTACACAGAGCACCGGGTGCGGTGCGTGCTCGCCGAGGGGGTGGCGGAGCTGCTGGCCGGATGGTCGTCGGCGGGGCACAGCCAGTCGATCCTCAGCATGTACGGGCACGAGGAGCTCGTGCCCCTGGTCCGGGGTTTCGGCATCGAGTCCCACTTCCTGCGCGTCGACGGGCGGACCGGTCCGTCCGGTGGCGGCAAGTCGGAGCACATGGTGCGGCACCTCGGCGCGCTGACCGGCGTGGACCCGGCCCGCACGGTGGTGATCGGGGACGCCGCCGACGACGCGCTGGCCGCGCGGCACGTGGGGGCGTCAGCCGTGCTCTACACCGGCGGCTCGCACAGCAGAGCCAGCCTCGAAGCGGTGGGGGTGCCGGTGGTGGACACGCTGGCTCAGGCCGTCGAGGAAGCGGAACGCCTGGCGGCCTGAGCCGGGCGCCGGGTGCCACGGCGAAGGGCGGACGGCGGGCGGGAAACGGACGGTGGGTGACCGGGTGTCGCTGCACGCGCATTGTGCAGAACGTCAAAGTTCCACCCCATGTTTTGTACACATACGGCTCATGACGGGCCCCCTACGAGGGGGGATAGCCTGGGTGGCGTGATCAGCGCGATAGCTCGCGGGGGCCTCGTCGTCCCCGTTGTGCGCCCGGAGAGCACGGACGACATCCGTGACCGGGCGGCGCTCGCTGGTCCTCGCGGGCGGGACGGGACCCGGAGGGTCCCCGAGGCGCGCGGCATCCCCCGGGTGCGGACGTCACGGAGAGCAGCGTCACACCCGTCGGGCGCGTCGGAATGGGCAGAGAAGCCCCCGCTCGTCTCGTCCTGCGGCATAACGTCGGTACGGAGCGGACACCCCGCGTCGTACCACCGCGCCGCGGGCGCAGAGACCGCACTTACTTCTACGTCACGCAATGGCGCGCGACAGGAGCCAGAGGACAATGCAGACCAAGCTGGACGAAGCAAAAGCCGAGCTGCTCGAAAAGGCTGCCCGGGTAGCTGAGAACAGCCCGGCCGGCGGGAAACTGCCGACCGGGACGATGGACAAGGGCATGCCCGACCGGGACACCGTGCTCGCGTTCCTCCAGCGCTACTACCTGCACACCGCCCCGGAGGACCTTGTCGGCCGCGACCCGGTCGACGTCTTCGGAGCCGCCTTCTCGCACCTCCGGCTGGCCGAGAACCGTCCCCAGGGCACGGCCAGTGTCCGGGTCCACACCCCGACCGTCGAGGAGAACGGCTGGACGTGCAGCCACTCCGTCGTCGAGGTGGTCACCGACGACATGCCCTTCCTCGTGGACTCCGTCACCAATGAGCTGACCCGGCAGGGCCGCGGCATCCACGTCGTGATCCACCCGCAGGTGGTGGTGCGCCGCGACCTCACCGGCAAGCTGATCGAGGTGTCCACCGCACCCGCCGGGGGCGAACTCCCGCACGACGCCCACGTCGAGTCCTGGATCCACGTCGAGAGCGACCGCGAGAGCGACCGCGGCGACCTCAAGCAGATCACCGTCGACCTGCTGCGCGTCCTGTCCGACGTCCGCGAGGCCGTCGAGGACTGGGGCAAGATGCGGCAGACGGCGACCCGGCTGGCCGAGGTCCTGCCCGACGAACCCGTCCCCGGGGACGTGCCGGGCCCGCAGGTCGAGGAGGCCCGGGAGCTGCTGCGCTGGCTCGCCGACGACCACTTCACCTTCCTCGGCTACCGCGAGTACCAGCTGCGCGACGACGACTCGCTGACCGCCGTCCCCGGCACCGGCCTCGGCATCCTGCGCTCCGACCCGCACCACGCCACCGACGAGGAGCACCCGGTCAGCCCGTCCTTCGAGCGGCTGCCCGCCGACGCCCGCGCCAAGGCGCGCGAGCACAAGCTGCTCGTCCTGACCAAGGCCAACAGCCGGGCCACCGTGCACCGGCCGTCGTACCTGGACTACATCGGCGTCAAGAAATTCGACGCGGACGGCAATGTCGTCGGCGAGCGCCGCTTCCTCGGCCTGTTCTCGTCCGCCGCCTACACCGAGTCCGTCCGCCGGGTCCCGGTGATCCGCCGCAAGGTCGAGGAGGTCCTCGAGCGCGCCGGCTTCTCGCCGCACAGCCACGACGGGCGCGACCTGCTGCAGATCCTGGAGACCTACCCGCGCGACGAGCTCTTCCAGACCCCGTCCGACGAGCTCCGGGCCATCGCCACCTCGGTGCTCTACCTCCAGGAGCGCCGCCGCCTGCGGCTCTACCTGCGCCAGGACGAGTACGGGCGCTACTACTCCGCCCTCGTCTACCTTCCCCGCGACCGGTACACCACCGGTGTGCGGCTGAGGATCATCGACATCCTCAAGGAGGAGCTCGACGGCATCAGCGTCGACTTCACCGCCTGGAACACCGAGTCGGTCCTCTCCCGGCTGCACTTCGTGGTCCGCGTCCCGCAGGGCACCGAGCTGCCGCAGCTGTCCGACCAGGACCGGGAGCGCATCGAGGCCCGGCTGGTCGAGGCCGCCCGCTCCTGGGCCGACGGCTTCGGCGAGGCCCTCACCGCCGAACTGGGCGAGGAGCGCGCCGCCGAACTGCTGCGCCGCTACGCGGGCGCCTTCACCGAGGGGTACAAGGCCGACCACACCCCGCGCAGCGCCGTCGCCGACCTGGTCCGGCTCGAACAGCTCGACGACGAGAAGAACTTCGAGCTCAGCCTGTACGAGCCGGTGGGCGCGACCCCCGAGGTGCGCCGCTTCAAGATCTACCGCAAGGGCGAGGCCGTCTCCCTCTCCGCCGTGCTGCCCGTGCTCCAGCGGCTCGGTGTCGAGGTCGTCGACGAGCGGCCCTACGAGCTGCGCCGCGACGACCACAGCGTGGCCTGGGTCTACGACTTCGGACTGCGGCTGCCCAAGGCCGCCGGTGGCGCCGACCACCTCGGCGACGACGCCCGTGAGCGGTTCCAGGAGGCCTTCGCGGCGACCTGGACCGGCAAGGCGGAGAACGACGGCTTCAACGCCCTGGTGCTGGGGGCCGGGCTGACCTGGCGTCAGGCGGTGGTGCTGCGCGCCTACGCCAAGTACCTGCGTCAGGCGGGCTCCACCTTCAGCCAGGACTACATGGAGGACACCCTCCGCAACAACGTCCACACCACCCGGCTGCTCGTCTCCCTGTTCGAGGCGCGGATGTCGCCGGAGCGGCAGGGCGCCGGCTTCGAGCTGGTGGACGCCCTGCTGGAGGAGGTCGACGCCGCCCTCGACGAAGTCGTCTCGCTCGACGAGGACCGCATCCTGCGCTCCTTCCTCACGGTGATCAAGGCGACGCTGCGCACCAACTTCTTCCAGGAGGCGAGCGGCGGCCACCCGCACGACTACGTCTCCATGAAGTTCGACCCGCAGGCCATGCCCGACCTGCCGGCGCCCCGCCCGGCGTTCGAGATCTGGGTGTACTCGCCGCGGGTCGAGGGCGTGCACCTGCGGTTCGGCAAGGTCGCGCGCGGCGGCCTGCGCTGGTCGGACCGCCGGGAGGACTTCCGCACCGAGATCCTCGGTCTGGTCAAGGCGCAGATGGTGAAGAACACCGTCATCGTGCCGGTCGGCGCCAAGGGCGGCTTCGTCGCCAAGCAGCTGCCGGACCCGGCCGTGGACCGGGACGCCTGGATGGCCGAGGGCGTCGCCGCGTACAAGACGTTCATCTCGGCGCTGCTCGACATCACCGACAACATGGTGGCCGGCGAGGTCGTGCCCCCGGCCGACGTCGTCCGGCACGACGGGGACGACACCTATCTCGTCGTCGCGGCCGACAAGGGCACCGCCAGGTTCTCGGACACGGCCAACGAGGTCGCCCAGGCCTACGACTTCTGGCTCGGAGACGCCTTCGCCTCCGGAGGCAGCGCCGGATACGACCACAAGGGCATGGGCATCACCGCCCGCGGCGCCTGGGAGTCCGTCAAGCGGCACTTCCGGGAGCTGGGGGTGGACACCCAGACCCAGGACTTCACGGTCGTCGGCATCGGCGACATGTCCGGCGACGTGTTCGGCAACGGCATGCTGCTGAGCGAGCACATCCGTCTGGTCGCCGCCTTCGACCACCGGCACATCTTCATCGACCCCACCCCGGAGGCGGCCGCCGGTCACGCCGAGCGCCGCCGCCTGTTCGAACTGCCGCGCAGTTCCTGGGCGGACTACAACACCGACCTGCTGTCGGCCGGCGGCGGCGTGTTCCCGCGCACCGCCAAGTCCATCCCGGTCAACGCCCAGATCCGCGAGGCCCTCGGCCTCGACTCCGGCGTCACCAAGATGACCCCGGCGGACCTGATGAAGGCGATCCTCAAGGCGCCGGTGGACCTGCTGTGGAACGGCGGCATCGGCACGTACGTCAAGGCGTCGATCGAGTCCAACGCCGACGTCGGCGACAAGGCCAACGACCCCATCCGCGTCGACGGCAAGGACCTGCGGGCCGACGTCGTCGGCGAGGGCGGCAACCTGGGCATGACCCAGCTCGGCCGGATCGAGGTCGCGCTGCACGGCAGCCGGATCAACACCGACGCCATCGACAACAGCGCCGGCGTGGACACCTCCGACCACGAGGTGAACATCAAGGTCCTGCTCAACACCCTGGTCTCCAACGGCGACATGACGGTCAAGCAGCGCAACAAGCTGCTCGCCTCGATGACCGACGAGATCGGCCGGCTGGTGCTGCGCACCAACTACGCGCAGAACACCGCGCTCGCCAACGCCCTGGCCCAGTCCAAGGACATGCTCCACGCCCAGCAGCGCTTCATGAAGTACCTGGTGCGCGAGGGCCACCTCGACCGGGCCCTGGAGTTCCTGCCCACCGACCGCCAGATCCGCGAACGGCTGAGCGCCGGGCAGGGCCTGACCGGCCCGGAGACGGCCGTCCTGATGGCGTACACGAAGATCACGGTCGCCGACGAGCTGCTGCGCACCTCACTGCCCGACGACCCGTACCTCAAGGGGCTGCTGCACTCGTACTTCCCGGCCCCGCTGCGTGAGCAGTTCCCCGACCGGATCGACGCGCACCCGCTGCGCCGCGAGATCACCACGACCGTCCTGGTCAACGACACGGTCAACACGGGCGGTACGACGTATCTGCACCGGATGCGGGAGGAGACCGGAGCGTCGCTGGAGGAGATCGTCCGGGCCCAGACCGCGGCCCGCGCGATCTTCCGGTCCGCCACGGTGTGGGACGGGGTCGAGGCCCTCGACACCAAGGTGGCGGCGGACGTCCAGACCCGGATCAGGCTGCACTCGCGCCGGCTGGTGGAGCGTGGCACGCGCTGGCTGCTGAACAACCGGCCGCAGCCGCTGGAGCTCGAGGAGACGGTGACGTTCTTCGCCGAGCGTGTCGAGCTGGTCTGGGCGCAGCTGCCGAAGCTGCTGCGCGGCGCGGACCTGGAGTGGTTCCAGAAGACCCACGACGAGCTGACGGGCGTCGGTGTCCCGGCGGAACTCGCCACCCGTGTGGCCGGGTTCTCCTCCGTGTTCGCGGCGATCGACATCGTCTCGGTGGCCGACCGCACGGGCAAGGAGCCGCTGGACGTCGCCGAGGCGTACTACGACCTCGCCGACCGGCTGCGCATCACCCAGCTGATGCACAGGATCAGCGAGCTGCCCCGCGCCGACCGCTGGCAGTCCATGGCCCGCGCGGCGATCCGCGAGGACCTGTACGCGGCGCACGCGGCGCTCACGGCCGACGTGCTGGCGGCGGGCAACGGCACGTCGGCACCGGAGCAGCGGTTCAAGGTGTGGGAGGCGAAGAACGAGGCCATCATCGGCCGGGCCCGCACCACCCTGGACGAGATCCAGAGCTCGGACACCTTCGACCTGGCGAACCTGTCGGTGGCCATGCGGACCATGCGGACGCTGCTGCGCTCGCACTCGTAGGGCAGCCCGCGCCCGCCCCGCCCACGGCGCACGGCACCAACCCGCAGGGGCGCCCCGGACCGACGGTCCGGGGCGCCCCTGCGGCGTTGCGGTGGCCGGTCTCAGGCGGGCTTCGGAGCGGGCTCGGGAGCGGGCTCCGGGGTCGGCTTCGGGGTCGGCTTCGGAGCGGGCTCGGCCGCGGGCTCGGTCTTCGGCTTCGGCTTTGGCTCGGTCTTCGGCTTGCGGACCTTGTCCGGGCCGCCGGTGAACTTCTCGTACTCCTTGAGCACCTCGTCCGTCGGGCCGTCCATGCGCAGTTCGCCGCGCTCCAGCCACAGGACGCGGTCGCAGGTGTCGCGGATCGACTTGTTGCTGTGGCTGACCAGGAACACCGTCCCGGCGTGCTTGCGCAGCTCGCGGATGCGGCTCTCGGAGCGCTTCTGGAAGGAGCGGTCACCGGTGGCCAGCGCCTCGTCGACGAGGAGGACGTCGTGGTCCTTCGCGGCGGCGATGGAGAAACGGAGCCGGGCGGCCATGCCGGAGGAGTAGGTGCGCATCGGCAGGGTGATGAAGTCGCCCTTCTCGTTGATGCCGGAGAAGTCGACGATCTCCTGGTAGCGCTCCTGGACCTGCTCGCGGGACATGCCCATCGCGAGTCCGCCCAGCATGACGTTGCGCTCGCCGGTGAGGTCGTTCATCAGGGCGGCGTTGACGCCGAGGAGGGAGGGCTGGCCGTCGGTGTAGATCCGGCCGTTCTCCACCGGGAGTAGGCCGGCGACGGCCTTGAGCAGGGTCGACTTGCCGGAGCCGTTGGTGCCGATCAGGCCGATGGCCTCGCCCCGGTGGGCGACGAAGGACACGTTGCGCACCGCGTGCACCGTGCGCACGCCGGACGCCTTCTCGGTCTTGCGGCGGCGCACGATGCGGTTGAGGGCCGCGGTGGCGGAGCCGCGTCCGGCGCCGGTGCCGTTGACCCGGTAGACGATGTCGACGCCGTCGGCGACGACGGTGGGGATCTTCTCGTCGGTGTTGTCAGCCACGGCCGTAGGTCTCCTCAGCCTTCCAGAAGTAGATGAAGCCGATCACGCCGGCCAGCAGCGCCCAGCCCACCGCGAAGGCCCACACGTGCGGCGGCAGGTACGAGGAGCCGTAGTCGTCGATCATCGCGAAGCGGACCAGGTCCATGTAGACCGCGGCCGGGTTCCACTGCAGGACGTCGGCGAGCC
>NZ_JBIAIV010000071.1:0-30228 GCF_042871645.1 Streptomyces sp. NPDC005774 | reverse complement strand
GCACTGGTGATCTTCCGCAGCGCCTGGCTCATCAGCCGGGCCTGCAGACCCACGTGGCTGTCGCCCATCTCGCCCTCGATCTCCGCGCGCGGGACCAGCGCCGCGACGGAGTCGATCACGATGAGGTCGAGGGCGCCGGAGCGGATCAGCATGTCCACGATCTCCAGCGCCTGCTCGCCGTTGTCCGGCTGGGACAGGATCAGGTTGTCGATGTCGACGCCGAGCTTCTTCGCGTACTCGGGATCCAGGGCGTGCTCCGCGTCCACGAAGGCGACCTGGCCGCCGGCCTTCTGCGCGTTGGCCACCGCGTGCAGGGTCAGGGTCGTCTTGCCGGAGGACTCCGGCCCGTAGACCTCCACCACACGGCCGCGGGGCAGGCCGCCGACGCCAAGGGCCACGTCGAGCGCGGTCGACCCGGTCGGGATGACCTCGATGGGCTCGTTCGTCCGGTCACCCATGCGCATGACCGCGCCCTTGCCGAATTGCCGTTCAATCTGTGCGAGTGCGGCGTCGAGCGCCTTCTCGCGGTCGGTTCCTGCCATGGGTTCCACCCGATTTGCTTGAGTCGATCGCTTCACGTCAATGACGCTAGCGCCTGCCACTGACAACGCGCCCCGACGCACCTCCAGCCTGTGGACAGCCAGGGCATAATCCTTCCCGAATCGGGCCATAACGCCCACGCTCGAGACTCACCGGCACTCCCATAAGAATAGATGTTCGATTTTCGTGTCAAGCGCATCCCTCGGCACCCTCGCGAGTCGTTCACGCTTCACCATCCGTTCGGGGCCGACGGTGTGAAACCGCCGGCCCCGAACAGATGGTGAAGCGGTCCACCGGGCTCAGGAGTCCTCGGTGTCCCCGCTCCGGGGGCGCGCCGAACCCGGTCGGCGCGTCCAGAGGTACCGGACACGGGCGACGAGGGTCCGCCGCTCGCCGGAGCCGGAACCGCCCTCACCGGGGCCTGTCCCTCGGTGGCCGTGCACGCGGGGGTCGTCGGTGACGTCGTAGCGCTTCACGTACGCACCCAGGAACGCCTGGAGGGTGGCGACCACGGGAATGGCGATCAGCGCGCCGACTGCACCGAGCAGGGCCGTGCCCATGACGACCGAGCCGAAGGCGACCGCCGGGTGGATGTCGACGGTCCTCGCGGTCAGCTTGGGCTGCAGTACATAGTTCTCGAACTGCTGGTAGATCACCACGAAGATCAGCACCCACAGCGCGTACCAGGGGTCGACCGTGAAGGCGATCAGCATGGGCAGGGCGCCCGCGAGATACGTGCCGATGGTGGGGATGAACTGCGACACCAGGCCCACCCACACGGCGAGCACGGGCGCGTAGGGCACCTCGAGGATCTCCAGCAGCACGTAGTGGGCCACGCCGGAGATCAGCGCCATCAGTCCGCGCGAGTACAGGTAGCCGCCGGTCTTGTTCACGGCGATCTCCCACGCGCGCAGCACCTCGGCCTGGCGCGCGGGCGGCAGTACGGAGCAGACGGTGCGACGCAGCCGCGGGCCGTCGGCGGCGAAGTAGAACGAGAACAGCCCGACGGTCAGCAGTTGGAAAAGGCCCCCGAGGACCTGCGTGGAGACGTCCAGGACGCCGGTGGCACTGTTCTGCACGTAGTTGCGCAGCCAGTCGGAGCGAAGCAGACCCTCCTGGATGTCCACTCGCCGCAGCTCGGTGTGGAAGTGCGTGTTGATCCAGTTGATGACGGAGTCGAGGTACTCCGGGAAGTCCTCGACGATCTTGATGATCTGTCCCGCCAGCATGGATCCGAGCAGCGTGACGAAGCCCGCCGCAGCGATCAGCACCCCCACGAAGACCAGGAAGGTGCCCAGCCCCCGGCGCACCCCGCGCACGGCCATCCAGCTCACCGCGGGCTCGACGGCGAGCGCCAGGAAGAACGCGATGAAAATGTTGATCAGCAGACCGGTGAGTTCGTGGAAGGCCCAGCTGCCCAGCTGGAACAGGGCGATCAGCGCGAGCGCGAGCAGCATGGCACGCGGCAGCCAGCGCGGCATGCGGGAGCCGGGCTGCGGGTCCGCACCACCCACCGGAGGGCCGGACGGCGGCGGCATGCCTGGTGCGGAGGGGTGCTGGGCTGCCTGCCCGGTCTCTTCAGTGGGTGCCACGAGGCAAGTCTCGCCCACACCAACGGCAGCCGTCTGCCCCCTGGCGATCTCTGTGACGATCAGCGCTTTTCCCGGGGAACCTCCATCGCCCCGCAGACCACCTGCCAGACGTCCTTGGCGGCCCAGCCGGCCTCCAGTGCCTCGTGCACGGTGCGCCCGTCGAGTTCCGACATGACGTGATCGCGCGCGAAGGTGTCGGCGGAGCCCGTACCGAAGTGCTCCGCCATCCGTTCCCAGAAGACCGTCAACCGCATGCCCCCAGTATCCCGCCCGCAGGGGTGGGCCGGAGCGGGGCGTCAGTGGGGGCCCCGCCCCGCCCTGGAGGCCCGCCCGGTGGTGACCGTCGGCGCACTGCGCACGCTCACTGTGTACGGCCGCGCGATCGCCCGACCATGCGCCGCCCGGCCACCAGGCCGGCCGCTCGGCGCCGCCTCACCCGCCCAGGGCCCGGACTCCCGCCGTCACGGCCACGGCCGCCCCGACGACGACCAGGAACGGGGCGCGCAGCACCAGTGCCACGGCAGCGGCCGCGAGCCCCGCCGCCCGCGCGTCCAGCACGAGCGCCCGGCCGTCGGCGAAGGTCTGCTGGGCGGTCAGGGCGGCGAGCAGGGCGACGGGCAGCAGGGCGGCGAGTCGCCGGACGAGCGGCCGCTCGAGGGCGCTGGCGGGCACCAGGAGTCCGGCCAGTTTGACGGCGTAGCACCCGAGGACGGTCACGCCGATCGCGATCCAGATGTTCAACGGTCCTCCTCCGGTATGTCGCCGCGTGCCGGCGCATCGCTCCGCTCCTTCACGTCACCCCGCGGAGTGCCCCCGCGGCGGCCTTGTGCCCACAGGACGGCCGGCGCCGCGAACGCGGCCACCAGGACCGGTACACCGGCGGGCAGGACCGGCAGCAGCCCGAGCCCCAGCAGGACGGCGAGCCCGGCGACCAGCCGTTCGGTGCCGGTCCGCAGCATCGGCGCGAGGAGGGCCAGGAAGACCGCGGGGCCGGCCGCGTCCAGGCCCCAGGCGTCGGTGTCCCCGATGGCCTCGGCACCCAGCGCGCCGAGCAGCGTGGTGAGGTTCCACAGGACGTACAGGCTGAGCCCGGTGACCAGGAACCCGATCCGGGCGCTGCGCCGGGTGGGCTGGGCGAGGGAGACCGCGGCGGTCTCATCGATGACCCACTGGGCGGCGAACGGCCGCACCGCGCGCGGGAGGGCCAGCAACTGGGACAGGCGCAGCCCGTAGAAGGCGTTGCGCACGCCCAGGAAGAACGCTCCGGCGGCGGCCGTGAACGGGCTTCCTCCGGCCGCCAGCGCCCCCACCAGGGCGAACTGGGACGCCCCCGTGAACACCAGCAGGCTGAGCGCACAGGTCTGCAGCAGCGTGAGCCCACTGCCGGCCGAGGTCACCCCGAAGGCGAATCCGGAAAGTCCGACGGCGATCCCGACCCCCAGGGCGTCCCGGACGACGGCGCCGTCCGGTTTTTCGCCCGGGGCGGCCCCGTCGCGTGTCTCTGCGAGTGCTGCCTGTTGTTCTGTTGCCACACCCCGGACCGTACGTGGAGCGCTCGCCGGGTGTCTTGTACGTTCTTGCGCTCCCGCTGGTAGGCACCCGGCGGCACGCCGACGATCCGGCCGAAGTGCCGGTTCAGGTGCGGCTGGTCGGTGAACCCCACCACGACGGCGGCCTCCGACGGCACCGTGCCCGCGTCCAGCAGCCGGCGCGCCCGTCGCACCCGTGCGTCGGTGAGCCAGGTGTGCGGCGGCATTCCGTAGGTGTCGCGGAAGGCCCGCAGCAGTGCGAACGGGCTGGTGCCGAGTTCGTCGGCCAGCTGCTCCAGCGTCGGGGGCGCGGCCATCCGCTCCTCCAGCAGCGCACGCGCGCGGGCAGCGGTCCGGGCACCGGCGGTGCGCACCCGGCGCCGGGGCAGCGATCCGCCGTTCAGCCGCAGCAGCCGGGTCACGGCCACCCGCAGCAGGGTGTCGGCGGCGAGCGCGTTGCCCTCGTCGGTGGCCCGCAGCACCTGGTGCACCAGACGGACGGTGTACGGGTCGTCGAGGACCGGTGTCACGAACCCCGAAGTGCCGCGCAGTGTGGTGGTCTCGGCGGCGATGGCCGCGACGGTTTCTGGCGGCGGGTAGACCGCGCCGTACCGCCATCCCTCGGGCACCCCCGCCCGTCCGGTGTGCGGGGTGTCCGGGTTCACGAGCGCGAGTGCTCCGGCGCCCGCGTACTGGTCGGCCCCACCGTGGTGGAAAACCTCCACGCCGTCGGCGATGGCGGCGATGACGAAGTTCTCGTGGGTGTGCCGCACGAACGTCTTGCGGATGTATCGGGCCCGGAGCAGGTCGACGCCGGGCAGCTCGGCGTACTGCCAGTGCCGCGCGCGCTCCTTTCCCGTTTCCGCCATACGGCCATTGTCACGCGCTCCCACCGGCGTCCCTTACCGGGCCCGGTCCCGGGCATCCGCCCGGTTCGGCCTCGTTGTCAGTGCCCGGGTGCACGATGGACGCATGGTCAGTACACCGCACCCGGCCCTGGACGGCTTCTCCGCCGCGACCCGCGGCTGGTTCACGGGGGCGTTCTCCGAGCCCACCGCGGCCCAGGCGGGCGCGTGGCGTGCCCTCCAGGAGGGCTCCGACGTGCTGGTGGTCGCCCCCACCGGATCCGGTAAGACGCTGGCCGCCTTCCTCGCGGCTCTGGACCAGTTGGCCGCCACGCCCCCGCCCGCGGACCACCGCAAGCGCTGCCGCATCCTGTACGTCTCCCCGCTCAAGGCCCTGGCCGTCGATGTCGAGCGCAATCTGCGCAGCCCGCTGACCGGCATCCGCCAGGAGTCCGTGCGCCTGGGGCTGCCCGAGCCCGAGGTGAAGGTCGGGATCCGCTCCGGCGACACCCCGCCCGCCGAGCGCCGGGCCCTCTCCACCCGCCCACCGGACATCCTGATCACCACCCCGGAGTCCCTGTTCCTGATGCTGACGTCGGCCGCGCGCGACGCGCTGACGGGCATCGAGACGGTGATCCTGGACGAGGTGCACGCAGTCGCCGGTAGCAAGCGCGGGGCGCATCTGGGGCTGTCCCTGGAGCGGCTGGACGAGCTGCTGCCCCGGCCGGCCCGCCGTATCGGGCTGTCTGCGACGGTCCGTCCGGTCGACGAGATCGCCCGTTTCCTGTCCCCGCGCGGCAAGGTGGAGATCGTCCAGCCGGAGTCGGGCAAGGAGTTCGACCTGTCCGTCGTGGTCCCGGTCGAGGACCTGGGCGAGCTGGGCGGCTCCCCGGTGGCGGACGCCTCCGAGGGGGCCGGGGCGGCGGAGCGCCCGTCGATCTGGCCGCACGTCGAGGAGCGGATCACCGATCTGGTCCTGTCCCACCGTTCGACGATCGTGTTCGCGAACTCCCGCCGCCTCGCGGAGCGCCTGTGCAACCGGCTCAACGAGATCGCCTACGAGCGGGCCACCGGCGAGCCCCTGGACGAGCACCACTCCCCCGCCGAACTGATGGGCGGGTCCGGAGCCGTCCAGGGCGCGCCCGCCGTCATCGCCCGCGCGCACCACGGCTCGGTGTCCAAGGAGCAGCGCGCCCAGGTCGAGGAGGACCTCAAGGCGGGCCGGCTGCCCGCGGTGGTGGCCACCTCCAGCCTGGAGCTGGGTATCGACATGGGCGCGGTCGACCTGGTGGTCCAGGTCGAGTCACCGCCGTCGGTGGCCTCGGGGCTCCAGCGGGTCGGCCGCGCGGGGCACCAGGTGGGGGCGGTCTCCACTGGGGTGGTGTTCCCGAAGTACCGGGGCGACCTCGTCCAGGCCGCCGTGGTCACCGAGCGGATGCGGACGGGCTCCATCGAGTCCCTGCGCGTTCCCACGAACCCGCTGGACGTCCTGGCCCAGCAGATCGTCGCCATGACGGCCATGGACCCCTGGCAGTTCGACGACCTGCTGGCCATGGTCCGCCGGGCCGCGCCCTTCTCCTCACTGCCCGAGTCGGCCTTCACGGCCGTGCTGGACATGCTCGCCGGGCGCTATCCCTCCGACGCGTTCGCGGAACTGCGCCCGCGTGTGGTGTGGGACCGGGTCACGGGCGAGATCACCGGCCGCCCGGGGGCCCAGCGGCTCGCCGTCACCTCCGGGGGCACCATCCCCGACCGGGGCCTGTTCGGGGTGTTCCTGGCGGGCGCCGACCCCAAGAAGGGCGGCGGCCGGGTCGGCGAGCTCGACGAGGAGATGGTCTACGAGTCCCGCGTCGGCGATGTGTTCACACTGGGCACCAGTTCCTGGCGCATCGAGGACATCACGCGCGACCGGGTGCTGGTCTCTCCGGCCCCGGGCGTACCGGGCCGGCTCCCGTTCTGGAAGGGGGACCAGCTGGGCCGCCCGCTGGAGCTGGGCCGCGCGGTGGGCGCCTTCCTGCGCGAGGTCGGCTCGCTGTCCCGGGAGGAGGCGCGTGTGCGGCTCCTCGCCGCCGGGCTCGACGCCTGGGCCGCGGACAATGTGCTGTCCTACCTCGACGAGCAGCGCCGGGCCTGCGGCCATGTCCCGGACGACCGCACCGTCGTCGTGGAGCGCTTCCGTGACGAGCTGGGTGACTGGCGGGTCGTCGTGCACTCCCCGTTCGGGGCCCAGGTACACGCTCCGTGGGCGCTGGCGCTCGGGGCCCGTCTCTCGGAGCGGTACGGCGTGGACGCCCAGGTGATGCACGCCGACGACGGCATCGTGCTGCGCCTGCCGGACGCCGACCTGATGGGCCTGGACCTGCTCGACCAGGAGCCGGTGCGTGCGGGCACCGGGTACGACGGGGAACAGGCGCCCCTGGGCGCGGCGGACGTCGTCTTCGACAAGGGGGAGGTCGACCAGGTCGTCACCGACCAGGTGGGCGGCTCGGCGCTGTTCGCGTCCCGCTTCCGCGAGTGCGCCGCCCGCGCGCTGTTGTTGCCGCGCCGCAGCCCCGGTAAGCGCACCCCGTTGTGGCAGCAGCGTCAGCGTGCGTCCCAGCTGCTCCAGGTGGCGGGCGAGTTCGGCTCGTTCCCGATCGTCCTGGAGGCGGTCCGCGAATGTCTCCAGGACGTCTTCGACGTCCCCGGGCTCGTCGAGCTGATGGGCGACCTGGAGTCACGCAAGGTGCGGCTCGTCGAGGTCACCACCCCCGAGCCGTCTCCCTTCGCCCGCTCGCTGTTGTTCGGATATGTCGCCCAGTTCCTGTACGAGGGCGACTCCCCGCTCGCCGAGCGCCGTGCGGCGGCCCTGTCGCTGGACTCACGGCTGCTGGCCGAGCTGCTCGGTCAGGCGGAGCTGCGCGAGCTGCTCGACGCCGAGGTGCTGACCGAGCTGGAGCGTGAGCTGCAGTGGCTCACCGAGGACCGGCGGGTCAAGGACGCGGAGGGCGTCGCCGACCTGCTGCGCGTGCTCGGCCCGCTCACCGGGGCCGAGCTGGCGGAGCGGGGCGCCGACGTGCAGTGGGCGTCGGACCTGGCTTCGGCACGCCGTGCGATCCAGGTCCGTGTCGCCGGCACGGAGCACTGGGCGGCGATCGAGGACGCCGGGCGGCTGCGCGACGCGCTGGGCACGGCGCTGCCGGTCGGCGTACCGGAGGCGTTCACCGAACCGGTCAAGGACCCGCTCGGCGACCTGCTCGCGCGGTACGCGCGCACGCACGGCCCGTTCACATCGGCCGCGGCCGCGGCCCGTTTCGGGCTGGGTGTGGCGGTCACCGAGGGCGCCCTGCAGCGGCTCTCGGCGGCGGGCAAGGTCGTCCAGGGCGAGTTCCACCCGGCCGGGATCGGCCAGGAGTGGTGCGACGCGGCCGTGCTGCGCCGATTGCGCCGCCGTTCCCTGGCCGCCCTGCGGCACGAGCTGGAGCCGGTGCCGCCGGCCGCGCTCGCCCAGTTCCTCCCCCAGTGGCAGCACATCGGCAAGGGTCACGCGCTGCGCGGCGTCGATGGTCTGGTGCGCGCGATCGAGCAGTTGCAGGGTGCGTCCGTGCCCGCGTCCGCCCTGGAGAAGCTGGTTCTGCCCTCCCGGGTCGCGCACTACGCCCCCGCGATGCTGGACGAGCTCACGGCGGCCGGCGAGGTGGTGTGGGCCGGTGCCGGTTCACTGCCGGGCAAGGACGGCTGGGTCTCCCTCCACCTCGCGGACGCGGCCCCGCTGCTGCTGCCGCCACCGCACCCCCTGGAGACGACCGCCCTGCACCAGTCGGTCCTCGACGTCCTCTCCGGCGGCTACGGGCTGTTCTTCCGCCAGATCGCCGACCAGGTCCGCGCCACCACCCACCCCGAGGCCACCGATCCCCGACTGGCCGACGCCCTCTGGGACCTGGCCTGGTCCGGCCGGCTGACCAATGACACGCTCGCTCCCCTGCGCTCGCTGCTGGGCTCGGGCCGCACCGCGGGCTCCACCGCCCACCGCGCGAAGCGCCCGGTCCCGCGCGGGCGTTACGGCTCGCTCACGGCAGCCGCCCGCGGCACCTCCCGTACCGGCCCTCCGACGGTCGCCGGTCGCTGGTCGCTGCTGCCGGACCGGGAGACCGACGCCACGGTCCGCGCCCACGCGCTGGCCCGCACCCTGCTCGACCGGCATGGTGTGATCACCCGGGGCGCGGTCGCCGCCGAGGGCGTCGAGGGCGGATTCTCCGCGGTCTACCGCGTTCTGTCGGCCTTCGAGGAGACCGGACAGGCCCGTCGCGGCTATGTGGTGGAAGGGCTGGGGGCCGCCCAGTTCGCCATGGACGGCGCCGTGGACCGCCTCCGCGCGGCGGCCAACGCCCGCGAGCGGGGTGACGTCCTCCCCGGGCCCGGCCCGGACGACCCGTTCGAGGGCGGCCCCCTCGGCGCCGGCCCTGATTTCCCCGGCGGTCCTGATCCCCTCGCCCTTCACGGCTTCGCCCCGTCCTCCGACGGCTCCCACGAGCCCGCCCCCGGCCACGACGGCTTCCCTCGCCTCCCGGACGGCACCGACCGGGCACCGTACCCGCGGCCGTCGCCGGGCGACTACGTCTCCCCGCGCGACCTCGCCGCGCAGGCGCCCGGCCCCCGGCAGCAGGCAGCGCGTCCGTCGTACGACCCCTTCGCGGGCCGGCGCACCGGCCCGGACCGCGCCCCGCGGGCCATCGTCCTGGCCGCCGCCGACCCCGCGAACGCGTACGGTGCGGCTCTGGGCTGGCCCGAGCCCCCCTCGGGCGCCGGGCACAAACCGGGGCGCAAAGCGGGCTCGCTGGTGGTTCTCGTCGACGGTGAGCTGACGCTCTATGTGGAGCGCGGTGGTAAGACGGTGCTGGCCTGGCCCGCGGACCCGGACGGCGAACCCGCCGACGACCCCCGCCTTCCCGCCGCGGCGGAGGTCCTCGCCGCTGCTGCCCGCGCGGGCTCCCTCGGCACGGTCACCGTGGAGCGGGTCAACGGTGTCTCGGCCCTGGCCTCCGCGCTCGGGTCGCTCCTGGAGGTCGCGGGCTTCGTCGCCACCCCCAGAGGTCTGCGCCTCCGCGCCTGACGCACGGTCTTCCCGGCCCGGCCCGGCCCGGCCACAGCGTCCGGCCGTGCTCCCCCGGCCCCCGCACGACGGCATGCAACCCTTGACCCATGCCTGAAGGAGACACCGTCCGGCAGGCCGCGAAGCGGCTGCACAGCGCCCTCGCGGGCACGGTGCTGACCCGTAGCGACCTCCGGGTGCCCCGGTTCGCCACGGCCGACCTCACCGGCCGCATCGTCCTGGACGTCACCCCGCGCGGCAAACACCTCCTCACCCGTGTCGAGGGCGGCCTGACCCTGCACTCGCACCTGCGCATGGACGGCTCCTGGCGTGTGTACGCGAACGGGCAACGCTGGAGCGGCGGCCCCGCCCACCAGATCCGCGCGATCCTGGGCAACGCCGACCGCACCGCCGTCGGCTACCGCCTGCCCGTCCTCGAACTCCTGCGCACCACCGACGAGGACCACGTGGTCGGCCACCTCGGCCCCGACCTCCTCGGCCCGGACTGGGACCCCTCCCTGGCGCTGGCCAACCTGCTCCGCGACCCGGCCCTCCCGCTCGGCGAGGCCCTCCTCGACCAGCGCAACCTCGCCGGCATCGGCAACGTGTACAAGAGCGAGCTCTGCTTCCTACTCGGTGTCACGCCCTGGCTCCCCATCGGCGAACTGCCCGCAGAACGCGCCGCTCAACTGCCCGGGCTTGCCAGGAAACTGCTGGAGCACAACCGCGACCGCCCCGTCCGCAGCACCACGGGACGCCGCGACCAGAACCTGTTCGTCTACGGCCGCGCGGCCCGCCCCTGCCTGCGCTGCCGCACCGCGGTCCGCCGGGCCGACCAGGGCGACGGATCCCGCGACCGCCCCACCTACTGGTGCCCCACCTGCCAGCATGGCCCGGCCCCGGCCCCCGGCTCCTGAACCGGCGACCCGTCAGGTGGCGGCCCGCCAGGTGGCGGCCCGTCAGGTGGCGGCCCGTCAGGTGGCGGCCCGTCAGGTCTCCTCGTACGTTCCCCCATGCCCCTCACGCCGTCCGACCTCACCGGCAGCACCGCACACCCATGGCCGGGACCCCACGGCGACGAGTGTCAGCCCCGCACCGAGGCCGTGCCGGCCCGGACGGCCTGGGCCACCCGGCGTCCCGACTGTCGCCCTGGGGCGGGTCGGCGAGCCGGAGGACGTCGCACGGACCGTCCTGCACCAGGATGTGGACGCGGAGGCCTTCACCACGGGCCGGATTCTCCGCCCGCCCGGGGACGTGGCGATGCCGTGGTGACGGCCTCCTGTGAAGTGACCGGCTCCGGGGTGCCGGCGCCCGCTTCCCAGGCCCACCGCCACCGCCCGTCCGCAAGGGCGCCCTCCGCTCTGCCCTTCGGCATGCAGTGCACCGGCAGCAGGCTCAGCCCCCAGCCGCCGGCCGCGACCGCTGCCTCCAGTACTCCGGCGTCGGAGACGAGCAGCAGCCTCGCCACGGCCCACCACCACAGGATCCCGAGCCCCAGCACAGCGCCCCGAGCACCCCGGCGAACCGCCCGCGCCCTCATGGCCTCCACCTCCGGCCGGACGCTATGAGGCCACTCACCCGGGCGACCAGGGCGCACCGACGGCACACGGGCGCACCATGTCCCGCGCCGCTCGCCGCACCTGTGCTCCCACGGCGCCCGCGCAGCGCACACGCACCAGGGTCCGGCCCGGCTCGCTGCCGCTCAGGGCAGCGCCCGGGTCCACGTCACCCGTTCTCGGCCTGGAACATCCAGCGCTGCTTCTCGAGATCCCCCGTCACCGCGATGAGGAGGTCCTGGCTCACCGGGTCCGCCTCACCTGTCGTGTCGACCCGCTCGCGCATCCGCGCGGTCACCGCGCCCAGCGCGTCCACCATGGCACCCACCGCGGCCGTGTCGTCGACCCAGCCCTCGGGGGTCACCCCGATGCCGCTGCCGACGGCCACCGTCGCGGCGCGCCCGTCGGGTGAGACGCCCAGCGCCGCGGCGCGCTCCGCCACGGTGTCGGTGTGCGTTCGCGCGAGGGTCACCACCTCGTCGAGCTGCAGGTGAACGGAACGGAAGCGCTGCCCGACCACGTTCCAGTGGATCTGCTTCGCCACCAGGCTGAGGTCCACCAGGTCGACAAGGGCTCCCTGGAGCGCCTCGGACACAGTCTTCAGGTTCTCGTCGGACAATGGGCTCTTCACGACGTACATCCGCACCTCCGTGGCTGATCCCCCGCATCGTCCCTCGTTCCCTCAACCATGGCGGTCACGCCTCGGACCGGCAAACGCACACACGCGGGGCCGGGAAGGCGCGCCCTCGGAACGCAGGCAAGCGAAAACCCCGGCGACGCCCCTCCGGATCTCCCGGAAGAGCCCCGGCCGGGGCCTGCCACATTGTCACACCGCGTCAAGCGGCGACGACGTCCACCGCTTCGGCGGGCGCCTTGATGGTCACCCGTTCCGGTGGCACACCGGTCACCGAGACGGAACCCAGCATCGGGCGAACCGGCGCGGGTACGGGTTCGCTGGGGGTTGCTGCAGCCGACCGGGCCAGCTCGGCGAGGGCGAGCTCGTCGCTCACTTCCCGCATGAGCTCGGACATCCGTACGTCCAGCGCGTCGCAGATCGCGGAGAGCAGCTCGGAGGAAGCCTCCTTCTGCCCCCGCTCCACCTCGGAGAGATAGCCGAGTGAGACTCGGGCGGACGAGGAGACTTCGCGCAGAGTACGGCCCTGGCGCTGGCGCTGCCGACGCAGCACGTCACCCAGCAGGCGACGGAGCAGAATCATCGGTGGCTCCCTCCTCGGGCCGTGTATCGGGATCCTTCTCGCCCCACCGTACCGCCTTGCGCTGCGGCCGTGCGGGGAGCGATGTCGTGTTCACTCTGGGCTGTAAGCATCAAAACCCCCCGTTCCGTTCCGTATTCTGTGCCCGCTCATTTCCGGTCTGTTCGCCCGCAAGTTCCCCGAGAAGCAGTACGAGTACGCTGCGTACACTCTCCATACGAATTTCCGCCCGGTCGCCGTTCAACCGCAGGCGCTCTACTTTTCCGCCACCGGCAGAACCCGAAACCGCCGCCGCCGGCCCGTGCGCGGCCACGTAAACGGTCCCGACGGGCTGTCCGTCCTGGGGGTCCGGACCGGCGACGCCCGTGGTCGCGATCCCCCAGTCCGCGCCCAGTGCCTTGCGGACACCAGCCGCCATTTCCGCCGCCACCTGCGGATCCACCGCTCCGCTCCGCGCCAGCAGAGTGGCGTCGACGCCGAGCAGTTCATGCTTGAGTTCGGTGGCGTACGCCGTGACCGAACCCCGGAACACCTTGGACGCCCCGGGGACGGAGGTGATCTCCGCGGCCACCAGACCACCGGTCAGCGATTCCGCGACGGCCAGCGTCATGCCCTTCACGGTGAGTAGTCGCACCACTTCGGCAGCCGGAGAACTCACGCTCGCGTCTCTTCCAACGCGGCCTTCCGCTCCGCGATTCCCTGTCGGCGCAGCACGATGGCCTGTCTCACATAGTCGAGTCCGGTCACGACCGTGAGTACCACGGCTGCCGCCATCACCCAGAACCGCAGAGTCGCCAGCCACCCCGTCAGTGCCAGCACGTACATGCCGACGGCGATGCCCTGGGTGAGGGTCTTGAGCTTGCCCCCGCGGCTCGCCGGAATCACGCCGTAGCGAATGACCAGAAAACGCAGGAGCGTGATGCCGAGTTCCCTGCCGAGGATGACTCCGGTGACCCACCAGGGGAGATCTTCCAGCACGGACAGACAGATCAGCGCCGCTCCCATGATCGCCTTGTCGGCGATGGGATCGGCGATCTTGCCGAAATCGGTGACCAGGTTGTAGGTACGCGCCAGATGACCGTCGAACAGGTCGGTGATCATGGCGACGGCGAAAGCGGCCCAGGCGAACGAGCGCCAGACCGGGTCGTATCCCCCGTCGGCCAGCATCAGGGCGACGAAGGCCGGAACGAGGACCAGCCGGAGCATGGTGAGCAGATTGGCGATGTTCCAGACGCTGGCCTGGTTGACAGCCGCCGCCGCGATCTTCTTGCCCCGTGCCGGATGCCCGTCGCCGTCACGGCCACCGCCGTTCGAAACATCGTGGGGCACACTGTGCGGCGTGCTGCCGGGAACCGCACTCGGAACGCCGCCCGCGGCACCGTCGGTCGCGCCTGCGGAAGCCGGAGTCCGGGTCCGGGATGTCTCACCGTCCGGAGTCCCGCCGGGCCGCGAACGGCCGGCCGGACTCGCCGCCGCCCTCCTCGCGCCGGAGGGGCCTCCCGCCGCGGATGCCGGGACACCCGTCATCTGCCCGCCTCCTCGCTCAGCGCGGGCGAACCCTGGAACAGCGGCTCGGCCACCAGGTCGACACCTTCCGTGCCGACGACCTTCGCCTCGACCATACGGCCCGGACGCAGACCCGTGCTGCTCGTGAGCAGCACCTGGCCGTCGGTCTCGGGAGCCTGGTGCGCCGCACGGCCGTACACGCCCTCCTCCTCGTCGACGGACTCCACCAGCACGTGCACGGTCTCGCCGACCCGCTCCTCGGCGCGCTGCGAGACGAGTTCCTCGGCCATCCGCGAGACCCGCGCCAGCCGCTCCGCCACGACGTCCTCGTCCAGCTTGTGCTCATACGTCGCCGCTTCGGTGCCCTCCTCGTCGGAGTAGCCGAAGACACCGATGGCGTCCAGCCTCGCGTGGGTCAGGAACCGTTCGAGCTCGGCGAGGTCGGACTCGGACTCGCCGGGGAAGCCGACGATGAAGTTGGAGCGCACACCGGCCTCGGGAGCCTTGCTCCGGATGGTGTCGAGGAGCTCCAGGAAGCGGTCCGTGTCGCCGAAGCGGCGCATCGCGCGCAGCACGTCGGGCGCGGAGTGCTGGAAGGACAGGTCGAAGTACGGGACGACCCCGGGCGTGGAGGTCAGCACGTCGATCAGGCCGGGGCGCATCTCGGCGGGCTGGAGGTAGCTGACGCGGACCCGCTCGATGCCGTCGACCTCGGCGAGCTCGGGCAGCAGGGACTCCAGGAGGCGGATGTCGCCGAGGTCCTTGCCGTAGGAGGTGTTGTTCTCGGAGACCAGCATGACCTCCTTCACACCCTGCTCGGCCAGCCATCGCGTCTCGCCCAGCACGTCGCTCGGGCGGCGCGAGATGAAGGAGCCGCGGAAGGACGGAATGGCGCAGAAGGAGCAGCGCCGGTCGCAGCCGGAGGCGAGCTTCACGGAGGCGACCGGGGTGCCCTCCAGCCGGCGCCGCAGGGGCGCGCGGGGGCCGGAGGCCGGGGCGAGGCCCTCGGGCAGGTCCACCGGAGCGTGCCCCGGGAGTGCGACGGACGCGGCGGACTCCTGCCGCGCGGCGGGGCTGATCGGCAGCAGCTTGCGCCGGTCACGCGGAGTGTGGGAGGCGTGGATGCCGCCGTTCAGGATGGTCTGGAGGCGGTCCGAGATGTCGGTGTAGTCGTCGAAGCCGAGCACGCCGTCGGCTTCGGGGAGCGCTTCGGCGAGTTCCTTGCCGTAGCGCTCGGCCATGCAGCCCACCGCCACCACGGCCTGCGTTCTTCCGTGGCCCTTGAGGTCGTTGGCCTCCAGGAGGGCGTCGACGGAGTCCTTCTTGGCGGCTTCGACGAAACCGCAGGTGTTCACGACGGCGACGTCCGCGTCCTCGGCATCCTCCACGAGCTGCCAGCCGTCCGCCTCCAAACGGCCTGCGAGCTCCTCCGAGTCCACCTCGTTACGGGCGCAGCCAAGGGTGACGAGTGCGACGGTGCGGCGATCAGGCATGGGCTCAAGACTACTTCGTCCCGCTGACACCCCACGTCGACGGGGTTGACCGATACCGGCCGGCCCCGTCGACGCAGTGTTCTTCCGGAAGCCGTCCCGCTATCCGGCCTGCGGGTCGCCCTTGGTGTAGGTCAGGCGCTCCACGGCGCCCGGCTGCCAGTCGTCCTCGATCTTCTTGCCGTTGACGAAGAGGTCGATCGCGCCGGCGTCACCGAGCACGAGGTTGATCTTCGAGCTGTCCTCGAAGGTCTTGGAGTCGCCCTGCGCGAGCAGTCCGTCGAAGAGCAGCCGGCCACTGTGGTCCTTGGCGGAGATCCAGCTGCGCCCGTCGGGGGCGCTCACCTTGACGATCACCTTGTCCTGCGGCGCGGCCGCGATGGCGCTGTCGGAGGCTTCCGGCTTGGGGGCGGTGGTCTTCTGTGACTTGGGTGTGGACGATTCGGACGCGCTCGGAGTGGCGTCGCCGTCGGCGACGTTCGCCTTGTCGCCGTCGCCGCCGTTGACCATCGTGAACCCGACGAAGCCGATGACGGCGACGATCGCGGCCACCATGGCGGCGGTCCAGTTGGGCCCGCGCCGCTCGGGACGGATGCGCTCCGCCTCGAACAGGGGTGCGGCCGGGGTGGGGGCCGGACGGCCTCCGTGCTCGGTGTCGTACTGGGTGATCAGCGGGGCGGGGTCGAGGTGCACGGCCCGGGCCAGGGTTCGGATGTGCCCGCGCGCGTAGACGTCGCCGCCGCAGGGCTCGAAGTTGTCCGCCTCGATGGCATGCACGATGGCGATACGGACCCGGGTGGCGGTGGTGACGTCGTCGACGGTGAGACCGGCGGCGATGCGCGCCTGCTTCAGCGCACGCCCGACGGAAGGACGGTCCCCCTCGGAGACGTCGTCGGACACGTCGGGTACGTCGGATACGTCGTCGAACGGACGCTCGTCTTCAGGAGAGTTGCCGATGGACACGGGGGCGCCTTTCGAGCGTGTAGCCACCTGTGCTGGAGGTTCAGTCTAGGGGGGTGACAAAAGGGTGGGGCAACCGGACGGTCGGACTTTGTACGCCATCGGAATGGCCCGACATACCGATGATGGCACTGCTGCTTACCGTTTCCCTCACCTTGACGTGCGACCGGGGGAAACGGTTGCGCGCTGATCCCTTACGGGTGGGTCACGATCGGCCACCTGGGTGTGCCGGAGCGACGACCGTGTCTCCACTGCCTACCCTTCAGACTCCCCCCGGATCACGGCGAGCACGCCATCCAGTTCGTCAGCCTTCACCAGAACGTCACGAGCCTTCGAACCCTCGCTCGGTCCGACGATGTTCCGGGACTCCATGAGGTCCATGAGCCGGCCCGCCTTCGCGAAGCCCACGCGCAGCTTGCGCTGGAGCATGGACGTCGAACCGAACTGGGTGGAGACGACCAGTTCGACCGCCTGGCACAGCAGGTCGAGGTCGTCGCCGATGTCCTCGTCGATCTCCTTCTTCTGCTTGGTCCCGACGACGACGTCGTCCCGGAAGACGGGCGTCATCTGGTCCTTGCAGTGCTGGACGACGACGGCGACCTCCTCCTCGGTCACGAACGCGCCCTGCATACGGGTCGGTTTGTTCGCCCCCATCGGCAGGAAGAGGCCGTCTCCCTTGCCGATCAGCTTCTCGGCGCCGGGCTGGTCGAGGATGACCCGCGAGTCCGCGAGAGAGGAGGTGGCGAACGCGAGCCGGGAGGGCACGTTCGCCTTGATCAGGCCGGTGACGACGTCGACCGAGGGCCGCTGTGTGGCGAGCACCAGGTGGATGCCGGCTGCCCGCGCGAGCTGCGTGATCCGCACGATGGAGTCCTCGACGTCCCGCGGGGCGACCATCATCAGGTCGGCCAGCTCGTCGACGATCACCAGCAGGTACGGGTACGGCTGGAGTTCCCGCTCGCTGCCCTCGGGCGGCTTGGCCCTGCCCTCGCGCACCGCGCGGTTGAAGTCGTCGATGTGCCGGTACCCGTAGGCGGCCAGGTCGTCGTAGCGAAGGTCCATCTCCCGGACGACCCACTGGAGTGCCTCCGCGGCCCGCTTGGGGTTGGTGATGATCGGCGTGATCAGGTGCGGGATGCCCTCGTAGGCGGTGAGCTCCACACGCTTGGGGTCGACCAGGATCATCCGGACGTCCTCCGGAGTCGCCCGCATCATGATCGACGTGATCAGGCAGTTGATGCAGGACGACTTGCCGGAGCCGGTGGCGCCGGCGACCAGCATGTGCGGCATCTTCGCCAGCGAGTGCATGACGTAGCCGCCCTCGACGTCCTTTCCGAAGGCGACCAGCATCGGGTCGTCGTCCTCGGCGGACTCCGCGAGCCGCAGTACGTCACCGAGGTTGACCATCTCCCGGTCGGTGTTGGGGATCTCGATGCCGACCGCGGACTTGCCGGGGATGGGGCTGATGATGCGTACGTCGGCGCTGGCGACGGCGTACGCGATGTTCTTCGTCAGCGCGGTGATCCGCTCGACCTTCACGGCCGGGCCGAGTTCCACCTCGTAGCGGGTGACCGTGGGCCCGCGTGTGAAGCCGGTGACGCGGGCGTCGACCTTGAACTCGGTGAAGACGGTGGTGAGCGAGTCGACGACGGCGTCGTTGGCGGCGCTGCGCGACTTGCCGGGGCCGCCGCGCGTGAGGAGGTCGAGGGCCGGCAGGGAGTAGGTGATGTCGCCGGACAACTGGAGCTGTTCCGCGCGCGGGGGGAGGTCGCGGGGCTCGGACGGGGTTTTGGTGAGGTCCAGGACGCCGGAGTTCGCCCGCTCCCGGTCCTGCCCGCCCCGCTTCGGCGCGTGCTGCCTGACGCCCGGCCTCGGCTTGTCCTGCTGGGGGCGGGCGGCCGGCACCGGTGTCGGGGTGGTCGGCTCGCGGTCGCCCGCGCGCACGCCCTGGGTCAGGTCGGCGACGATCGGTGAGGGAGGCATTCCGTGCAGGACGGCGCCGTCGAGGGCGGCGGCGGCCGCGGCGGCCACGTCCACGGCGTCCATCGGCCGGTTCATGTCGGGCTGGGGCACCGCGGATCTGCGCGGTCGGCCACGGCGACGGGAGAGCGCCTGCTGCTCCGCGAGGTCGGGGTCGTGCTCCTGGGGCGCCCGTCCGCGTCCCCGGCGGCTCGCGGGCAGCGCCTCGCGCCACTGCTCGTCGTAGCGTTCGTCGTCCTCGCCGAACTCCTCCGGCTCACGGTCGTGGACGAGTCCCAGCTTGATGCCGAGCAGCCGCAGCCGCTGCGGAATGGCGTTGACCGGGGTGGCCGTCACGACCAGCAGTCCGAAGACGGTGAGCAGTACCAGCAGGGGCACGGCGAGCACATCGGTCATGGTGTACGACAGCGGCGTGGCCGCGCCCCAGCCGATGAGGCCTCCGGCGTCCCTTATGGCGTGCGTGCCGTCGCTGCGGGCGGGCGAGCCGCAGGCGATGTGGATCTGGCCGAGCACACCGATGAGGAGCGCGGACAGGCCGATCACGATGCGGCCGTTGGCCTCCGGCTTCTCCGGGTGCCGGATGAAGCGCACCGCGACGACCGCGACCAGGATCGGCACCAGCAGGTCGAGCCGGCCGAACGCGCCGGTGACCAGGATCTTCACGAGGTCGCCGACAGGCCCCTTGAGGTCGGCCCAGGTACCCGCGGCGACGATGAGTCCGATGCCGAGCAGGAGCAGCGCGAGGCCGTCCTTGCGGTGGGCGGGGTCGAGGTTCCTGGCGCCCTGCCCTATGCCCCGGAAGACCGCTCCGACGGCATGCGCCAGGCCCAGCCACAGGGCGCGCACGAGCCGGTAGACGCCGCTGGTCGGGCTGGGAGCCGGTTGGGGCGCGGGCTTCTTCGCCGCGGCCTTCCTGGCCGGAGCCTTCTTCGCGGGCGGCTTCCTGGCAACGGCCTTCTTCGCCGGAGCCTTCGCGGAAGCAGCCGCCTTCTTCGCGGGTGGCTTCTTGGCTGCGGAGGGACGTGAGGCCATGGGGGTGAGGTTACCGGTGGAGACGCCGGTGGACACGCGTGCCAGCCGCTTCACCCGTTCGTGTCGCTGCCGCGGAGGCGTCGAACTGACGCGGGTTCGGCCCGAACCCGTGCCGGACGAGCCGCAAGGCCCGTACGTCGTCGGTCAGTTCTGCGACGGCACCGGTGAGGGGCCGCCCGTGCCCGGTTCCAGTGCGTCCAGCGCCCGCCGCAACCCCGTGAGCTTGCGCTCCAGATGGGCCGCCGTGGCCACCGCGGCCGCGTCGGTCGATTCGTCGTTGAGCTGCTTGGACAGGGCCTCGGCCTGTTCCTCGACGGCCGCGAGCCGCGCGGAGAGCTCGGCCAGCAGTCCGGCGGATTCCTTCTGCTCCCCGGCGTCCTTCTCGTCGCCCTCCAACTGGAGCCGCAGCAGCGCCGCCTGCTCCCTCAGCTGGCAGTTCTTCATGTACAGATCGACGAACACCGAGACCTTCGCGCGCAGCACCCACGGGTCGAACGGCTTGGAGATGTAGTCGACCGCACCCGCCGCGTACCCGCGGAACGTGTGGTGCGGGCCGTGGTTGATGGCGGTGAGAAAGATGATCGGGATGTCCCGCGTCCGCTCCCGCCGCTTGATGTGCGCCGCGGTCTCGAAGCCGTCCATGCCCGGCATCTGGACGTCCAGCAGGATGACCGCGAAGTCGTCCGTGAGCAGCGCCTTGAGTGCTTCTTCCCCGGACGATGCCCGTACCAGCGTCTGATCGAGCGCCGAGAGGATCGCCTCCAGCGCCAGCAGATTCTCCGGCCGGTCGTCGACCAGGAGGATCTTGGCCTTCTGGACCATGGCCCGCCCTCCTCGCCCCGGCTTGGGGCCTCCCCTGTCCGCAGGTCCTGGGTGGACACCGGTGGGTGCCGTCCCAGGGGACGGCACCCTTGCGCCGCCCGTCCTTGTGCCGGTCATCGTAGCCGCACCCCGCTCACCGCCACACCCTGTCACCGTGATGTCACCGTGCACGTAGCAGAAACGCGGAGCGAGACCAGAAGGTTCCCCGAATCCCGTACCTCTACACGGCTTCACACACACCGCGTCAGCAGCTCCACGTGAACGGCGAAGCCCTCCTCCACCATCGCACGCCCCGGGGCACCACCCTCACGCCCCCTCTCCCGGGGCGCCCCGGTCACACCCCCCGCATCCACTGCTGCATCACCGACAGCAGGTGATCGGGGTCGACCGGCTTCGTCACGTAGTCGGAGGCTCCCGACTCGATCGCCTTCTCCCGGTCGCCCTTCATCGCCTTCGCGGTGAGCGCGATGATCGGGAGCCCCGCGAACTGCGGCATCCGACGGATCGCCGTCGTCGTCGCGTATCCATCCATCTCGGGCATCATGATGTCCATCAGGACGACCGCCACATCGTCGTGCTGCTCCAGCACCTCGATGCCCTCGCGGCCGTTCTCCGCGTACAGCACGGACAGACCGTGCTGTTCGAGGACGCTGGTCAGCGCGAACACGTTGCGGATGTCGTCGTCGACGATCAGCACCTTCTGCCCGCCGAACCGGATACCGCGCTGCGACCGGGGCGCCGGATCCTGCTCCGTGGCCGGCGTGCCCAGCCACTGCTCCGGCTGCTGCGGCGCGGGCCGCTGCTCCAGCTCGGGCAGCGACCTGCGACGCCGCCGGAACAGAGCGGCCGGACCGTTCTGGTGCTCCCGGTACGGCGCCGCCCCGGCCGGTGTCTCCATCGCCGCACCGGAGGAATCGGCCGACGCGGCAGTGCCGCCGCTCTCCAGGGCCGGCATGGACTGCGGGTAGCCGTGCGGCGGCAACTCGCTCGGATGCAGCGGGAGATACAACGTGAACGTCGAACCTCGGCCCGGCTCGCTCTGCGCGTGGATCTCACCGCCGAGCAGTTGGGCGATCTCCCTGGAGATGGACAGCCCGAGCCCCGTGCCGCCGTACTTGCGGCTGGTCGTGCCGTCCGCCTGCTTGAACGCCTCGAAGATCACCCGCATCTTGCTGGCGGCGATCCCGATGCCCGTGTCGGACACCGAGAACGCGATCAGGTCGGCGTCCGGGTCGGTCAGCGAACCGGCCTCCAGCAGCTGCTCCCTGATGGCCTGCGGAATATCGTCGCGGGCCGGCCGGATGACCAGCTCGACGGACCCGGAGTCGGTGAACTTCACCGCGTTGGACAACAGGTTGCGCAGCACCTGCAGCAGCCGCTGCTCGTCGGTGTGCAGCGTGGCCTGCAGCTCCGGGGAGACCCGCACCGACAGGTCCAGGCCCTTCTCCGCGGTCAACGGACGGAAGGTGGCCTCCACGTAGTCCACGAGCTGGACGAGCGCGATGCGCGTCGGGGAGACGTCCATCTTGCCCGCCTCGACCTTCGACAGGTCGAGGATGTCGTTGATCAGCTGCAGCAGGTCGGAGCCGGCGCCGTGGATGGTCTCGGCGAACTCGACCTGCTTCGGGGAGAGATTCCCCTCGGGGTTGTCGGCGAGCAACTTGGCCAGGATCAACAGCGAGTTGAGCGGGGTGCGCAGCTCGTGCGACATGTTGGCCAGGAACTCGCTCTTGTAGCGCATGGAGACCGCGAGTTGCTCGGCACGCTCCTCCAGGACCTGCCGCGCCTCCTCGATCTCGGTGTTCTTGACCTCGATGTCACGGTTCTGGCGGGCCAACAGCTCGGCCTTCTCCTCCAGTTCGGCATTGGACGCCTGAAGCGCCTTCTGCCGCTGCTCCAACTCCGCCGAGCGCTCACGGAGTTGCTCGGTCAGCTCCTGCGACTGCGTCAGCAGCAACTCCGTCTTGGTGTTCACCGAGATGGTGTTGACGCTGGTCGCGATCATCTCGGCGATCTGGTTGAGGAAGTCCTTCTGGATGTGCGTGAACGGGGTGAACGAGGCCAGTTCGATGACGCCCAGCACGGTCCCCTCGAACAGCACCGGAAGCACGATCACCTGGGCGGGCGGTGCCTCCCCCAGCCCCGAGGAGATCTTCAGGTAGCCGCTGGGCGCGTTCGCCACCAGGATGGTGCGCTTCTCCAGGGCGGCCGTCCCGATGAGTCCCTCACCGGGACGGAACGACGTCGGCATCGAGCCCAGTGAGTAGCCGTACGACCCGAGCATGCGCAGCTCGTACTGGTCGTCGTCGGTGGCGCTCACGTCCTCCCCGTCGACCAGGGGCATCGAGAGGAAGAACGCCCCGTGCTGTGCGGAGACCACCGGCGTCAGCTCGCTCATGATCAGCGAGGCCACGTCCTCCAGGACCCGGCGGCCCTGCATCAGCGCGGAGATGCGGGCCAGGTTGCCCTTCAACCAGTCCTGCTCCTTGTTGGCGATCGTGGTGTCGCGCAGGTTGGTGATCATCTTGTTGGTGGAGTCCTGGAGTTCCTTGATCTCCCCCGAAGCGTCCACCTCGATCTTCAGGTTCAGGTCTCCCCGGGTCACCGCGGTCGTCACGCGTGCGATGGCACGCACCTGCCTGGTCAGGTTCCCCGCCATCTCGTTCACGGACTCGGTCAGGTCCCGCCAGGTGCCGTCGACGTCACGCACGCGTGCCTGCCCGCCGAGCTGGCCCTCCGTGCCCACCTCGCGGGCCACCCGCGTGACTTCCTCGGCGAACGACGACAGCTGGTCCACCATCGTGTTCAGGGTGTTCTTCAGCTCGAGGATCTCGCCGCGCGCGTCGATGTCGATCTTCTGCGTCAGGTCGCCCTTGGCGATGGCCGTGGTCACCATGGCGATGTTGCGCACCTGACCGGTCAGGTTGGACGCCATCCGGTTCACGGACTCGGTGAGGTCCTTCCACGTACCGGCCACACCCGGTACGTGCGCCTGCCCGCCGAGGATGCCGTCCGTGCCCACCTCGCGGGCCACCTTGGTGACCTGCTCGGCGAACGCCCTCAGCGTCTTCACCATGATGTTGATGGTGTCGGCGAACTGCGCCAGCTCACCGCGCGCCTCGATGGTGACCTCCCGCGTCAGGTCACCGTTGGCGACCGCGGCGGACACCTGGGAGATGTTCCGCACCTGCGTGGTCAGGTTCTTGGCCATCAGGTTGACGTTGTCGCTCAGGTCCTTCCAGATGCCCGTGACCCCGGGCACGTGTGCCTGGCCGCCCAGGATGCCCTCGGTGCCCACCTCGCGGGCCACCCGGGTCACCTGCTCGGCGAACGCCGAGAGCTGGTCCACCATCGTGTTGACGGTGGTGACGAGTTCGAGGATCTCACCCTTGGCGTCGACGGTGATCTTCTTCGACAGATCGCCCTTGGCGACCGCGGTGGTGACCTCGGCGATGTTGCGGACCTGGAGGGTCAGGTTGTTCGCCATGCCGTTCACCGACTGGGTGAGGTCCTTCCAGGTGCCGGAGACGCCCTGCACCTCGGCCTGACCGCCGAGAATCCCCTCCGTACCCACCTCGCGGGCCACCCGCGTGACTTCCTCGGCGAACGACGACAGCTGGTCCACCATCGTGTTCAGGGTGTTCTTCAGCTCGAGGATCTCCCCGCGCGCGTCCACGGTGATCTTCTGCGACAGGTCACCCCGGGCCACCGCGGTCGCCACCTGGGCGATGTTGCGCACCTGCGCGGTGAGGTTGCCGGCCATGCCGTTCACCGAGTCGGTGAGGTCGCGCCACACGCCGGCGACGCCGGGCACCTGAGCCTGGCCGCCCAGCCGGCCCTCCGTACCCACCTCACGGGCCACCCGCGTGACCTGATCGGCGAACGACGACAGCTGGTCCACCATCGTGTTGATGGTGTTCTTCAGCTCGAGGATCTCCCCGCGCGCGTCGACGTCGATCTTCTGCGACAGGTCGCCCTGGGCGACCGCCGTCGTGACCTGGGCGATGTTGCGCACCTGCGACGTCAGATTGCCCGCCATCGAGTTGACGGAGTCGGTGAGTTCCTTCCAGGTGCCCGATACGCCGTCCACCCTGGCCTGACCGCCCAGCCGACCCTCCGTGCCCACGTCCCGGGCCATACGCGTGACCTGATCGGCGAAGCTCGACAGCTGGTCCACCATCGTGTTCACGGTGATCTTCAGCTGGAGCATCTCGCC
This sequence comes from Streptomyces sp. NPDC005774, assembly GCF_042871645.1. Classification (NCBI taxonomy): domain Bacteria; kingdom Bacillati; phylum Actinomycetota; class Actinomycetes; order Kitasatosporales; family Streptomycetaceae; genus Streptomyces; species Streptomyces sp. NPDC005774. The sequence goes on along the minus strand of NZ_JBIAIV010000071.1, from coordinate 5,875 downwards.
GGACACGTCGACGGTGACCTTCTGCGACAGGTCGCCGTTGGCCACCGCCGTCGTCACCTGGGCGATGTTCCTCACCTGACCGGTGAGGTTGCGGAACGCGGTGTTGACGGAGTCGGTGAGGTCCTTCCAGGTCCCCGCCGCCCCCGGCACCTGCGCCTGACCGCCCAACTCGCCCTCGACACCGATCTCGCGCGCCACGCGTGTGACCTCGGCGCCGAAGGCGGACAACTGGTCGACCATCGTGTTGACGGTGTTCTTCAGCTCCAGCATCTCGCCGGCCACGTCGACGGTGACCTTCTGCGACAGGTCGCCGTTGGCCACCGCCGTCGTCACCGCGGCGATGTCCCGCACCTGCGTGGTCAGGTTCCGGAACACCGTGTTGACGGAGTCCGTCAGGTCCTTCCAGGTACCGGCGGCACCGGGCACGTTCGCCTGGCCGCCCAGCTGTCCCTCGGCGCCGACCTCGTTGGCGACGCGGGTGACCTCGTCCGCGAAGATCTTCAGCGTCTCGGTCATCTGGTTGATCGTCTCGGCCAGCTGTGCGACCTCGCCACGTGCCGGAACGGTCACCTTCCGCGACAGGTCACCATTGGCGACCGCGGTCGTCACCTCCGCGATCCCACGCACCTGGGCCGTCAGGTTCCCGGCCATGGTGTTGACGGAGTCGGTGAGTTCCTTCCACACGCCGTCCACGCCGGACACCTGCGCCTGCCCGCCCAGCGCACCCTCGGTGCCCACCTCGCGCGCGACGCGGGTCACCTCGGAGGAGAACGCCGAGAGCTGGTCGACCATCGTGTTGACGGTGTTCTTCAGCTCCAGCATCTCGCCTTCGACATGCACGGTGACCTTGCGGGACAGATCTCCCCGGGCGACCGCCGTCGTCACCAGCGCGATATCGCGCACCTGCGCCGTCAGCCGCTCCGCCATGGTGTTGACCGAGTCCGTGAGGCCCTTCCACGAACCGGACATGCCCCGCACCCGGGCTTGACCACCCAACTTGCCCTCAGTACCGACCTCGCTGGCCACACGCGTGACCTCGTCGGTGAAGGTCGACAACTGGTCGACCAGATTGTTGACGGTACGCCCGACCTTCAGGAACTCGCCGCGCAGCGGCTGCCCCTGCCCGTCGCCCATCTGTGCCCGCAGCTCCATCCGCGGTGACAGATCACCGTCGGCCACCGCCGACAGCACCCGGCTGACCTCGGAGACGGGCCGCACCAGATCGTCCACCAGCGCGTTCGAGTTGTCGATCGCGGTGGCCCAGGAGCCCTCACAGGCACCCGTCTCCAGGCGCTCGGTGAGTTTCCCCTCACGCCCCACCGTGCGCCGCACCCGCGCCAGCTCACCCGTCAGATGGAGATTGCGGTCGGCCACCTCGTTGAAAACCGCCGCGATCTCCGCCATCACGCCGTCGCCGGACACCGTGAGCCGCTTGCGGAAATTCCCGTCCCGCATCGCCACCAGGGCCACCATCAAACGGTTCAGGGCCGCCGAGTCCACCTCGGTGGTCCCGCCCCGCGCCCTGCCCTGCCCACTCAGGGACCGTCCGCCCTTCGCGCGCGTGTCCGTGCCCCGCGTCGCTGCGCCAGACTCCACTGTGTCCCTCCCGCAGGGGTCGACCGTTACCGCTGTTCTTGGATGCCACCACGCTCGGCGGTCCGGTTGATGCCGCTTTCCCATACTGCCGCCCGACGCGACCCGTGTGCCGGACCGTTTCCCGGGCTGCTGCCCACCGTGGGCGGCGGGCACTCGCCCCGCCCCCGACGTTTACAGGAAGCCTGCCCAGTGTTCCAGCATGCCGACCTATGACCGTAACTCACAACGTCGCTCCTCGTTGAGCAGCCGGGCAGGGCTTGCCCTTCGCCGGATTCACCGGATTTGCCGGATTCGGATCCAGCGAGAAGCGGACCTTCGGGTCGAGCGGAGTCACAACAGTTCGGCAGCTTCTCGAATTTTCCGAAGTTCATCAGCCGACCTGTGACGCGAGAAGCGTCGCGTCGGTGTTCAGGGGTATCTCTCCGAGGGATGCAGGGGGATACCCCCGAACACCGATCCTCTGGCCGACTACCCTGTACTGAGCGAGCCGGGGAATCGGGCATGGAGGGGCGGGGCCGCCGACACATGGGGAGTTCTGTGATCACCGCGCGCGCGGCCGCCAGCTTCGAGCCCGCCGGGCGCTCGGTCGCGAGTGCCCGCTCCTTCGTCCGCGACAGCCTCCAGGGGTGGGGGTTCGCCGACATCATCGACGACGCCGTGGTCCTCACCAGTGAGCTCGTCACCAACGCCGTGGTCCACGCCGGTACCTCCGCCGACCTCCTGTGCCTGCGCAGCGACGACGGCGTACGGATCGAGGTGGCCGACCGGTATCCGGAGCGCGAAGTACCGCTCCAGGGCTCGGCCGCCACTATGGGCAGCCCCGACCGCGAGGGCGGACGCGGCCTCCAGCTCTGCGCGGCCCTGGCCGACCGCTGGGGCGTGGAGTACAGCCCCACCTACAAGACCGTCTGGTTCCAACTCGACGTCCCCGACCGCCCGGTGGGAGCCCGCTCGGCCGGGCCGGCGCTGCCGTCCGAACTCCTCCCGATCGCCGACGCCCGGGTCCGCGTCGCCGTCGTGCAGATCGACCGGATCGGCGCGATCTCCTCCTGGAACGAGGACGCAGAGGAACTCTTCGGCTACACGACCGACCAGGTCATCGGCAAGCCGCTCACCGACCTCGCCGCCTGGCCGCACACCCCCGGCACCGGCACCGGCATCGCGGAGGCGCTCCAACTCTCCCGCTGGGAAGGCAGCTACGGCATAAGAGCCACCAGCGGCCGGGTGGTCCCCGTCTATGCCTCACACCTCCGCGTCCGCGACACGGACGGCGATCCGTCAACCGTGTGCCTCCTCGTCAGGGACCACGAACGGGCGGTCCTGCAGACCCCGTTGCGAGGCCCCTCCGCCGACTCGGCCGGCTCCTCCGAGAGCCAGAGCACCGACCCCTTCGAGGTGTTCATCGGCTCACCCGCCCCGGACGACCTCGACGGCCTCCTCCAGCGCACGGTGGAACGCGCCCGCGACATGCTCGACGGTGACTCCGCCTTCCTGCTCCTCGCCACCGACGACGAGACGGAACTCGAGGTACGTGCCTCCACCGGCCTGCCCTCCACCCGTCAGCGCTTCGCCCGCGTCCCCGTGGAGGCCGGCTCCGGCCGCTACGGCTCCGCCCGCATGCCGGCCGTCCACGACGACCTCTCCGCCCTGCCCGGCGCGGTCCCGCTCCTCAACGGCACCGGTATGCGCTCGGTCGTCACGGTCCCGCTCAAGGTCGAGGGCCGCCTCACGGGCTCCCTCGGCGTCGCCGCAGAGGGAGCCGGCCGGTACTCCAACGAGGAGGCGCTGCGCCTCCAGTTCGCCGCCGACCGCATCGCCCTGGCCGTCGAGTCGGCCCGCCTGGGCGAGCTGGAGCGACTGCGCCGGGGCTCGCTGAGTTTCCTCGTCGAGGCGTCCGACCTGCTGGCCGGCACCCTGGACCGCGACCAGACCCTGGCCCTCATGGCCCAGATGACCGTCCCCACCCTGGCTACCTGGTGCGCCGTCTACACGATCGCCGACCAGGCATCCGAGCCGTACCTCTCCTACGTGCTGCACGAGGACGAGGAGCTCATCGACGGCATCAAGTCCCTGCTTTCGAAGATCGCCCCGCCCGACCCGGTTCCCGCCCCCGGCGCCCGCGTCTGGTCGGTGCCCGGCGAGGTGGCCCATCAGGCGGCCCTGCGCTCGTCCATGCGCAGCCTGGGCCTGTCCAGCGGCCCGAGTGGCCAGGTCACCTCCGGTATCGGTCCCACCCTCACCACGGCCTCCGCGGTCGGCGGCGAGACGGTGGTCCTCCCGTTGGTCGCCCGTAACCGCGTCATCGGCATGCTGACGCTCGGCAAGCCGACCGACGAACACTTCCGCCAGGAGATCCTGGAACTCGCCGAGGACCTTTCCCGCAGGGCAGCCCTGGCCCTGGACAACGCCCGCCTCTACTCCGAGCGCACGGCCATCAGTCAGGCCCTCCAGCGCAGCCTCCTGCCTCCGGAACTCCCCGAGATCAACGGCGTCGAGGTCGAGGTCATCTACCGCGCGGCCGGCGAGGGCAACGAGGTCGGCGGCGACTTCTACGACCTGTTCCCGATCAGCGACGGTGCCTACGGCTTCGCCATCGGCGACGTCTGCGGTACGGGCCCGAACGCCGCGGCGGTCACCGGCCTGGCCCGGCACGCCCTGAGGCTGCTGGCTCGCGAGGGCCTCAGCGGCCCCGCGGTCCTCGAGCGCCTGAACTCCGCCATCCTCGACGAGGGCGCCCGCAGCCGCTTCCTCACCCTGCTCTACGGCGAGCTGCGCCCGCGGGAGGACGGCAGCGCGGACCTGAAGGTGGTGTGCGCCGGCCACCCGCTGCCGCTGCGTCTGCGCCAGGACGGCACCGTCGAACCGGCAGCCGATCCCCAGCCCCTCCTCGGCGTCCTGGAGGACCTGGAGCTGTACGAACAGACGGTCACGCTCGATCCGGGCGACGTCCTGCTGTGTGTCACCGACGGTGTCACCGAGCGTCGTGAGGGCCCGCGCATGCTCGGCGACGACGGCCTCGCCGACGTCCTGACGACCTGTACGGGCCTGACCGCCGGCGCGGTCGCCGCCCGCATCATGCGCGCAGTGGAACGCTTCGCCTCCGACGCCCCCTCCGACGACATGGCGATCCTCGCCATGCGCGTCCCGGAACTTCATCAGGAGTGAGCTGGGTCGGACCTGCCCCGGCAGATCCGGGCATGAGAAAGGCCCCGCCCGGGAGGGCGGGGCCTTATCTGTTCGGAGCCCCCAAACGGAATCGAACCGTTGACCTTCTCCTTACCATGGAGACGCTCTACCGACTGAGCTATAGGGGCCTGTTGCTGTCTGCGGTTTCCCGCCCGGCAACGGAGTAGATCATACCCTGAGCAGCCCTGTTCTCCCAACCACTGGTCCTCGACCGGTCCTCGCCCCCCGGTTCACACAGCCGGCTGCAGCAGTCCGCCCAGCGCGTTGCAGGCCGATGCGACGCGCTGCATGTCCCGCTTGGTCAACGAAGCGTCCACGGGCAGGGCGAGCGTCTCGTCGGCAGCCCGTTCGGTCTCGGGCAGGGACACGCACCGCCGGAACTCCGGCAGTCGGTGCACAGGCGTCTTCACCGGCACCCTGCACTCGACTCCCTTGGCCCGCACGGCTTGCGCGAAGGCGTCCCGGTCGGGCCGCCCGTTTCCGGGGATCCGCACGACGTACTGCTGGTAGGTGTGGCCGTCGCCTCCGTCGGGCGTCCACACACCCCGCAGTCTCGTGTCGAGGTAGGCGGCCCGTTCCCTGCGCCGGGCGACCTCGTCGTACGGAGCCTCGGACTCCCCGCGCTCCAGCACGAGCAGACCGTGTCGCTGTCCGAGAGCGTGCAACCGCGCGATGTCGGCGTGCCTGCCGAAGCGATGCACGGCGACGACGGCCGCGGTGCGTGGGGTTATGGCCGCTTCCACAGCGGCCGGCGCGAGGCAGTAGGTCGCCGGGTCTATCTCGGCGAACACCGGCAACGCACCTGCAAGAGTGACGGCTTCGGCAACTTCCACGTTTCCGAAGGCGGACACGACCACCTCGTCACCGACTCCGACACCGGCGGCCCTGAGCAGTGCAGCAGTACCCATGGGAACGATGCTCGTCGCACAATGTGAACTTCAAGTGACGCAGAACAAAAAAGGGTTGGACCCCGAACCGAAGTTCGGGGTCCAACCCTTTTCAAGAATTGTTCGGCGGCGTCCTACTCTCCCACAGGGTCCCCCCTGCAGTACCATCGGCGCAATAAGGCTTAGCTTCCGGGTTCGGAATGTAA
>NZ_JBIAIV010000070.1:0-31044 GCF_042871645.1 Streptomyces sp. NPDC005774 | reverse complement strand
AACTCCTTCGCGGTGGCGGGGGGCCCCCCGCCCCCCCCCCGCCCCCCCCCCCGGGGGGGGGGGGGGGGGGGGGGGGGGGGGGGGGGGGGGGGGCGGGGGGGGGCCCCCCCCCCCCCCCCCCCCCCCCCCACCGCCGGTCAAGGTGCCCCGACGTCCGGCATCCGGGCCGTCCCGTATCACCCCTCGGTACGGGACGGCCCGTCTGCTTATCCTGAGCCTCATGCTGACCATTACCCAGGCCCTGTACGACCGGATCGTCGCCCACGCGCGCGAGGACCACCCCGACGAGGCGTGCGGCGTGGTGGCGGGCCCGGCGGGCTCCGGCCGTCCCGAGCGCTTCATCCCCATGCTGAACGCGGCCCGCTCGCCCACGTTCTACGAGTTCGACTCGAAGGACCTGCTCAAGCTGTACCGCGAAATGGACGACAACGACGAGGAGCCGGTGATCGTCTACCACTCCCACACCGCGACCGAGGCACACCCCTCCCGCACCGACATCGCCCTCGCGAGCGAGCCCGGCGCCCACTACGTCCTGGTCTCCACCGCCGACACCGACGGCCTCGGCGACTTCCAGTTCCGCTCGTTCCGGATCGTGGACGGTGAGGTCACCGAGGAGGAGGTCAAGGTCGTCGAGGCGTACTGACCCCTCGACGCCCCCGACGGCCTTCCCCGCCCTCGGCCCCTTCCCGGCGCCCGCTCGAGCAGCACCGCAAGGGGCCCCCACCTGCCACTTCCCACATACCGGTCGGCCATCTTCCGAAGTGTGAGACGACACTCGGATCCGGCCACCGGGAATCGATACGATGAGCCCATGGTTCTCCATGACGTGAGCGACAAGACGCCGGGCAAACTGCTCGTGGCGCGGCTGCACGTCGACCTGTGCAGACTCGCCAGCGCCATCTGTTGATACCGAGCCTCCCGCCGTACGGCCCGTGAGCCCCGGCGGCTTCACCGTGTACGCACCCCCACGCGCCGCCCGCGCCGCCGCGCGCCCACCGACCAGACGAAAACACCGACAGGAGTCCCACGCCATGGCCATCGAGGTCCGGATCCCCACCATCCTCCGCCAGTACACCGACGGTCAGAAGGCGGTGGAGGGCACCGGGAACACCCTCACCGAGCTCTTCGCCGACCTCGAGACCCGGCACGCGGGCATCCGGGCCCGCCTCATCGACGACGCCAAGGGCGACCAGTTGCGCCGCTTCGTCAACGTCTACCTCAACGACGAGGACGTCCGCTTCCTCGACGGCATCAACACCAAGCTGACCGACGGCGACAGCGTCACGATCCTGCCGGCCGTGGCCGGCGGCACGGCCTGATCCGGATGCGCTACGACTCCGCCCTGGCCGCGGTCGGCAACACCCCGCTGGTGTGCCTGCCGCGGCTCTCGCCGTCCACCGACGTCCGTATCTGGGCGAAGCTCGAGGACCGCAACCCGACCGGCTCGATCAAGGACCGCCCGGCCCTGTTCATGATCGAACAGGCGGAGAAGGACGGACGGCTGACCCCGGGCTGCACGATCCTGGAGCCGACGTCCGGCAACACCGGCATCTCCCTGGCCATGGCCGCCAAGCTCAAGGGCTACCGCATGGTGTGCGTGATGCCCGAGAACACCTCGCAGGAACGCCGCGACCTGCTGTCCATGTGGGGTGCGGAGATCATCTCCTCCCCGGCCGCCGGCGGCTCCAACACCGCCGTGCGGGTCGCCAAGGAGATCGGCGCCGAGCACCCGGACTGGGTGATGCTCTACCAGTACGGCAACCCGGACAACGCGGGCGCCCACTACGCGACCACCGGCCCGGAGATCCTCACCGACCTGCCCTCGATCACGCACTTCGTGGCCGGCCTCGGCACCACCGGCACCCTCATGGGCGTCGGCCGCTACCTGCGCGAGCACAAGCCCGACGTGAAGATCGTCGCCGCCGAACCCCGCTACGACGACCTCGTCTACGGGCTGCGCAACCTCGACGAGGGCTTCGTCCCCGAGCTGTACGACGCCTCCGTCCTCACCACCCGGTTCTCGGTCGGCTCCGCCGACGCCGTCACCCGGACCCGTGAACTCCTCCAGCAGGAAGGCATCTTCGCCGGTGTCTCCACCGGGGCCGCCCTGCACGCCGCGATCGGCGTCGCGAAGAAGGCGCTCCTGGCGGGGGAGGCCGCCGACGTCGTCTTCGTCGTCGCCGACGGCGGCTGGAAGTACCTGTCGACCGGCGTCTACACCGCCGCCACGACGGAGGAAGCCATCGACACGCTCCAGGGCCAGCTCTGGGCGTGACCCACGAGGGCAGGACGCACGAGGGCAGGACGCACGAGGGAAGTACGAAGGGGCCGGAGATCCACTCCGGCCCCTTCGCCGTTCCGCCGCCCGGCGGTCACCGCGCCAGATGCCGGACCCGGTCCCACACCGTCGGGTCGACGAGCCCCACCCTGCGCCGGAACTCCCGTACCGGGACCTCACGCAGCTCGTCCGTCTCCAGGAAACTCGCCCGGCCCCGGGCGTCCCCGACGGATCCCGGCGGCAGCGGGACCACCCCGGCGCGTCCGTCCCGGAAGCGTGTCGTGATCTTCGCGACCGTCACCTGCTCCCCGCGCACCGCCAGCACCAGGCACGGCCGGTCCTTCGACGCCCCGTCCCCCGCCGGCGCCCCGTTCCCCGCCCCCGGGACATCCTCGTAGGGCACGTCCGCCCACCAGATCTCCGCGGGCCGGGGCCGGCCGTCCCCGTTGTCCCCGTCGTCCGTAACGGTCCCCGCTCCGGCCGGCGCACTCCGGACGCGGGGCCGGTGCCCCCGGCCCCACCCGTCGACGAGTGCGGCGACCAGTGCGAGCAGTACCACCGCGACGAGTGCGAGCCACCACGACGTGTTCATGACCCGACCGTACCGGCGCGGGCCGCAGCCGTGCGCCCTCGCGCGCGCCCCACGCGAACCGCTTCCAGCCGAACCGGTGACAGCACAGGTGAGTTCCCCCACAACGGCCCCTGGCGGAGGAGCGATCAAAGGTTTTGCGTCTTACGCTCGACGAACCGCACGACCCCCGTTTTCACTACCCCGCCAGCGGAGGTTTCTGCTTCATGAAGCTCACCGTCGTCGGCTGCTCGGGGTCGTTCCCGTCCGTGGAATCGGCCTGTTCGAGCTACCTCGTAGAGGCCGACGGCTTCCGGCTGCTCCTCGACATGGGCAATGGTGCCCTGGGCGAGTTGCAGCGCCACTGCGGTCTCTACGACCTGGACGCGATCTTCCTCAGTCATCTGCACGCCGACCACTGCATCGACATGTGCGCGTACTTCGTGGTGCGCTACTACCGGCACGACGGAGGCCGCTGCGACCCGATCCCGGTCTACGGACCCGAGGGCACGGAGCACCGGCTGACCACGGCCTACGCCGACACCCCCTCGGCCTCCTCCATGAGCGAGGTCTTCGACTTCCACACGGTCAAGCCGTCCACCTTCGAGCTCGGCCCGTTCGTCGTGCACACCGAGCGCGTCGCGCACCCGGTGGAGGCGTACGCCATCCGTCTCGAGCACGGCGGGAAGTCGCTGACGTACTCCGGTGACACCGGGGTGAGCACGGCGCTCGACGAACTCGCCCACGAAACCGACCTGTTCCTGTGCGAGGCCGCCTTCACCGCCGGCAAGGAGAACATCCCCGACCTGCATCTCAACGGCCGCGAGGCGGGTGAGTCGGCGGCCCGCGCCCGGGCCCGCCGGCTGGTCCTCACCCACATCGCCCCGTGGACCGACCCGCAGGTCAACCTCGCCGACGCGCGCGCCGTCTACGACGGACCGGTGGAACTGGCGGCCCCCGGCGTGACGTACGTGCTCTGAGCCCGCGCACGACCGAGGCCCCGGAGCGTCATGGCTCCGGGGCCTCGGTCATGCGGTCGTGCGGTCATGCGGTCATGTCGGCTACTTGGCCTCGGCCTTCTGCAGCTCCGCCAGTTCCTCGTCGGACTCGCGGCCCGGCGTCGGCAGGTTGAACTTGACGATGGCGAAGCGGAAGACCACGTAGTAGACCGCCGCGAAGCAGAGGCCGACCAGGGCCAGGCCCCACGGGTTGGTGGCGATGCCCAGGTTCAGGGCGAAGTCGACCGCGCCGGCCGAGAATCCGAAGCCGCCCTTCATCCCCAGCGCCCAGGTCAGCGCCATCGAGAAACCGGTGAGGACCGCGTGGATCGCGTACAGGATCGGCGCGATGAACATGAACGTGAACTCGATCGGCTCGGTCACGCCGGTGACGAACGAGGTCAGCGCCAGGGAGAGCATCATGCCGCCGACGACCTTGCGGCGCTCGGGGCGGGCGCAGTGCACGATGGCCAGACAGGCGGCGGGCAGCGCGAACATCATGATCGGGAAGAAACCGGTCATGAACTGGCCGGCGGTCGGGTCACCGGCGAGGAAGCGGGCGATGTCACCGCTCTTGCCCTCGTACTCGCCCGCCTGGAGCCAGGGGAAGGAGTTCAGCAGGTGGTGCATGCCGACCGGGATCAGAGCACGGTTGGCGACACCGAAGATGCCTGCGCCGACGGCGCCGGAGCCGACCAGCCACTCACCGAAGTTGTGCAGACCGGTGCCGAGGACCGGCCAGACGTAGCCGAAGACGATGCCGATGAGCAGACCGGCGAACGCCGACAGGATCGGGACCAGGCGGCGGCCGCCGAAGAAGCCCGCCCAGTCGGGCAGTTTGGTGCGGTAGAAGCGCTGGTAGAGCAGGGCGACGACGAGGCCCATGACCACACCGCCGAGCACCTTGGCGTCCACTGCCTGCTCGACCATCACGATCTTGCCGTCGACGATGGCTTCCTGCTTGGGCAGGCTGCCGTCGGTGAACGTGCCGAGGACGTTCTTGAAGACCAGGTAGCCGACGACGGCGGCGAGCGCGGTCGAGCCGTCCGACTTCTTCGCGAAGCCGATGGCGATGCCCACCGCGAAGAGCAGGGCCATGTTGTCGAGGATCGCGTTGCCGCCGGCGGTCATGAAGGACGCGATCTTCGTCAGGAAGGCCGGGAACTCCGGGCGCCCGAGCATGTCGGTGTTGCCGAGGCGCACCAGCAGCGCGGCGGCGGGCAGCACGGCCACCGGCAGCATCAGGCTGCGGCCGATGCGCTGCAGCACAGCCATCACGCCGGAGCCCTTCTTCTTCTCGGCCGCAGGAGCGGCGCTGGCCGTGGACACAACTTCCTCCAGTGGGCATGGCGCCGCCCAGGGACAAAGGAGGGGGGACGGCGGCGTCCGGTGGTCTACACCACTCAGTGGTGTAGACCTGTTGTAGCACGATGAAGGTCGTATAAGGAACCCACGGATTCCGCAACCGGAGCGCTACACGCAGTGCCCGCTCCGCGGCCCCGTCGGCACCGTCCCCGAGGGTGCACCGAACGGCCCCCGGCTCATGGTCCGAGGGCTCGAACGGCCGATCCCACCTTAAGGGGCTGCCCCCTCAGGCCTTGGTGGTGTCCTCCACCTCGTCCTCCGCTTCCCGCCCCGGCGTCTTCAGATCGAACTTCGTGATCGCGAACCGGAAGATCACGTAATACACCACCGCGAAGCACAGCCCGATCGGAATGATTGTTGGAGACGTCCGTCCAGCCCAGACCGTCGTCCCCGAACACGTCCGGCTGGCCCAGCCGGTTGAGGATGCCCGCCGCCGGCAGCACCGCGATCGGCAACTGCAGACTGCGGCCCATCTTCTGCAGCCCCTGGAACAGCCGCTGCCGGCGCTCACGCAGGGGACTGACCTCGGAACCGGCGCCGGCGGGGCTCTGCGTACTCATCCGGTCCCCTTCACTGGGGGGGTTCGCTGAGAGGTTCGCTGAGAGGTTCACCGGGGGGTTCGCCGGGAGGGTTTGGCGACGGTCCCCCCGGTGGTGTAGACCAGTTGGAGACGGCCCCGCTATCGTGGCGCCATCCTTCGGTACCGACGGCACGACCGCTCGCGAGGATGGGCCGACTGTGGGTTACTGCGACAAAAGCGGTTCGGATCAGGGAGAGCGAACATGGCCACCAAGGCTGAGAAGATCGTCGCCGGGCTCGGCGGCATCGAGAACATCGAAGAGATCGAAGGCTGCATCACCCGCCTCCGCACCGAAGTCATCGACCCCGCCAAGGTCGACGACGCCGCACTGAAGTCCGCCGGCGCCCACGGCGTCGTCAAGATGGGCACCGCCATCCAGGTCGTCATCGGCACCGACGCCGACCCCCTCGCGGCCGAGATCGAAGACATGATGTGACCACCGGAACCTCCTGAACACCCGGAACCTCCTGAACACCCGGAGCGTCCGAAGATCCACGGCACCGGGAACTCCCGGCACCCGAGGGCCCCTTCCCGGCGGCAGCGCACCCGCCGCACCCGGAAGGGGCCCCTCCCGTATACGGCTAGGCTCGACACCATGTCTCGAATCGACGGCCGCACCCCCGAACAACTCCGCCCGGTCACCATCGAACGCGGCTGGAGCAAGCACGCCGAAGGCTCCGTCCTCGTCTCCTTCGGCGACACCAAGGTCCTCTGCACCGCCTCCGTCACCGAGGGCGTCCCCCGCTGGCGCAAGGGCACCGGCGAGGGCTGGGTGACCGCCGAATACTCGATGCTCCCCCGCGCCACCAACACGCGCGGCGACCGTGAATCCGTCCGCGGCCGCATCGGCGGACGCACCCACGAGATCAGCCGCCTCATCGGCCGGTCCCTGCGCGCCGTCATCGACTACAAGCAACTCGGCGAGAACACCATCGTTCTCGACTGCGACGTCCTCCAGGCCGACGGCGGCACCCGCACCGCCGCCATCACCGGCGCCTACGTCGCCCTCGCCGACGCCATCAACTGGTCCAGGGACAACAAGCTCATCCGCGCCAGCCGGAAACCCCTCACCGGCACCGTCAGCGCCGTCTCCGTCGGCATCGTCGACGGCATCCCCCTCCTCGACCTCTGCTACGAGGAGGACGTCCGCGCCGACACCGACATGAACGTCATCTGCACCGGCGACGGCCGCTTCGTCGAAGTCCAGGGCACCGCCGAGGCCCAGCCCTTCGACCGGACCGAACTGAACACCCTCCTCGACCTCGCCGTCGCCGGCTGTGCCGAACTGACTACCGTGCAGCGCACCGCACTTGATAGCGTCCTCGAAAGGTAAAGGACGTACCAAGGGGGATGGCCGACGCGGGCAACCGCGCCGGCCATCCCCGCGTCTCCAGGGGTACGGGCGTACGGACGGATCCACTCCGCACACCCGGTCAGCGACGAGGGCCACCCGGCCCCACAGGGAGGGACCGTTCCATGGCCGCGAGCCGCCGACGCCGCACCACAGCCGTCACCGCCACACTGGCGGCTGTCGTACTCACCGCCGGACTCACCACCGGCTGCAGTGCCGTCGACAAGGCACTCGACTGCGTCCGGACCGCCGACGCCATCGCCGACAGCGTCACCGAACTCCAGCAGGCCGTCGAAAACGCCTCCAACGACGCCACCCAACTCGAGGAGTCCCTCGACTCCATCGACCAGAACCTCGGCGAGATAGGCGACCAGACCGACAACGCCGACGTCGGCAAGGCCGTCGACAACCTGGACAAGGCCGTCGGCAACGTCCGCACCTCCGTCGAGGACGGCGACACCACCCCCGACCTCAGCCCCGTCACCGACGCGGCCGGCGAACTGACGAAGGTCTGCACCCCGTAGGACACGGCAGGAGCCGGTGGCGGGGTGGGGCAGGGGAGCGGGGCCCGGAATACTGGCCCCATGACCCGCCTGATCCTCGCCACCCGCAACGCCGGAAAGATCACCGAACTGCGGTCGATCCTCGCCGACGCCGGACTGCCCCACGAACTCGTCGGCGCCGACGCCTACCCCGACGTCCCCGACGTCAAGGAAACCGGCACCACCTTCGCCGAGAACGCCCTCCTCAAGGCCCATGCCCTCGCCCGCGCCACCGGCCACCCCGCCGTCGCCGACGACTCCGGCCTCTGCGTCGACGTCCTCGGCGGCGCCCCCGGCATCTTCTCCGCCCGCTGGGCAGGCCGCCACGGCGACGACCGGGCCAACCTCGACCTGCTCCTGGCCCAGCTCTCCGACATCACCGACACCCACCGCGGCGCCCACTTCGCCTGCGCCGCCGCCCTGGCCCTCCCCGACGGCACGGAACGCGTCGTCGAAGGCCAACTGCGAGGCACCCTGCGCCACACCCCGGCCGGCACCGGCGGCTTCGGCTACGACCCGATCCTCCAGCCGGACGACGAGACCCGCACCTGCGCGGAGCTGTCCGCGGCGGAGAAGAACGCCATCAGCCACCGAGGCAAGGCCTTCCGGGCACTGGTACCGGCGGTGCGGGAGTTGTTGGGCTGAGTGCGTCAAAAAAGGCTCGGTCCCTTCGACGTGAAGGAACTGAGCCTCTTTTTCCTGTGGGCCCGGTGGGACTCGAACCCACGACACACCGGACCTAAACCGGCGCCCTCTTGCCAGCTGGGGTACGGGCCCGCAGCGCTGCCTACTCTACTGGGGGTTGCGGCGTGCTCGTGGGCCTCCCTTGCGCCACGTGCTGGTGATTGTGTGGCAGTTGGGGCACGGCAACCGCAAGTTCTCACGCCGGTCGTCCTGTCGGTCCCCGTTGATGTGGTCGATTTCCAGTGGAAGCGGGGAGCCTTGCCGGTCCGCTTCAGCGCCGCACATGACACAGCGCTCCGGTACGCCCGAGGACGTCATCGCCCACTTGGGCCGGTCGCTCGGGACCGGACGGTCACGCGTGACACGCGGAACGGCCCGCACCGGCAACCCGGTGCGGGCCGTTCGCAAGGGTGTGGGTCAGACGCCCAGGTCCCTGATGATCTTGGCCACGTGGCCCGTGGCCTTGACGTTGTAGAAGGCGCGTTCGACCTTGCCCTCCTCGTCGACGACGATCGTGGAGCGGATCACGCCGACGACGGTCTTGCCGTACAGCTTCTTCTCGCCGAAGGCGCCGTAGGCCTCCAGGACCTGCTTGTCCGGGTCGGCGAGGAGGGTGACCTTCAGGGACTCCTTGTCGCGGAACTTGGCGAGCTTCTCGGGCTTGTCGGGGGAGATGCCGATGACGTCGTAGCCCGCGCCGGTCAGCAGCTCGAGGTTGTCGGTGAAGTCGCAGGCCTGCTTGGTGCAGCCGGGGGTGAGCGCCGCCGGGTAGAAGTAGACGATGACCTTGCGGCCCTTGTGGTCGGCCAGGGACACCTCGTTGCCGTCGGCGTCGGGCAGGGTGAAGGCGGGGGCCGGGGCTCCGGGCTCGAGGCGTTCGCTCATCGGTCTGGTCTCCTCGTACGTACACGCTGGGTGGATCGGGTGCCGGGATCGAGGGTATCCGGGTGCCCTGACCGTGCGGTGCGGCATGAAGCTGACAGACTGTCCGGCACAGGTACGGCTTTTATGGTTTCAGCGGATTTCGGAGGCGACACGGTGGCGGACACGGCGGACACCAGAACCCCGGCGGAGATCGAGGCGGACATCAAGCGCCGTCGCGCGGTGCTGGCCGAGACCTTGGACGAGATCGGCGTGCGGGTGCATCCGAAGACGATCGTCGGGGACGCGAAGGCCAGGGCCGCCTCCCATGTCGATCACACGCTCGGCAGGGCGTACGTCGGTGTCAATCGTGCGGTGAGTGATGTCAAGGCGCAGTTCGTGGACCTGAACGGTGCGCCGCGGCTGGAGCGGGTCGTGCCGGTCGCGGTGGTGGTAGTGGTGGGTGTGGTGGGGCTGATGGCTCTGGGGTCGCGTCGGCGCAGGCGTTGATCTGCACCCGGACCCGTACCCGGACCCGATCGCGTACATCCGTGGCCGAGGCAGGTAGGTTTCAGGCGTGAGCGCGAAGAAGAACGAGCACGATCCCCGGCACGACAAGCTGCCCATCCGGATGCTGCACGACCGCGTACTGGTGCGGCAGGACGCGAGTGAGGGCGAGCGGCGGTCCGGGGGCGGCATCCTGATTCCCGCGACGGCGGCGGTCGGCCGTCGGCTGGCCTGGGCCGAGGTCGTCGCGGTGGGACAGAACGTCCGGACGGTGGAGACGGGTGACCGGGTGCTGTACGACCCGGAGGACCGTGCGGAGGTCGAGGTGCGGGGTACCGCGTACGTGCTGATGCGGGAGCGTGATCTGCACGCCGTGGCCGCGGACCGGTTCGAGGGGTCGGAGGACTCGACGGGCCTGTACCTGTAGACCCGTGGGCCGTCGCGGCGTTGCCGTGGTGTGGACGGAAGGGCTGGTGACCATGGTCACCAGCCCTTCCGGCCGTCCTGGCCAGGGCTTTAGAGTGGGGGGACCCACTGGGCCCCGACGAGACGCGCCGTACCGGGGTGAGGCAAAGACGACGCACTCCCGTTTGGATTCGACGACTCGACGATGTGTTGATGCGTCGACGTGTGTTCCGGAGGTGCCTGTCGTGGCGTGGGTTCTGTTGATCGTTGCCGGTCTGCTCGAGGTCGGCTGGGCGATCGGGATGAAGTACACCGAGGGTTTCACCCGGCTGGTTCCCAGCGTGCTCACCGGTGCCGGCATCGTGGCGAGCATGGTGCTGCTGTCGTACGCGGCGAAGACGCTGCCGATCGGTACGGCGTACGGCGTGTGGGTGGGGATCGGTGCCGCCGGGGCGGCGGTGCTGGGCATGGTGGTGCTGGGGGAGCCGGTGAACGCCGCCCGGATCTTCTTCGTGTGCCTGTTGGTGGTCGCCGTGGTGGGGCTGAAGGCGACGTCGGGGCACTGAGTGGCTGAGCGCGGGGAGTGACCGCGCTCATACTCCGGGGGGCCACTCCCCTGGGGGGCGTCCCCCCGCTTACCTCCCGCGCTCACTCCCCGCGGGGGCGTGGGATGAAGCCGGTGAGGCCGCCGCGGCTGCCCGTGCCGGGGTTCTCGCCGTCGGTCGAGCCGCTCCCTCCGGTTCCGCCGCTGCCGGTGTCGCCGGTGGTGCCGCCCCCGGTGGTGCCGCCGTCGGTGGTGCCGCCGGTGGAGGTGCCGTCGCCCGTGCCGCCGGTCGTGGTGTCGCCGTCGGTGCCTTTGTTCGTGCCGCCTTCGGTGCGGCCTTCGCCGGTGCCGTCGTCCGGGACCGGGGTCCGGTTCGTGTTCTCGTCCGGCCCGGGGGTGGGCGTGCCGTCGCCCGGGGTGGTCGTGGGCGGGAGGGAGCCGGTGTCGGCGGTCGGCGGCGCGGTCCGTTCGGCGTCCGGTTGCAGTTCGAGGTCGAAGGAGCTGACGGGCTCGCCCTCCAGTGCCTCCCGGGTGAACTGGGCCCAGATCTCGGCGGGGGGCCCGCCGCCGTTGATGCGGGACAGTCCCATCGCGCCGTACAGCTTCTCCTGTGCGGCGGTGTCCGGGTTCTGGCCCATGACCGCGACGACGGTGGCGAGTTCGGGGGTGTAGCCGGCGAACCAGGCGGCCTTGTCCTCCTCCGCGGTGCCGGTCTTGCCGGCGGCGGGGCGGCCCGCGCCCAGGGCGGCGGTCGCGGTGCCGTTCTGGACGACGCCGCGCAGGACGGCGGTGGTGGTGTCGGCGGCTTCGCGGCTGACGGCCCGGCGGTTCTTCGGCTCGGGCAGCGGCACCGTTTCCTTTCCTTCCTTGGTGATCTTCTCGATCAGGACGGCGTCGCTGTGTACGCCGTGGTTGGCGAGGGTCGCGTAGGCCTGGGCCATGTCCAGGGTGCTGGCGGTGGCCACGCCGAGGGCGATGGAGGGGGAGGGGGTCAGTTCGGGTGTGGTGGAGGGGAGGCCGAGGGCGACGGCGGTCTGCTGGACTTTGTCGGAGCCGATGTCGACCGCCAGTTGGGCGTAGACGGCGTTGACGGACTTGTCGGTGGCTTCGCGGACGGTGATGTCGCCGTACGAGCGGTCGTCCTCGTTGGCCGGGTCGTAGAGGCCGCCGGACCAGCCCTGGACGGGGCGTTTGTTGGTGCCGTCGTAGACGGTGTTGGGGGTGATGGGGCGGCCGTCCTGGGTGCTGGACGCGTTCTCGACGGCGGCGGTGAACACGAACGGCTTGAAGATGGAGCCGACCTGGTAATCCCTGCGGGTGGCGTTGGGGGTGTACTGCTTGACGTAGTCGATGCCGTTGTACATGGCGCGGACCTTGCCGGTCTTCGGTTCGACGGCGGTGCCGCCCGCGCGGACGTACGTGTCGACCTCGCGTTCCTTCTGGTCGAGCCGGTCGATCAGGTTGTCGTTGACGGCGTCGACGAAGGCGTTCTGCTTGTCCTTCTGCAGGGTGGTGGTGATGCGGTAGCCGCCCGCGTCGAGTTCCTCCTCGCCCACGATCTTGTTCTGGATGAGGTGGTCCTTCATGATCTGCACGATGTAGCCGCGCTGGCCGGACATGCCGGTGGAGTTGGTGCTCTTCTTGGGCGGGGGGAACTTCAGGCCGGCGCGCTCGGTCCCGCTCAGCCAGCCCTTCTCGACCATGCCGTCCAGGACGTAGTTCCAGCGGGACTCGGCTGCGGGGCGGTTCTCCGGGTGGGTGACGACGTCGTACTGGCTGGGGGCGTTGACCAGGGCGGCGAGGTAGGCGGCGCGGCCGGCGTCGAGGTCCTGGGCGTCCATGCCGTAGTAGGCCTGGGCGGCGGCCTGGATGCCGTAGGCGTTGCGGCCGAAGTAGCTGGTGTTGAGGTAGCCCTCGAGGATCTTGTCCTTGCTCTGTTCGCGGTCCAGTTTGATCGCGATGAAGAACTCCTTCACCTTGCGGGTGACGGTCTGCTCCTGCTGGAGGTAGTAGTTCTTCACGTACTGCTGGGTGATGGTGGAGCCGGACTGCTTGCCCTTGCCGGTGGCGGTGTTCCAGGCGGCGCGGAGCATGGCCTGGGGGTCGATGGCGGACTCGGTGTAGAAGTCGCGGTCCTCGGCGGCGAGGATGGCGTGCTGCGCGTCCTGGGAGATCCGGCCGAGGCCGACGTTCTCCCGGTTGACCTCGCCGTCCCGGGCGATGACGGAGCCGTCTGTGTAGAGGTAGACGTTGGCCTGCTTGATCGCGAGGGCGTTGGCGGACGGGATGTGCACGAGGTGGTAGCCGAGGAAGAGACCGCCGATGAGCAGGAGCCCGCCGAGGAGGAAGGCGCCGAGCGCCATCCGCCAGGTGGGGACGATCCGGCGCCATCCGGTGCGCTGGCGCTTGCCCCGGGCGGGCTGCTGTGGCTGCGGCTCGTCGCTCATGTCGTGCACGGACTCCTGTTTCGCATTTTTCCGAGGGTACGGCTATTGCCGCTTTTCCTGCCTGTTGCCGCTGTTACTGCAGTTAAAGCTGTAACAGTCGGTTCAGCTGTTACGGCGGGTTCGGCCGGTACACGTGATGCGTGCGTGTACGGCGCGTGCGTCCCCTTGGAGAAGACTGTCGCATCCGGCGGTCCGTTCCCGTCGGCGGCGCGTGTCGGCCCGCTGTACGGCTTCTCACACGTATGGCCCTCGGCAGCCGGAAAATGCCTGGCAGCGCATCGGCTGCCGGCACTAGGTTCGTGCGGTTGGGCTTCGGCGAGAGCGTCGGGCGAGGGCACTGGGCGAGGCGAGGACCGGAGGCGGTTGTGGGGGGAGGCTCGGCCCGGTTGTCGGCCCGGTCGTCGGCCCGGTTGTCGGTCTGGTCGTCGGTCCGGTTGTACGGGGCGGTCGCGGTGGGTGGTTTCCGGCGGTACGCGACGTACCGGGCGGCGACGGCGGCCGGGGTGTTCACCAACACCGTCTTCGGCCTGATCCTCGTGTACACCTATCTGGCGCTGTGGAACGAGCGGCCGGACCTCGGGGGATACGGGCAGGCGCAGGCCGTCACGTACGTGTGGCTGGGGCAGGCGCTGTACGCGACGCTGGCCATTCAGGGCGGCGGCTTCGAGGTCGAGCTGATGGAGCGGATCCGTACGGGTGCCATCGCGATCGATCTGTACCGGCCCGCCGACCTGCAGGGGTGGTGGCTGGCGCAGGATCTGGGCCGGTCGGTGTTCCAGCTGTTGGGGCGGGGCGTGATCCCCTTTCTGTTCGGGGTGACGGTCTTCCCGGTGGCGTTGCCGGACGATCCGCTGACCTGGGCCGCCTTCCTGACGACGGTGCTGCTCGCGATGGTGGTCAGTTACGCGATCCGCTACCTGGTGGCGCTGAGCGCGTTCTGGCTGCTGGACGGTACGGGGGCGATGCAGATGCTGATGATCGTGGGAATGCTCTGTTCGGGCATGGTGCTGCCGCTGAACGTGTTCCCGGGCGCGTTCGGCGAGGTCGTACGGATGCTGCCCTGGGCGGCGCTGCTCCAGGGGCCGGCCGACGTCCTGATGGGGGAGACGAGCGTGCTGCGGGTCTTCGCGCTCCAGGGCGGCTGGGCGGTGGTGCTGCTGGTGACGGGGCGGCTGCTGCAGTCGACGGCGACGCGGCGGGTGGTGGTCCAGGGTGGCTGAGGTCGGCGGGCGGGTCGGACGGCGGGTTGGCGGCCGGGTCGGTGAGGAGGCCGGCGGGAAGCCCGGCCGGAGGTCCGGTGGGAGGTCCGGTGGAGAGTCCGGGCCGGCGCGGGGGGTGCGCGCGTACGGGCTGATCGCGGGGATGTGGATCCGTTCGACCATGGTGTACCGGACGTCGTTCGTACTGACGACCATCGGCGGGGTCGTGGTGACCGGCCTTGACTTCGTCGGTATCGCGCTGATGTTCTCGCACGTCGACGTGCTGGCCGGCCACTCCCTGGCCGAGGTGGCCTTCCTGTACGGCCTGTCCATCGTGTCGTTCGGCATCGCGGATCTGGTGCTGGGCTCGATGGACCGGCTGGGGCGCCGGGTGCGTGACGGCACGCTCGACACGCTGCTGGTGCGGCCGGTACCGGTGCTCGCGCAGGTCGCCGCGGACCGCTTCGCCCTGCGCCGCGTCGGGCGCGTGCTGCAGGGGCTGCTGGTCCTCGGCTGGGCCGTCGCCTCGCTGGACATCGTCTGGACGGTGCCGAAACTGCTGCTGGTGCCGGTGACGGTGGTCAGCGGTGCGGCGATCTTCTGCGCGGTGTTCGTGGGGGGCGCGGCCTTCCAGTTCGTCGCGCAGGACGCGTCCGAGGTGCAGAACGCGTTCACCTACGGCGGGCAGACGATGCTGCAGTACCCGCCGGTGGTGTTCGCGCAGGAACTGGTGCGCGGGGTGACGTTCGTGCTGCCGCTCGCCTTCGTCAACTGGGTGCCCGCGTCCTATGTGCTGGGGCGGCCGTATCCGCTGGACCTGCCGCAGTGGGTGGCGTTCATGGCACCGCCGGTGGCGGCGGTGTGCTGCGCGCTGGCGGGACTGGCGTGGCGGGCGGGGCTGCGTTCGTATCGGAGTACAGGGAGTTGACCGTGGGCGACGACAGCGCGCATGCCGAGGGTGACGGCAGAGGCAGCGGCAGCGGTGATGGCGATGGCGGGGTGAGCCGCGGCGGCGGGGTGAGCCGCGGCGAGCGGGAGTTCATCCTTCTCGAGGGGGTCGAGAAGGTCTTCGACGTGCGGAAGAGGACCGGGTTCCTGAAGCGGGAGCGGCGGCAGGTGCGGGCCGTGGACTCGCTCTCGTTCTCCGTGGCACGCGGTGAGATGGTCGGTTACATCGGGCCGAACGGCGCGGGCAAGTCGACCACGATCAAGATGCTGACCGGGATTCTCACCCCGAGCGGTGGCCGGCTGCGGGTGGCCGGCATCGACCCCACCCGGGAGCGGACGCGGCTGGCGCACCGTATCGGGGTGGTGTTCGGGCAGCGGACGACGCTGTGGTGGGATCTGCCGCTGCTCGACTCGTACCGGCTGATGCACCGCATGTACCGGATTCCCGACGCCCGTTATCGCGCGAACCTGGACCGGCTCGTCGAACTGCTCGACCTGGGCGACCTGTTGGACACGCCGGTACGGCAGCTCTCCCTGGGGCAGCGGATGCGCGGCGACATCGCGGCGGCGCTGCTGCACGACCCGGAGGTGCTGTACCTGGACGAGCCGACCATCGGTCTGGACGTCATCTCCAAGACCAGGGTGCGGGAATTCCTGCGGGAGTTGAACGCCGAGCGGGCCACGACGGTGCTGCTGACCACGCACGACCTGCAGGACATCGAGCAGTTGTGCTCGCGGGTGATGGTCATCGACCACGGCCGCCTGATGTACGACGGTCCGCTCGCCGGCCTGCACCGGGCGGGGGAGAGCGAACGCACGCTGGTGGTGGACCTGGAACGGGAGATGCCGCCCATCGACGCGCCGGCGCCCGCGCGGGTGGTGCGGGTGGAGGGGCCGAGGCAGTGGCTGGCGTTCCCGGCGGCGGAGTCGGCGGCCCCGCTGGTGGCGCGGATCGCGGCGGAGTATCCGCTGGTGGACCTTTCGGTGCGGGAGCCGGACATCGAGGCCGTGATCGCGAAGATGTACGCGGAGCAGGCGGAGCAGGCGGAGCAGGCGGGGCAGGTAGGGCAGGCGGGGCAGGCCGGGCAGGTGGTGCGGGCGGACCGGAGGGAGGACGTCGCCCAGGGCGCCTCGGCCGCCGGAGACGCGTCGGCCGCCGGGGCCACCGAGGCCGCCTCGGCGCCTGGGGCCGCCTCGGAGGGCAGGGACGGGGGTGCCGGGCGGGTGGTCTCGTAGCCCTCGGTCGGGGGACCTCGTAGGCTGCTGTGTATGACCGACGACGCAGCCCCGGACCTCCGTGCCTCCGATGCCGACCGCGAGCGCGTCGCCGCCGTTCTGCGGGACGCCGTCGCCGAGGGGCGCCTGGACATGGAGGAGTTCGAGGAGCGGCTGGACGCGACGTACAAGGCGCGGACCTACCGGGAACTCGAGCCGATCACCCGTGATCTGCCCGCCCCCGGAGTGTCCGTTCCCGTCGTCTCCCTGACGAAGTCCCCCGAGCCGGGCGACGATTGGTCGAGCCGGGTGGGCGTCGGCGACGACGCGCCGTCGACGTGGGCCGTCGCCGTGATGTCGGGGTTCCAGCGCAAGGGCCGGTGGACGGCACCGCGGAAGTTCAACTGCTTCGCCTTCTGGGGCGGCGGCGAGATCGATCTGCGCGAGGCGGACTTCGCGGACCGCGAGATCGTGATCAACGCGGTCGCGATCATGGGCGGCATCGAAGTCATCGTCCCGCAGGGTGTCGAGGTCGTCGTCCGCGGCATCGGCGTCATGGGCGGCTTCGACCACCGTGAGGAGGGCGTGCCGGGCGAGCCGGGCGCCCCGCGCGTGATCGTCTCGGGCTTCGCCTTCTGGGGCGGTGTCGGCGTCAGGCGCAAGCTGACCCGGGCGGAGAAGCAGCGGCTCCGCGAGGAGCGCCGCCTCGAGAAGCTGGAGCGCAGGGCGAACCGCCGCGGGGAGGGGGCGGGCGGCGACGTGGACCGCAGTGAGCTGGGCGCCTCCTCGTCCGGCCAGGCCGCCCTCGGCCAGGGCCACGGTCACGGCGGCTTCGGCCACGGTTCCTTCGGCTTCGACTCCCCGCACGGCCGGCGGGCCGAGGAGCAGGGCGAACGCCGCAGCGACCGGGACCGCTGACCAGAACGGCTGACCAGAACGGCTGACCAGAACGGCCGGCCGGGATTGCTGACCGGTCACCGGCCGTCGCCGCAGGGTGTGGGGCCGGTCCGGCCGCTCCCTACAGCTGCGCCGGCGCCCCGCCCTTCAGGTCGTCCAGGTCGAGGGTCTCGGCCATCCGCGTGTAGCCCCGGTCGCTCGGGTGCAGGTGGTCGCCCGAGTCGTAGAGGGGGTGCAACCGGCGCGGGGCGTACGGGTCGCGCAGCGCCCGGTCGAAGTCGACGACGGCGTCGAAGACGCGCCCCGCGCGGATCTCCGCGTTGATCTGCTGCCGCACCGCCTCGCGCGCGTCGGTGTACCCGCGGTGGCCGCCGAACGGCATCAGGGTCGCGCCGACGACTTTCAGTCCGCGGGCGTGGGCCCGGTCGACGAGGGTCTTCAGGCCGCCGACGATCGCGTCGGGGTCGGCGAGGCCCGGTTCGCGCAGGATGTCGTTGACGCCGAGGTCGACGACGAGGACCTTGACGTTCGTGCGGCCGAGGACGTCACGGTCGAAGCGGTTCAGGGCGCTGGGGTTCTCCGCGGGGCGGCCGAGGCCGTCGGCGAGGACGCGGTTGCCGCTGATGCCGCCGTTGACGACGCTGTAGCGCGGTACGTCCCGGCCTGCCGCGGCCGCTACGCGCAGCCGGTCGGACAGGATGTCCGGCCAGCGGTTGTTGGCGCCGGTGGTGGAGGTGCTGCCGTCGGTGAGCGAGTCGCCGAGGGCGACGACGGTGCCCTGCGAGTCCCTGCTCAGCACGTCCAGCCCGGTCAGGTAGCGCCAGAAGGCGCTCTTCTCGGTGTACGGGGTGCCGGTCGTGTCCTGGGTGTGCTCGCCGACGGCGGCGTACGAGGTCTGGCGTGCGTACGGGTGGCGGGTGACCGGTCCGGAGCCGGTGGGGGAGTACGTGGTGACCAGTACGTCTCCGTCGTGCGGGACGGTGAGGCGTACGGCGTCGCTCATCACCTGCTGCCCGGCCGGGACGACGACGGTGGGGCTGCCCCGGAAGGTGACCTGCCGCATGGTGCCGGCGAGGGCCGCCGCGTCGCCCCGACCCGCGGACAGGGCGATCGAGGCGTGGCTGACGGTGAGCGGGGACTGGCCGTAGAGGTTGGACAGGGTGATCCGGGCGGCGGTGCCGCCGACGCTGGTGTGTACGACGTTGCGCAGCGAGCGGTCCGCGAGGCCGGTCATCTCGGTGCCGGGCTCGCCGCCGACCGGGGAGGCCGCCCAGGAGGAGACCCAGGTTCCGGTGGAGGCCGGTGCGGCCGGGTTCCGGCGTCCGTCGCGGCCGCCGGCGAGGGTGTCACGGTCCCTCGTGCCGTCGGCGTACAGGCCGGACGGCAGCCCGGACACCCCGACGTATATGGCCGCGGACACCGCCACGATCGCGGCGATCACCGCGGCGAGCAGGGCGCGGTACTTCGCGGTGGGCGCTCCCGCGCCCCCGTCACGTCCCCCGGTCAAGCTGTTCTGTTCTCCTCCAGCGGTCGGAGCCCGAGACTCCGTACGGATGAGCCCATGATGCGTCATGGACGGGCGGTGGTCCGACGGGACCCCATGGGGGTCTCCATGGGGATCCCACTGAGACCCTCCCGGCAGTCCCCCGGCTTCGCCCCTGACTTGCCTCTGATTTCCCCCTGGTCCCGTCCTGTGTTCCTCCTGATCTCCAGGCGGAACCCCCTCCGAAGCCCCTTGTCGGGGCGCTCGTCGGGCCGCTGTCGGGCCGCTGTCGGGCCGCTGTCGGGCAGCCGTCGGGCAGCCGTCGGGCCGTCTATTGGACAGACGCCGGGAACTCCTGTTCCGTTCCGGGAGTCGGACGGGAAGGGACAATGTGTGAGGGATCACCGAACGGGCGGAGCGGATGGAGCGGGGCGGAACGGATGAACGGATCGAGCGGATGAGCGAGGCGGACGCCACGGACACCGCGAACACCGCGAGCACGGAGGACACCGGCACCACGGGGGCCGGGGGTGGTGGAGGCCGGCGCACGCAGGCCCGCGCCGGTGGCGCCACCCACCGCACGATGACGACGTTCAGTCCGGCGGACGAGGAGAAGCGGCGCGGAGTGCGCCAGATGAAGCTCATCGCCACCGGGCTGCTGCTGTTCGTCGCCGTGGTGTACGTCCTCGCCAAGTGGGCGTCCGACGCGGGCGCCGGAGCCTGGGCGGGCTACGTCGCCGCGGCGGCGGAGGCGGGCATGGTCGGCGCGCTCGCCGACTGGTTCGCCGTGACCGCCCTGTTCCGCCACCCGCTGGGACTGCGCATCCCGCACACCGCGATCATCCCCACCAAGAAGGACCAGCTCGGCGTCTCCCTGGGCGAGTTCGTCGGTGAGAACTTCCTCTCCGAGGACGTCGTCCGCGGGCGGCTGCGCTCCGTCGGCATCGGCAGCCGGCTCGGCGCCTGGCTGGCGGTACCCGAGCACGCCGACCGGGTCACCGCCGAGTTGTCGGCCGCCCTGCGCGGCGCGCTGACCGTCCTGCGCGACTCCGACGTCCAGGCGGTGGTCGGCGAGGCGATCACCCGTCGCGCGGACGCCCAGGAGATCGCGCCCGGCATGGGCAAGATGCTGGAGAAGATCGTCGCCGACGGCGGCCACAAGAAGGCCGTCGACGTCGTGGTCACCCGCGCCCACGACTGGCTCGTGCTGCACGGCGACGCCGTGATGGACGCCGTGCACGGCGGCGCCCCCGGCTGGACCCCGAGATTCGTGGACCGCAAGATCGGCGACCGTGTCTACAAGGAGCTGCTGCGCTTCGTCACCGAGATGCGCGACATGCCCGCCCATCCCGCGCGCGGCGCCCTGGACCGTTTCCTCGCCGACTTCGCCTCCGACCTCCAGTCCGACGCCGAGACCCGCGCCCGGATCGAACGCCTCAAGGGCGAGATCCTCGGCCGCGACGAGGTCCAGGACCTGATCGCCTCCGTCTGGACGGCTGTACGATCCATGATCGTCTCCGCGGCGGAGGACGAGCGCAGCGAGCTGCGGCTGCGCGTACGCGCCTCGCTGCTGTCGCTGGGCGCGCGCATGTCGGCCGACGCCAGGCTGCAGGGCAAGGTCGACGGCTGGCTGGAGAGCGCCGCGGTGTACGTCGTCACCACCTACCGGGGGGAGATCACCTCCCTGATCACGGACACCGTGGCGGGCTGGGACGCCGAGCACACGACGAAGAAGATCGAGGCCAACATCGGCCGCGACCTCCAGTTCATCCGCATCAACGGCACGGTCGTCGGCTCTCTCGCCGGGCTGCTGATCTACACGGTCTCCCGCATGCTGGGGGCGTAGGGCCCGTCCGGCGGGCCCTACGGCCTTCCGGAACGGCGGGCGTGTTCCTCCCGGCCCAGGGCACAAGGGAGGCGTTCGCCCGAGGGAGCCCGACGGAGCTCGATGGAGCTCGGCCGGGCTCGGCCCGGCTCGGCCCGGCTCGGCCGAGCTTGACGGAGTTCGACGGAGAGGGAGCCATGACAGGGGAACCGTCGTCGGCCTCAGTGCCCGCCTCCACCGGAACCATCACCACGGCCGTCCCGGCCCGTCTGGACCGGCTGCCCTGGTCACGGTGGCACTGGATGATCGTGATCGGCCTGGGCACCGTCTGGATCCTGGACGGACTGGAAGTCACGATCGTCGGCAACGTCGCCGGCCGCATCGCCGAGGAAGGCAGCGGCCTGGACATCACCTCCGCCCAGATCACGGGTCTCGCCGCCGCCCTGTACGTGGCGGGCGCGTGCCTGGGGGCCCTGGTCTTCGGCTGGCTGACCGACCGGTACGGGCGCAGGAAGCTGTTCATGGTGACGCTGATCGTCTATCTGGCGGCGACCGCGCTGACCGCTCTCTCCTTCGAGACCTGGTGGTTCTTCCTCTTCCGGTTCCTCACCGGCTTCGGCATCGGCGGCGAGTACGCGGCCATCAACTCCGCGATCGACGAGCTGATCCCGTCCCACTACCGGGGCCGGGTCGACCTCATCATCAACGGCAGCTACTGGCTCGGCGCGATCGGCGGCGCCCTGCTGTCCATCGTGATGCTGGACACCGACATCTTCCCCAAGGACCTCGGCTGGCGGCTCAGCTTCGGTCTCGGCGTCGTCCTCGGCCTGGTCGTCCTCCTGGTCCGCCGGCACGTCCCGGAGAGCCCACGCTGGCAGTTCATCCACGGCCAGGGCGAGGAGGCCGACGCACTCGTCTCGTCCGTCGAACGGGAGATCGAGGAGGAGAAGGGGGGACCGCTGCCACCGCCGGCCGGTGAGATCACCATCCACCAGCGCAAGAGCATCGGCTTCGGCCTGATCGCCAAGACCGTCTTCGGCCGCTACCCGCGCCGCGCGGTCCTCGGCCTCTCCCTCTTCATCGGCCAGGCCTTCCTCTACAACGCCATCACCTTCGGCTTCGGCGCCATTCTCATCACCTTCTTCGACGTGCCGACCGGCAGCACCGGCTACTACTTCGCCGTCATCGCCGCGGGCAACTTCATGGGCCCGCTGCTCCTCGGCAAGCTCTTCGACACGGTCGGCCGCCGGATCATGATCTCGAGCACGTATCTGCTGTCGGGCATCCTGCTCTTCGGCACGGCCTGGCTCTTCGACAACGGTTCACTCACGGCCACGACCATGACCGCCTGCTGGTGCGTGGTCCTGTTCTTCGCGTCGGCGGGCGCCTCCAGTGCCTATCTGACCGTCTCCGAGATCTTCCCGATGGAGACCCGCGCCATGGCCATCGCCTTCTTCTACGCCATCGGCACCGCCGCCGGCGGTATCAGCGGCCCGCTGATCTTCGCCGACCTGACCGAGTCCGGCGTGGTCGGCGAGACGGCCCTGGCCTTCCAGATCGGCGCCGGGCTGATGTGCGCGGCCGGCCTGGTGGCGGCGTTCCTGGCGGTGAACGCGGAACGCCGCTCACTGGAGGACATCGCCACACCGCTCTCCGCCACAGAACCGAGGGGAGAGGCCTCGCGCGGGTGAAACGACCGGGCCCGCCGCAGGCCAGCGCCGGTCGCCGGTCGGCAGGGACCACCTCGGCGCGACGCGTGACCGGCCGGACAGGTCTCACCGCAGGGCAGGTCTCACAGTCGGACAGGTGCCAGCCGGACAGGTGTCAGCCGGACAGGTGTCAGCCGGACAGGTCCGAGCCGGACAGGTGTCAGCCGGACAGGTCCGAGCCGGTCCCGCGGTCCAGGACGCGGCGGGCCGCCTCGGCTTCTGCCGCCGCCGGGGACAGCTCGTCGAGAGAGTCGAGTTCGGTATCGTCCGCCAGCTCCCGTTCCCAGGCCGCCGCGAGCCGTTCCTGTTCCTCGCGCGGTTTGGCACTGATGGCTTCCCGGTGGTCCGGGTCCAAAGCCGTCAGGAATCGTCCGACCGGGTCCGTGGACATGCCGTGCTCCTTGTCACTGGGAAGAAGGCCGCTCCCAGCACCAGCATGGCCAGCTGTTCCGGAGACGGCGACCCGAGACGGCCGGTGACCGGCCCCCCGGGGCCTCCGATCACCTGGAGGCCCCGGGAGGGGCACGGTCCCGGAACGACGGGTCCTCGCGCGTCGGCTTGAGCGCGGAACTGCCGGAGAAGATCGTCACGTCCGACGCGGAGGGCGCTGCGGGCGGTGCTCCACACCGTCACCGCGCCACCGTCACCGCGCCCGCGTCTCATCCGCGCCGGTCGGCGACCGCCCATGACGTCAGCGCCACCGCACCCGCCACACCGAACACGGCCGGCCAGGCACCCACCTTCTTCGCCAGCGGATGCGACCCGGCGAACGCGGCGACGTACGCGACCGACAGCGCCCCGGCGGCCTTCCCGCCGGCCCGCTCCCGCCACTCCCGCGCCGCGGCGGCACCCGCCACGGCGAGGACGACCCCGCCCAGCGGCCGTTTACGGGTCCAGCGGGCCACGCCGTACCCGCCGACGAGTCCACTCGCGGCCAGCACCGAGCCGGGAACCTTCGCCATGTCCTGCGCCTCCTGCCACCACGCCCGCCCTCTGCTGAGGGACGGGTCCCGCTCTTCCGAGGCTAACCCTCGCAGTGTTCCCCTCCGGCACGGGCCTCGACCCGCGCCCGCGCCGCTTCGGAGACGGTCAGAGGCAGGTGAGCAGGCCGTCGAGCGGGGCGGGTACGCGGTCGGGTTCGAGGGCCTCGACGAGGACGCGCCCGTACCGGATCTTGCGCCCCTTCTTCGTGCCGAGGAAGCGCCGCAACTGCTGCTGCGAGGTGCGGCCCTGCTGGGCGGGCTGGCGCACAAAGGTCTGCAGGGCGCGCAGGTCGCCCTCGGCCCGGACGAGCTCCTCCACCCGTGCCACGCCCAGCGCGCGGATGAGCTCGTCCTCCAGATCCGCCGCGCAGACGAAGAACCGTGGCTGGTGTGCCGTACCGGCCGCAGCCGTCCGCGCGAAGGCGCGGGCGTAGAAGCGACGTTCCCCTTCGTCGCACAGCCCCGTGAGGCGGAGGCCCAGGCCGGGCGGCCCGAGGAGCCGGGCGAAGCGCCCGACACTCATCGCACCGCCCATCGGCAGCACGCAGACCCCTTCGTCCGCCAGGTCCCGTCCGCGGCACGCGGCCAGCGCGTCGACGGCCGCGGCGTCGCTCGGCCCTTCGAGCAGGACGACCGCCCGGACGGGCAGCCGCGCCGACAACTCCCGCGCGGGCTCACCGGACCCACCGGCCGCCCACCCAGTGACCGCTTCCCGGAACGCCCCCATGTCAGCCATGACACGAGTCTCCGCCCCTCCCGGCCGGCCCGGCACGGAATTTTGCACCGGTGCGTAGATCGACGGTGAGCAGCCAGGCCCTGACCCGCACCTCTGTCCCCGCACCTCTGTCCCCGCACCTGTCCCCGCACCGGTCCCCGGATCCCAGCAGACGGAAGGCGGACCCTTTGGGCAGCGTGCGGGCCGTTCGGCTCCGTGGCCACTTCATCCGTGAGAGCTGCACCGTGTGTCCGGAGAACCGGATCACTCCCTGCTCACGCAGACTTCAACGGGTCCCGCATCATGGCGGCGAACACCGGTGAGTCCGCGAAGGGCTGCTGCTCCCCGATCTTCTCGTACCCCCACCGCTCGTAGATCGCCTGGACTTTGCCGTCACCGGCCTTCGGGTTGACCAGCAGGGTGATCCGTTCCTCGTTCCTGCCCGACAGCAGCTCCTCGTGGATGCGCTGAGCGAGGCCGGTGCCCCGCCACGGACGCCGGACCACGATCTCGTTCAGCGCGAGTGTGCGCGCGCCCGTCTCCGTCGTGTACCCCTCGGGCAGGGCTGTCGTCATGGCCGTCCACCAGCGGGTGTCGGGCACGAGCGGGGTGGCATAGGCGAAGCCTGCGGGCTCGGTCCCGTCGAAGGCCACGACTGCCTCCCACCCTGGCACTGAGCTGTGCCCTGACAGCCGCTCATTGAAGCGTTCTGCGGAGTAGAAGGGGCCGGTGAGCCCGAGATCACGCTGCCTGACCTCGACGTGGATGTCCACGATCGTCTGTCGCACCGGTTCGGCGTCGGAGTAATGCCGCAACGCAGGACTCACAGAAGCTCCTTCTCAAACCATTGACGAGTGGCGGCGGAGTCGGGGGCGAACGAATGCAGCCGGTGTCCGAAATGGTTCAGCAGGCGGGCCGTACGACCGTGCCGCGCCTGAGCCGGGACGAGGTGTGCGGTCGCCACAGCGAGTTCCGTCTCGTGCTGACCCAGTTGGGCATGTGCCAGATAAGCCTGGGTGAGCGCTCGGTTGCGCTTCAGGTCGGGACGCAACTTCGCGAGCGTGTGATGGGCGTGCGCCTCGGCCTGTTCCCACAGCCCGAGCGAGGTGGTGGCCGTGAGCGCCAAGAGGTGAAACTCGGCCGAGTCGTAGAACAGCAGCCACGGGGGGCGATGTGCCCCGGCGTCCGCGCGTCCCAGTGTTGCTTCGGCCAACCCCAGGCACCGCAGCGCCGCTTGTCGATCCTGCAGGTCCGCGTGATGCACAGCGGTGCGGGCGTGAATGAGGGAGGCGTACAGCGGATCGCGGGCGGCTCGCGTCCGCTTCGCGGCCTCGTCAGCCGCGAGGGCGCTGGTGTACTGGCCGAGGTGCCGGTACAAGGCACCGGCATGTCCCCAGATACGGAACTGTATCGAGGAGTCACCCGAGAGACCGGCGAGGGCCACGGCCTGGTGCAGGTGCTGCTGGGCCGGGTCGAGACGACCGCCGTCAATGGCAGCCCACAGGGCGGAGCCCATGAAGGCCGCGGCGAGGCCGTACAGCTGACCTCGCACCCGTTGTGAGGCGGACCGTGTCCTCTGAAGGTGCAGAGCGTGTTGGGCCCAGCCCAGTGCAGCCTGCTCGACCTGGTGAGTTCCGCCGGTCTTGTTGTCGCTGGCAATGATCAGGGCGAACTGGGCGGTGAGCCGATTCACGTCGGACTGGCCCAAACGGCCGCCTGCCGAATCGGCGGCGGATCCTTTCGAAGCGGCGGATACTCCTGAAACGACAGCTACTCCTGAAGCGGCAGGGAAGAACGCAGCCGCAGAAGCGGCGGTGAGGAAGGTACGGCGGAGCACGGGCTCCTCCTCGTCGTGCTGGGCGCTTGCGGGTAGCGGGCGGTCGGCCGGGCACCGGGCGGGCGGGGTGAATCCCAACTCGGTTGCGGTACACCCGAACACTGCCTCCAGTGCCAGGCGTTGCCTGGCTTGCGGCCACCGGGTTCTTCCGCTCGTGAAGTTGTGGATCGTGCGGGGGGAGACGGTCCCGAACCTTCCGGTGATCTGCTCGATCGCCGTGTTCATGGACTCCGCCAACTCCTCCTGGGTGAAGCCCAGTTCGCGCATGCGCACCGTGAGCCGCTCATTCACCTCTGCCACATCGCAACACGGTAGTGGCGAGCCGTTCCCAGGAGCTCTCCGAGAGCAAAGAGCGAGTCAGTTTTTCCGGTCGCGCGCGGACGGTGCGCGGGCTGTTTTTCCTGACGATCACCTGAGCCGCCGTCGTTCACTGATTGTCACTGAACGAACACGGCAAGAGGAGTCCGTCGTGGGAATGGCAACCGACCCGACCGATGCACCACGGCTCGACCGTACAAAGATCCTCACCGAAGTGAGCCCGATCACCCGGCCCCGTCTCGACGTCCCCGCGCTGGCCGACACCGTGCAGCGCACGGACACCGTCTCCGGCATGCTCCGCGCACTCCTCGACGACACGCGAGGAGACGAACGGGAGGCGGTGCGCGTGATGCGCCGTCTCGGCACCCGGCTTCTCGCCGAGCCGCCCCAGGGTGAACCCACCCCCTTCACCGCCTGGCAGTACCTCGTGAACCTCGCCCGCTGTACGGAGGCCTTCCTCGACGTCGAACAGCGAACCCGGTGAGAGCCGACCGCCCCGACTGCGATGCCTACCGCAGGGAACGGGCGACGCAGCTCCGCACCGGCACGGGCGACCTGGGTGACCTGCTCACCCGCGTCGCACTGCACGAGTCCTCCGCCCACCGGGCGATCGGCTTCCCACGCCGCGCCGCGCCGGGCCGAAGTTGTCGAAGTTAAGGTCGACGGATGCGTCAATTCGCGGAGACCGAGGCCTTGTCGGGGATCGTGCACGAGGCCCTGGGGCCCAGGTTCCATACGGTCGGAGTGGACCGGTTGCGAGGCGGGAGCAAGAAGGGGGTCTACCGCGT
Source organism: Streptomyces sp. NPDC005774 (assembly GCF_042871645.1). Classification (NCBI taxonomy): domain Bacteria; kingdom Bacillati; phylum Actinomycetota; class Actinomycetes; order Kitasatosporales; family Streptomycetaceae; genus Streptomyces; species Streptomyces sp. NPDC005774. The sequence goes on along the minus strand of NZ_JBIAIV010000070.1, from coordinate 3,997 downwards.
CCACATCGACGGACCGCGTGCAGCGAGTGTGATCGTCTACAGCTGGGCCGAGGCCGAGAACTTCTGGCCCGGTTCGGAAGGCGTCGACGCGGCCCACCCGTTCGCCCCCGCCTCCGGCCTGGTCCCCTTCCTCGCCGCTCGGCGGAGCCTGGACCGTCTCGGGGTCCGGGTCCCCGGGGTGCTCCTGGCTGACGACAGCCGACGACGGTACCCGGCGGACGTCGCGGTGGTCGAGGACGTGGCCGGTGGCACTCTCGAAGCGCTCATGGAAACGGATCCCGCCCGTGCGGCAGACGCCTTGAGCGAACTGGCCGCCATGCTCGACGTGATGCACCAACAGCACAGCCGGCGGTACGGCAGGGTGGACGTGCTCGAACGGGGCGACGAAGCGAGCGGCGTTTCGTGCGAGCAGCTGGTTCTTGAGCGTGCCCTCGAGGATCTGGCGTACGCAGCAGAAGGGGACCCCGGGATCGGATCAGCCGCGACCCCGCTGCACGACCGCCTCCAGGAGCTGGCCGCAGGCGTCCCACCTCGCACGAGCCACGGACTGATCCACGGCGAACTCGGGCCCGACCACGTCCTGGTCGACGCCTCCGGGCACCCCGTCCTGATCGACATCGAGGGCCTGATGTTCTTCGACGTCGAGTGGGAGCACGTCTTCCTTCAGCTTCGCTTCGGTGATCAGCACCCGGCCTTGTCCCGCCCCGGCCTCGATCCGGCACGGCTCGGCCTCTACATGCTCGCGATGCGTCTCTCCCTGGTGGCCGGCCCCCTGCGCCTCCTCGACGGCGACTTCCCGCACCGAGCGGCGATGCGGGGGATCGCCGAGCACAACGCCAAGGAGGCATTGGCCCTCCTGCCGGTGCCGTAACCGAGCGGGTGCTCGGCTTTCCCGCCCCGGAGAACCCGGACCTGGTGTATCGGGACGGCATCACGGATGCCGGTTCGGTGGTCAGTTCTTCCGGTGCAACGGGCCGTGTTGCTCGGCGCCGTTGGATCTCTGTCCCTCCTGGCCGAGGTGGGTGACGAGACCGGGGGCAGCGACGCCGATGGGATGGGCGAAGGCTTCTGCGGCCACTTCTCCGGCAAGGGCCGGATCTGTGCCCGGCCAAAGGTGGGTGAGCATGAGCCGGGCGGCGCCTGCCTGGTGGGCGTACTGGCCGGCCAGCCGTGCGGTCAGCAGGTACGGCGCGTCGGCGGTCGGCACCTGGTGGATGTACGTGGCTTCTGACAGGAACAGGTCGACGCCTTGTGCAAGGCGAGGAAGGTCGGAGCTGGGGCCGGTGTCGCCGGTGTAGGCGAGGACGGCCTCGGGGGTGGTGAGCCGAATGCCGGCATTGGGCACGAAGTGCGGCAGGAGCCAGGTGTCGGTGGTGAAGGGGCCGATGTCGAACCGGTCGCCGGGGGTGAACCCGTGAAGGTGGTACGCCTTGGCGAGCATGCCCGGTCTGTCGAGCGCCAGAACGGCATCGACCGCACCGTGCGGGGCGTGGACGGGCAGAGCGGGCGGCGGGTCGTCGCTCAGCCCTCGGGCCCGTAGGAGCGGGTTGAGGTCGGCGCAGTGGTCGGGGTGCCCATGGCTGACGAGCACGGCGTCGACCGCGTCGACGGTGCTGTGCTGGAGCAGGCGCGGCAGGGTGGCATATCCGGGGTCGATGAGCAGGCGGAATCCGGCGTACTCGACGAGGTAGCCGCTGCATGCCTGGACTGCTGTGGGCCACGCCCCGCACCCGCCGAGAACCGTCAGTTGCATGACACGAGACCGTAGCGCCGTGCCTTGGCTGTGGCCAGGCGATATCCGAGCGTGAGGGGCAGGCATGGCACCGAGCCGTCAGGTGGGGTACCGGCGCGGGCTCCTCAACGAGATGCCGGAGTTGTCGCCGTTCCAGCCGCCCCTGCTCGCCTCGATTGTGCCCGGCGTCCGACACGGCTTCTTGGAAGCCACTGGTCCCGTATTTCGCGGGTCGCTGATTCGGCTGGAGAGCGGGGCCGGGCAGTGTCCGGCACGGGCACGTCAACGCCGGTCCGGGTGTGTCGATGGCTTCCCGGTCCCCGCGGCCACGGACGGAACGCCCCCGTACGGAGTGCGTGATCGAGTCCGCGGTGACCAAGTGTTCGGGCGCTCTGCCCGTCGCCGCCGAGTGCGGCCCACGGGCCGGATGATTCCGCATCACCTCGGTGAGCTCCAGCTACGCATCCGCGGGGCCACCGACCCGCCCACCATCACCCTCGTCCGGGTCGTCCGGGTCGACCTCCTCGGTCTGCTGGGGCTCGACGTGCGGCGTCCACGCCGGCTGCGGACCTGAACAGCACCCGCAGCGACCCGCGAAACGCGGGGCCAGGACGCCGCTGGGCGGCGGCCGTGCCGCGGGTGCCGGTGACAAAACCCGCGCCGACCGGCTGGTCCGGCCTCACTTCCGCCAGAGCAGGTGGTGCGTCACGCCGCTCGGGCTGGGCACGACGTCTTGGTGGAACCGGTCGAGCAGCTCATCGGGGGACTCCCACAGCCGGGCCCCGGAGCCGAGCTTCGTCGGGACGACCGCCACATGCAGGGTGTCGACGAGGTCGGCCTCGAGGAACTGCCGGATGACCGTGGCCCCACCGCCAAGCCGGACGTCCTGGCCCTGCGCCGCCTCCTTCGCCCGGGCGAGCACCGCGGCCGGGTCACCGTCGACGAAGTGGAACGTGGTGTCGGAGAGTGTGAACGACGGGCGCTTGTGGTGTGTCATGACGAACACCGGCGTGTGGAACGGGGGCTCGTCACCCCACCACCCCTGCCACTCGTGGTCCTGCCAGGGCCCGCGCTGCGGCCCGAACTTGTTGCGGCCCATGATCTCGGCGCCGATGTTGCGGGCGTAGTCCCGCGTGATGTAGTCGTCCAGACCTCGGCTGCCACCGGGTTCGGAGCGGTTGACGGGTGGGTGGTCGGTGGCAATGGCCCAGGCGAACATGTTCCCCGGATCGGCATGGCCGAACGGCCTCTCGAGGCTCTGGCCCTCGCCGGCGCCGAACCCGTCGCTCGAGACGGTGAAGTTCTGGACCCGCAGCAACTGGCTCACGTCGCTCCTCCTGCTTCGCGTTTTCTGATCACTTGACGGACGGTAGACCGGCCGGGCCGGGAAAACTCATCGCCGCATCGTGCGGCTCTCGTCGAGCTCCCGCGGCCGTGCCGGGCGACGACTCCCCGGTGGTCGTCCCCCGGCGCGACCGCGTACGGATCACCGGGCGAGCGTTGACGTGCCCGTGCCGGATACTGCCCGGCCCCGCTCTCCAGCCGAATCAGCGACCCGCGAAATACGGGACCAGCCCCGACCTTGCCGACCTCCTCGGCCGTCCGGGTTCACCCGGCGCTCTCCGAGCCGATGCGGGCGAGCACGGGAGCGGTGCCGTCCTCTACTGCGATCCCGCGGGCGAGTTCGGCCGCGCGGCGGCGGTGGGCCGGCTCGGACAGGCAGGCCGTGATCGCGTCGCCGAGGGCTTCGGCGGTGAGGTCCTGGAACGGCACAGGCCGGGGGGCGACTCCCAGCTCGTACAGCCGGGACGCCCAGAACGGCTGGTCGGCCATGACGGGAACGGGCACGGCGGGCACTCCGGCCCGTAGTCCGGCCGCGGTGGTACCCGCTCCGGCGTGATGGACGACGGCGGCGGTGCGGGGGAACAGCCAGTCGTGCGGGACGTCGCCGATGGCCAGGACGTCGGCGCCGCAGCCGTTCACACCGGCCCATCCCGCCTGCACCACCGCGCGCACGCCTGCCCGCTTCACCGCCGCGGCCACCAGCTCACTGAGCTGTTCCCCCCGTCCAACCGCCATCCCTGATCTTGCGTGGGTGTCCCCGGCTTCAGCCGGGGAGGGAAAAGCATCCTTGGCGCGGAGGCGCGAGGCGCCGGAGTTCTCTGCGCCTTGGAGTGACGGTCAGACGGGGTGCTTCTGATCTTCGATGTACTGCCGGATCACGGTCAGCGGGGCGCCGCCGCAGGAGCCCGCGAAGTACGAGCG
>NZ_JBIAIV010000069.1:0-32242 GCF_042871645.1 Streptomyces sp. NPDC005774 | reverse complement strand
GTTACAGGTCCACAGCTGGACCTTCGTGCCGTCCGCACTGCCGCCACCGTCCACATCCAGGCACTTACCGTTGACTCCCTTGACCGAACCCGACCGGGGGCCCGGCTGCGTGTCGCCCGATGTCTTGATCCGGACGTTGCGGAACGCGACGTCGTCGCCGTCGCCGTGGTTCTGGATGCCGATGTGGCCCTGCTGGAGGCTGCGCGCGGGGTCGGTATTGGTGAAATCGTTGATCTTGCGCCCGTTGAGGAAGATCTCCAGTCGCTCTCCGGTGACACGGAGCTCGTAGGTGTTCCACTCGCCGGGCGGGTTCAGTGCGGCGTCCCGTGCGGTGTTGTCGGCGGACTTGAACCCGTACACGGCGCCCGTGGTGCGGTCGGCCGCATCGGTCGCGTCGATCTGAATTTCGTAGCCGTTGTTCACCGCAGACCAGGGGTCGTCGGAGGCGGGGAAGCCGATGAAGACGCCCGAGTTGTCATCGCCGGCGGCTTTCCAGTCGAGCTTGAGGGAGTAGTCGCCGGTGAACTCCTTGGCGGAGTACCAGAGCATCCCGAGCCCGCCGTACGAGGTGAGAGTGCTGTCGGCGAGGGTGAACCCTCCGGGACCGGCCTGTTTCCAGCCGGTCGTGGCGGAGCCGTCGAACAGGGGCGTGTAGCCGGTCTCGGGGCGGCAGTCCGCCTCGGTCATGCCGGCCGCCCAGCGGATGCCGCCGAGGAGATGCCGGCGGAACGCGGGGTCGGCGTAGGACTCGTCGGTGTGGCCGCCGCCGGTGTAGAAGGCCCGGCCGCCCTGGTAGTCCTTGCACCAGGCGATCGGGTGGTCGCCGGACATGTTCCCGCCCGAGTAGCTGGACTCGTCGAGGGAGGCCAGCACATGGGCGGTGGTACGGGGGTTGGTGCGGTAGTTGTACCACTCGTCGGTGCGCTGCCAGGTCGTGCCGAGATGGGCGGTGGCGTCGTGGGCGCGGTCCTCGACCTCGACGGTGGCGGACTGGATGGCCGGGTGGGAGTGGAAGAGGGCGCCGGCCAGCCCCTCGTAGAAGGGCCAGTCGTACTCGGTGTCGGCCGCCGCGTGGATGCCGACGTACCCGCCACCCTCCTTGATGTACTGCTCGAAGGTGGCCTGTTGTGCGTCGCCGAGCACGTCGCCGGTCGTGGAGAGGAAGACGACCGCCTCGTACTGGGCGAGATTTCCGGTGGTGAAGACCTGGGGGTCTTCGGACGCGTCCACGGTGAAGTTGTTGGCCGTACCAAGGGCCCGCAGTGCCGCGATGCCGTCGTCGATGGAGGAGTGCCGGAAGCCGGCGGTCCTGGAGAAGACCAGGATCTCGTAGGCGGGATCGACAGCCAGACCGGGCGCGGGGCGTGGGGCCGCCTCCTCCTTTGAGGACACGCTGGTCGGCTGGTCACCGACACCGGGCACGGCCATGGCCTGTGGTGTCATACAGAGCGCAATGCCTGCGAACAGGCCGAGAGCCGCCTTGAGTCGAGTGCGCATATACGGTCGCCTCCTTCCTACGGAAGAGTCCATTTCTGGTTGGATCCGGTGTGGCAGGTCCACAGGTGGACGGGGGTGCCGTCGTTCCAGGTGCCGCCGGATGCGTCGAGGCATTTGGCGGACTGGGAGTTGCGGACGGTGCCGTCGGGCTGGGGTGCCCATCTCTGCGCGCCGGTTCCGTTGCAGGTCCAGAGTTGAACCTTGGTGCCATCGGCGCTCGCACCGCCGGAGACGTCGAGGCATCTACCCAGGGCCCGGAAGGTACCGTCGCCGGCCAGGGTCCACGTCTGGGCGCCGGTTCCGTTACAGGTCCACAGCTGGACCTTCGTGCCGTCCGCACTGCCGCCACCGTCCACATCCAGGCACTTACCGTTGACTCCCTTGACCGAACCCGACCAAGTTCCGCTGCCGGAGGTGGTGAAGGAGTACTCGTCGACATCGAACAGCGAGCCGGTGCCACCCTTGAAGACCAGGAACAGCGTCGTGGAACCGGCGGGCTGATGGGACAGGTCAGTGGTCACGTCCTGGAAGACCTCCCAGCCGCCGGTCACCGGCACGGTCGCCGTGCCGAGCACGGCGCCGGTCGGGGACCCGGCGCGTACCTCGATGGTGCCGCCCGCGCCTGCGGAGGAGACCCGGGCGGTGAACTTGGTGGCGTTGTCGAGGGCGTACGGGGCGAAGGAGATCCAGTCGCCGTTGTCGATGTGGCCGACGGTCTTGCCGCCATGGGCAGGGCTGTGGTTGACGACCTGGACACCGGCGGAGTCGCCGTAGTGCTCGGCCTGCCGGTGGGTGGGCTGGATGATGTGCTGGTCGTGTGTGGTCAGCGCGGGCTGGCCGTTCGCGCCCTTGTCGGTGTACTCGGCGTCGATGACGCCGAAGATGTTGGCGTTGGGGTCATGTTCGCCGTCGGCCAGGGTCTGCAGCGTGCCGGTGCAGCCGGTGGCCGAAGTCTGCGGGTGGCCGTGGCTGTCGTGCCCGACGATGAACGAGACCTTCACCTTGGAGCAGTCGACGGTGCCGTCCTCAGGGTCGGTCACCGTCACTGCGAACGGGATCGCGGCGCCGAAGTCGTAGATGCGTCCGTCCGCAGGTAGGTCGATCCTCACTGTGGGGGCGGTGTTCCCGACGGTGATCTGCACGGACGCCGTAGCAGTCTTGCCGGTGGTGTCCGTGACCCTCAGTGTGGCCGTGTACTGACCGTTGGCCGAGTAGGCGTGGGAGGGGTTGGCGGCGGTGGAGGTCGCGCCGTCGCCGAAGGCCCAGGAGTAGCCGAGGGCGTCTCCGTCCGGGTCCGAGCTGCCGGCCGAGGAGAAGGAGACGGTCAGAGGTGCCTTGCCGGAGGTGACGTTCGCCTTGGCCTGCGCGATCGGGGCGCGGCCGCCGGTGACGTGTTCGATGCGGTACAGGGCGGAGTTTTCATCGCCGTTGAAGTAGCCGGTGCCGTAGTCGAGGACGTAAAGAGCGCCGTCCGGGCCGAAAGCCATGTCCATCACCTGGGTGCCGCTCCAGGGGAAGGGGTTGATGGACTGCACGGTGCCGTCGCCGGCCGCTTCGATGCGCTTGATCCAGCGGCGGCCGAACTCGCCGGCGAAGAAGTCGCCGTCGAACTCCTGCGGGAACTTGACCTCGGAGGTCGAGCCGGCGTCGTAGCGGTAGACGGGGCCGCCCATGGGGGACTCGGAGCCGCCGCCGAACTCCGGTACGGAGGTGCCGTTGTAGGGGATCCAGGCGGGTTGGGCAGGCGGCAGGTCGGTCAGGCCGGTATTGCGCGGCGAGGTGTTCTTGGGTGCCGAGCAGTCGAAGGTGGTGCCCGGAGTTCCGGTGGCGAAGTTGTAATCGGTGTAGGCGTCGTTCTTGCCGGTGCAGTATGGCCAGCCGTAGTTGCCCGCCTTGGTGATGCGGTTGAACTCGACCTGGCCCTCGGGCCCGCGATCGGGCTTCGCGGTCCCTGAGTCGGGACCATAGTCGCCGAGGTAGACGGTGCCTGTGGCCTTGTCGACGCTCATCCGGAACGGATTACGAAAGCCCATCGCGTAGATCTCGGGCCGGGTCTTGGCGGTACCGGGCGGGAAGAGGTTGCCACTGGGTATCGAGTACGTTCCGTCGGCGTTGACCTTGATGCGCAGGACTTTTCCGCGCAGGTCATCAGTGTTGCCGGAGGAACGCTGGGCGTCGTAGGCGGGGTTGCGGGTCGCACGCTCGTCGATCGGGGTGTAGCCGTCGGAGGCGAACGGGTTGGTGTCGTCGCCGGTCGACAGGTAGAGGTTGCCCGCCGCGTCGAAGTCGATGTCGCCGCCGACGTGACAGCAGATGCCGCGGGACGCCGGAACGTCGAGGATCTTTTTCTCGCTGGTTGGATCCAGGGTGCCGTCGGTCTTCAGGACGAACCGGGAGACCCGGTTGACACCGTCGAACGGCGTGAAGTCGGAGGCCGATCCGTCGGAGGGGGCGTCACCGCTCGAAGTGCTCAGCTTGGGGGCGTAGTACAGGTAGACGAAGCGGTTGGAGGCGAAGGCCGGGTCCACCGCGACGCCTTGCATGCCTTCCTCGTCATGGCTGTAGACGTCGAGTTTGCCCGCCACCTTCGTGTTTCCGGCTCCGTCCGTGAGCCGGACGGTGCCGTCGCGCGAGGTGTGCAGTACCGAACGGTCCGGCAGCACGGTCAGGGTCATGGGCTCGCCCGTTTCAGTCACCCCCTTGGCGAGCGTGACCTGCTGGAACTCCGCGACCGCTGCCCTGGGGCCGTCGGCCGGGTCCGGCGGTGCGGCAGCCGCTGTTCCCGGTATCAGGCAGCCGGTGGCACACACCACCGCCAGCACTAACGAGCGGACGAGTCTGGGTCTGAGCAGTTTTGTGCGCACGGACGTCTCCCGAGGTGTGGGGTAGACAACAGGACATGATCAGTCCTGTCGAGGGGAGCACCGGCGCGCGCCGTCGCGCCGTCGAGCCAGGCTTCAGGTGCATGAACAGTTCGATTCAAGGAAGTTAGCGGCCTTGGTTCCGGTGCGTAACCCCTTTCGCGAGAGATCTCTCGACTTTCTCCTTGATCGGGACAAAGCTCGCGGGGTATCGGATGTTGGATCTTGCCCATCGCCGCCCGTTGCCGTCCGGACGAAGTCGCTGGGCTGCTCGGACTGACCGGTGGCCTCGTGCGGGAGAAGTGCATCTCCCCGTGGACGAAGGACACCGCGCCCTCAATCACCAAAGGGTGCAGCTCAAGGTACTTGCCAGCCTCTGCAATTCGCCCTGGGACGAGTTCGCCCATGCGGATCCAGGCGAGCTCCTGCGAATTCAGCGCGGCCAGGCGGTCCAGCGTCGCCTGCCAGCCGGAGTCCGGCTGGCAGCATTACCGATCTGCTTTCCCAGGCGCCGAGGCAGTTCACCAGGGCCTGTCCGATGGGTCCGCGGGGTGTGTCTTGTCCAGCTCCCAAGCTGTGGCGCTACGGAGAACAAGCTCACGCACGAGGCAAGCGCCTTCATCAATTTCCGGGACTACAAGTTCCAGGATTCAAGAGCGCATGGCTTCAGGTACTACAGCCGGAGATCTTGAGGGTCGGTCGATTACCTTCCACCACGCGAAGTTCACGCCGAATTCGAAGGTCTGCGACTCACCGTCTGAATTAATCGGTCAGAGTCCTGTCCGAAAAACGCGAGGCCCCTCAGGTGTCGGTGCAGCGGGACCAGCGCACCGTACGGCGGGCCGACGGCCTCCCCCGGCGCCCATGTACGGCACAACGATCACGGCACCGTACAGCGCATTGCCGGCCGGGAGCGGGCGCAGCCGGATGACGGCGCGCATGAGGACGGCCTCGCGCCAGGCGTTGCCGACGGTGACGCCGGCCTGCGGGTGCTGACGCGGCGAGATGCCCCGCAGCGCCACACTCTCCGAGGACCGGCGCGTCCGTGCGCGAGGCGATGAAGTCGGCCGCGACCGCCCCGTGCGAGCCTCGGACAGGAAGAGTGATGCAAGCCACAACGACATGCTGTCCGATCGGTCAGTTCTGACCGATCGGACAGTTACGGTTGGGGCATGGCACGCTCCGTCTCCGCCATGCGCGGTCAGATCCTGGAGTCGGCACTGCGACTGTTCGCCGTGCACGGCTTCCGCGGCACCTCGTTGCAGGACATCGCCTCCGACGCGGGCTGCTCGAAGGCGTCACTCCTCTACCACTTCGCCGGCAAGGAAAAGATCCTCACCGAGCTGCTGACCCCGGCCCAGGACGCCCTCGCCACGCTGCTCGACCGCGTGGCCGGGCTGGAGGGCGGTCGGCTGGTGGAGGAGGCCGTCGTCGGATACGTCGACCTGACGCTGCGGTTCCGCCGCGAGATCCGGCTTCTCTTCGAGGACATCGCCGAGATGTCCTGCCACCAGGACCTCAATGTCATGGAGCTGGCGAACGGGCTGCTGGACGCGCTGGCCGGCCGTTCGCAGCAGGCACCGGCCCGGGTGGCGGCGTGGATGGTGCTGGGTGCCGTCTTCATCACCAGTGCCACCGATGACGAGGTGGCGCCGGATGAGGTGCTGCGCGCCGAAATGATTCGCAGTGCGCTGCGGACGCTTGACCACACCCCCAGTTGACCCCCTAACGGAAAGACCCCTCCTCCATGGCGACCTTGCTGTACCGGCTCGGGCGGTTCTCCTTCCGCAGAAGAGGCCGAATAGCCGCGGTCTGGCTGCTCCTGCTGACCCTGCTGGGTGTCGGAGCCGCCACCCTGATGGGCCCGACCAGCGACAAGTTCTCCATGCCGGGCACCGAGTCCCAGCAGGCACTGGACGACCTCGAACGGCAGTTCCCGCAGGCCGGCGGAGCCACCGGCACCATCGTCGTCGCCGCGCCCGAGGGCGAGAAGCTGGACCCCGCCGCGGTGGCACCCGTGGTGAAGGAAGCCTCCGGGATCGACGGCGTCACCGCCGTCATGGAGCCGTTCCAGACCGGCTCCGTCTCCCAGGACGGCCGCTACGCCCTGATCCAGGTGCAGTTCGACAAGGCCACCGACGAGGTCACCGACGAGCAGAAATCGGCCTACGAGGCCGTCGGCGCCGACGTCGAGGGCCTGCGGGTCGAGCACGGCGGCGAGGTCATGGGCGGTGAGGTGGAGATCGGCTCCACCGAGGCGCTCGGCGTCCTGGTCGCCGCGGTGGTCCTGGTCGTCACCTTCGGCTCGCTGGTCGCCGCCGGCATGACCCTGCTGAACGCGCTGATCGGCGTCGCGGTCGGCATGGCCGGCCTCTTCTCCCTGACCGGTGTCATCGAACTGACCTCCACCGCCCCCGTCCTGGCGCTGATGCTGGGCCTGGCCGTCGGCATCGACTACTCGCTCTTCATCACCTCCCGCTACCGCCAGTACCTCGCCGAGGGCCTCCAGCCCGAGGAGGCCGCCGGCCGGGCGACCGGCACCGCCGGCTCCGCCGTCGTCTTCGCCGGTGCCACCGTCGTCATCGCCCTGGCCGGCCTCTCCGTCGTCGGCATCCCCTTCCTGAGCGTGATGGGCCTGGCCGCGGCGGGCACCGTTGCCGTCGCCGTGCTGGTCGCCCTCACCCTGCTGCCGGCCTTCCTCTCCTTCGCCGGCAAGAAGATCCTGCCGCGCAAGCAGCGCCATCCGGGCGGGTACACCGCCCAGGACGGCATCGTCGCCGAGGGCTTCGGCTTCACCTGGGGCCGGCTCGTCACCAAGCTGCGCATCCCGCTCCTGGTCGTCGGCATCCTCGGGCTGGGCGCGCTCACCCTCCCGGCCCAGGACATGCGCATAGCCCTGCCGGACGCGGGCACCGCCGCCGAAGGCTCCCCCGCACGCGAGGCGTACGACCTGACGTCCGAGGGCTTCGGCGAGGGCTTCAACGGCCGTCTCATCGCCGTCGTCAACGGTGAGGACGCGCAGTCCACCGGAGCGGCCGCCGAGAAGGCCACCGCCCTCATCAAGGACACCGACGGCATCCTGACCGTGGCTCCGCCGCAGCTGAACGAGCAGGGCACCACCGCCCTGCTGGCCATCGTCCCCGAGGCCGGCCCGACCGCCGCCGTCACCGAGGACGCCGTCCACGACATCCGCGACCGGGTCGCGGACATCGAGGGCGCCGACATCGCCCTCACCGGCGCGACCGCCCTGGGCATCGACGTCTCGGAGAAGCTCGCCGACGCCCTGCCGGTATATCTGCTCCTGGTGGTGGGCCTGTCCATCCTGCTGCTCATGCTGGTCTTCCGGTCGGTCCTGGTGCCGCTGAAGGCAGCCCTGGGCTTCCTGCTCACCGTGGGCGCGACCTTCGGCATCACCGTCGCCATCTTCCAGGAGGGTCACCTCGCCGGCCTGGTGGGCGTCGACACCCCCGGCCCGCTGGTGAGCTTCCTGCCGATCCTGCTCATCGGCATCCTGTTCGGCCTCGCCATGGATTACGAGGTCTTCCTCGTCTCCCGCATGCGCGAGGACTTCGTCCACGGCGCCGACCCGCAGGCGGCCATGGTCAGCGGCATGGGCCACAACGCCCGCGTCGTCACGGCCGCCGCGCTCATCATGACGTCCGTGTTCGGAGGCTTCGTCCTGATGGACGACCCGATCATCAAATCCATCGGGTTCGCCCTCGCCGTCGGTGTGGTCATCGACGCCTTCGTCGTCCGCATGGCGCTGGTCCCGGCGGTGATGTCGCTGCTCGGCCGTGCCGCCTGGTGGCTGCCCAAGCCCGTCGACAAGGCTCTGCCCGACCTCGACATCGAGGGTGAGAAGCTGAACCGGCAGCTGGCCGCGGAGACGCGCGACGAGACCCCCGTCCCGGTCTGACCCGCACACCGGCCGTACCGGGCCGCACCCCGGAGGACGGGACCCGCACAGCGGTCCCGTCCTCCCCCGCTTTCCTCACCCTTTTGACCGCCTCGGGGGGATGGGCCCGGCCTCGTACCGCCGTGCACGCACGTCCTGGCTTTCCGGGATCTCCGGGGCCCCTCATACTCAGACGTCAGACGGTCGAACCGTCCGGCACCCGGGTCCCGTCCGGTCACACGAGTACGTGATCGACGAAGCACCAGCGCCAGTTCTCTCCAGGCTCATGGGTCCGCATCACGGGGTGGCCCGTTTTTCGGTGGTGCCCCGTCGCGTGCCGTCCCAGCGAGGAGTCGCAGCAGCCGACGTGACCGCAGCTGAGACACAGGCGCAACTGCACCGGATCCGTGCCGTCCCGCAGACACTCCGGACACGTTTCGGTGAGTGGGACGGGTTCCGGGAGCGGCAGCGCGCCGGCGTGCGTGCACTGTTTCATGATGGCCAGGTTACGACGGTTGCACGGATCACTGCGCGGAGATTCGGGGGTGGGCACGAGATGGACGTGATGCCGCTGTTGTTGCTGGTGGCGGGCAGTGCCGCGATCTCCGCCGCCGCCAGACGCACTCGGGTGCCGGCCCCGCTGCTGGTGGTCGCCGCCGGTCTCGCGGTCAGCTACGTCCCCGGCGTGCCCGTCTACACGCTCGACCCGCACGTCGTGCTTCCGCTCATCCTGCCCCCGCTGCTGTACACGGCTGCCACCGACAGCTCCTACCTCGGTCTGCGGGCGCAGCTGCGACCGGTCGCGCTGCTGTCGGTGGGGTACGTACTGTTCACGACCTTCGTCGTCGGCTGGGCCCTGTACCTGCTCGTGCCGGGCCTGTCGCTCACCGCGGCTCTGGTGTTCGGTGCCGTGGTGGCCCCGCCGGACGCGGTCGCGGCGACGGCGGTGGCGCGCCGGGTCGGACTGCCGTCCCGGATCACCACGATCCTCCAGGGCGAGTCCCTGCTGAACGACGCCACCGCGATCACCGCGTTCCGGGTGGCCGTGGCGGCGGCCGTCGGCGAGGGCGCGACCTGGGCCGGGGGGATCGGCGAGTTCCTGCTCGCGGCGTTCGGCGGCCTCGCGTTCGGTCTGGTGTTGATGGTTCCGCTGCACTGGCTGCGCACCCATGTGAAGGAGGCGCTGCTGCAGAACACGCTCTCCCTGCTGATCCCGTTCGTCGCCTACGCCGCCGCCGAGCAGGTGCACGCCTCCGGGGTCATCGCGGTCGTGGTCGTCGCGCTCTATCTGGGACACCGCGCGTGGGAGGTCGATTTCGCCACCCGGCTCCAGGAGGAGGCGGTGTGGAAGATGGTCGCGTTCATCCTGGAGGCCGCGGTGTTCGCGCTCATCGGACTGCAACTGCCGATCGTCCTCGGGGGGCTCGGGGAGTACGCGGGCGCCGAGGCCGCCTGGTACGCGCTGGCCGTCTTCGCGGTGGTCGTCGTCGCGCGGTTCGTGTGGGTGTACCCGGCGACCTTTCTGCCACTGCTGCTGTCGGCGCGGATCCGGGAACGCGAGGGGAGACCCGGCTGGAAGTCGCCGTTCGTCATCGCATGGGCCGGCATGCGCGGCGTGGTCTCGCTGGCCATCGCCTTCTCGATTCCGCTCACCGCCGGCGGCGCCGACTTCCCGCAGCGCAACCTGCTGCTCTTCCTGACCTTCACCACGGTCATCGGCACGCTGGTGGTGCAGGGTCTGACGCTGCCCCCGCTGATCCATCTGCTGAAGATCCCCGGGCGCGACATCCAGGCCGAGACCCTCGCGGAGGCCAACGCCCAGGCGCAGGCCTCGCGGGTCGCCGAGCAGCGGCTGGACGAGCTCCTGTCCGACGAGCGCAACGCTCTTCCGGCCCCGCTCGCCGACCGTCTGCGCACCGTCCTGGAGCGCCGCCGCAACGCCGTCTGGGAACGTCTGGGCCAGGCCAACCCGGTCACCGGGGAGTCCGTGGACGACACCTACCGGCGGCTGTCGGGGGAGATGATCAGTGCGGAGCGTGACGTGTTCGTCAGACTCCGCGACGCCCGCTACCTCGACGACGAGATGCTGCGTACCCTGCTGCGGCGGCTGGACCTGGAGGAGGCGGCGGCGTATCGGGAGACGGCATAGAACAGCCCCCGTACTCATGGGAAGGGGAACCCGGTGACGACGGCGGCGACCGTGCTTCCGCCATCCGAGCCCCGTGTCCGTCAGCTGTGACTCGCGTCGATGACGCAGAAGCGGTTGCCCTCGGGATCGGCGAGCACGACGAAGTCGGCGTCGTCCGGATAGAAGTCCCAGTCGACGCGTTCAGCACCCAGGGAAATCAGTCGCGCCACTTCGGCCTCCTGATCGGCGGCGTCGCCTGCATAGAGGTCGAGGTGGATTCTCGGGTGCTCCTGCACGGGCGTCGTACTGAGGTCGAGGGCCAGTGCGGCACCGGAGCCGTCGGCCGGCACCAGCACCGCCCAGTCGTCCTTCACCTCACCATCGCGAGGGACGTAGCCCAGTGCCCGACTCCAGAATTCTGCGGCCCGCCGCACATCAGCGGCCCCCATCACGATCGTTCCGATGCTCAGCATCCGCCGATTCTGGCAGACACCGCCAGGCCCACGGCGTGAACCCCGTCCCCAAGTGCGAGGCGGGCGTTGCCTGATGCGGCACTCGACGCCGAGGCCAAGGACCTGACGAAAATGATCGCTGATCTGGTTCACCGCGCCGCCCCGCAACTGCTCGAACCCTTCGGTACCGGCGTGGACACAGCCGCGGAGATCCTCGTCGTGGCCGGCGACAACCCCGAACGCCTCAAGTCCGAAGCCGCCCTCGCCAAGCTCGCAGGCATCGCTCCCGTACCCACCGGCTCCGGCATGACCAGCGGCAGGCACCGCGTCAACCGCGGCGGCCACCGCCAACTCAACGCCGCGATCTGTCGCACCGTCATCGTCCGCATGCGGTTCCATCAACCTACGATCGCCTACGTCGTCCGCCGCACTGCCGAGACGCGAGATCGTCCGCTGCCTCAAGCGCTACGTCATCCGCGAGGTCTACCACCTGATTCGACCCGCTCCACAGACGATCCCCGCAACGAGTTGACAGCTATAGGAGCGTCAATGCCCTGGCGGAGAACCTGTGGATGCTGATCAAGACGGAGTGCATCCGCGGCCGGACCTTCGACACCAGAGCCGAGGCGAATCTCGCGCTCTTCGAGTACCTCGACGGCTTCTACAACCCCCGCCGCATCCAGAAACGACTCGGCTGCCTCAGCCCCATCGAGTACGAGGAGAAGCACTACGCCAACCAGGCAGCAGCCGAACCAGTGAACCTGAAACCACCTCAACCCATCCTGACCAGCTAGTCAGCCACTCCCGCTCAGCGGGGGAACCTCAGCCACGCCGTTCTCCAGCGACCTGGCCGCCGATTTCTACCGGCTCTACGCCCCTCGGCTGCGCCAGAGGTACGGCATGACGGAGGCGGTCAACTTCAGCTTCGTGATGCCGTCGCTGGGTGATTGCGAGTTTGCACGGCAGTACGTGGAACACACCCCGCCCGTCGGCCTTCCGCTGCCGGAACCGGAGTTCGAGCTACGGGACGGCGAGGTGCTGCTGCGGTCCCCGGACCTGACGACCGGCCACTGGGAGGACCCGGCCGCCACCGTGGAGACGGTCGACCGTACGCACTCCGCGTCGTCACGGCACTGGGCATCGCCAACGGCGCGGGCCACACCGAGGTCATGCTGACCACCGACGGCCCCGTGCTTCCCGAAAGCGCCGCCCGGCTGATGAGCGGCTTCCTCCCCTGGGTCCCGGAGAGGCGTTGTCAGTTGGCGGGGGTATGGCCTGCTGACGAAGTGTCAGGGTGCGGTGAGGCCGGGTGGCGGTTTCGGGCCAGGCCGCGGTGGACGTGGCGGCAGCACCGGTGATCTGGTCCCAGATCGCGAAGCGGACAGTCATCTCGGCACAGTGGCCAGCGGCAGTTATCAAGTGGCGGCGTGGCCTGAATCAGAGTGAGACGCCGCTGAAGGCGGACAGAAATCTTTGTGCGTCGCCGACTGAGCCGAAGCCCTCACTTCATCGCCCGTTCGCGCTGCCGGGTGGACTGATGCGAGTTCTCCGCCCGGTTGTTCAGGTACTTCGAGGTGCGGTGCTCCACCTCGGCATGACCTGGCGGTGGGCCACGCCGTAGGAGCGGAGCTTGTCGGTGACTGCCACACGCGGCGCATAACTCCAGGCCCTCAAGAGCCGACGGAAGAACCACACGGCGGCGTAGGCCGTCGGCATAGGTCTGCCCGAACTTCTGGCACCACCGCCGGACGTTCTCGTAGGACACGATCACGCCGCGGGCGAGCATCAACTCTTCTCCTCGACCTCGCGGAAGCTGAGCGGAAGCGGAAGTGCAGCCACACGCAGTGGGAGATGAACTCCGCCGGGTACCGGGGGGCCTGTACGGCGGCGATGCGCTCCCCACGGCAGGCCCCTCCCCGCATGACCAGCCCGAAGAACACCCCCCCCTGCCCAGCCAATGTGACAACGCCTCACCAGGAACAGCAGCCGGTGCAGCACCAGCCGCTGCACGGGCGCACGGGTCCCCCGGCCGGCCTGGCTCTTCGCGCGTCCGACGCGACTCGGCCACCCCGCAGGAGGGCGGGCCGCCTTCCGTGCGCGGGACGGGCCGTTCATGTGCGTCCGGCCTGCTCACGCCGAAGCCACTCTCGGCTAATCAGGGCAATTGCGATACTTTGCGGTGTTTCGGCACAGCCTTCCGAAGCTGCATGGCATCTGATGGCGCTCAGCTGATCCGTACGACAATCATCTCGGCTTGAAGGAGCCCAGCATGAGCCTTTCCGCTTCCCTCCGCCTCCGCAGCGTCCGTGCGGGCACCACGGTGGCCGCCGTAGTCGCCACCGCCGCAGCCACCCTGGCCGGCGCACCCGCCGCCCACGCCGTTCCCGGAGACAGTGGCGACCTCGACGTGCGCTCGGCCGGCTGGCACTCACGTGGTGAAGACGGGGTCGAGGTCTGCGCGTTCACCCTCGTCGCCACCAACTTCGAGTCGTACCCGGCGGTCCCCTGGACGATCACCGCTCAGCCCCCGACCGTTCCTCCGGGCGACACCCTGGCCAGCACACTGCCGCTGGTGAACGGCTCGGCCAGCAGCGACAGGTACCTGCTCCCGGAGGGCACGTACCAGCTGGTGTGGACCGTCCCGTCAGGCCCGAAGCAAAGGAGTTTCAAGGTCGACTGCACTCAGCGCACCGACAGCCGCCCGAGCCCGGCGGAGACCACCCTCGGGACGGACTACCACAAGCCGTCCGGTGCGGTACCCGCAGGGGGCGGCGGCGTCCCGGACATGGAGAACCTCAGCGCCGAGAGCGACTCGAGCGTCGGTACCACCACCGCGCTGGCCGCCGGCGCGGCCGGAATCGCGGCACTGGTCATGGTCCGCCGATCCGCACGCCGTCGTGCCCGCAACGAGGCATAACTCCCACAGCCGACGGCCACCACAGCGGCGACGGCGGGGACCGAGCCGCGCGTTCCGTCTCACCATGACGCTGTCCGTGACCTTCTCGCTGCTGACCGGAATCGTCTGGATGAGTTCGGACTCCTCCGACGAACCGTCGGCCACCGCCGTCCGCGCGGATGACGCCGCGGGCGGCGGTGCCCCGCCGTCACAGCAGCCCCCACGGCCCTCACGGCCGGTGAAAGTCGCCGTTCCCTCCCTCTTCATCGAAGCCCCGGTCACCGATCTCGGCCTCGACAAGAAGGGCCGGCTCGATGCTCCTCCGCTGAACCGGCCGGGGCTGGTGGGCTGGTACCACAACGGTCCCTCCCCCGGAGAAACAGGCACGTCCCTGCTCGTTGGACATCGCGACACCCGCACAGGACCGGCGATCTTCCTCAACCTCAACGCGATGCGCCGGGGCGACACAGTGAAGGTCACCCGGGCCGACCGGCACATCGCGGTCTTCACCGTCGACGACGTGAAGACATACACAAAGGACAAATTTCCGGACGACAAGGTGTACGGGGCCACCAGCCGCCCGGAACTCAGACTCATGACATGCGGCGGACGCTTCAACGAGAAAAGCGGCTACTCCGCCAACGTCGTCGTCTTCGCCCATCTGACTTCACTGAAGAGACAGGCAGTCTGAACACCACCGTCCATACGAAACGGCCGGTGCCCCCCAGGAGACGGAAAACCGGCCGCCACCCTCCTGCCGGAACCCAGCTGCCACACCACCAACAAGCGGACTGGTCGGCGTATCCGGCCGTACCCATACCGCCCCGACGAGGGACGTCGGACGGTCCCGGGGCGGCCTGACCTGCAAGATCCACCTCGTCGGAAAAGGTGGCCGGCGCCCCACGGCTCTTGTGGTCACACCGGGCCAGTGGGGCTGCTTCGTCCCCGCACTTCTTTCGGGCAGGATCCTGTCGGACCCGGCCGGTGCAGCCGGAGAGGCACCGTGAACGGCCTCCGTGTCTTCCACCTCCGTTCCGGGATTCGACCACGGCGCCGGAACCCGCCAGTCACGAGCCCTCATATCGAAGTTGGCATGGGCCGGCGGCTGCTCGGCTCAGCAGCCGGGGCCACCCTCCGATGGGGTGGTGTGCGTCAGACCACGGGGCCGTAGAGCCAGTTGCCCGCCGCATCGGTCTCGGGGCCGACGTAGTACTGGCGGAGGGCGCCGAGGAGTTCGTCCACGCTCAGCGTGCCGTTGCCGTCGGCGTCGAGCTTGCGGAACGCGGCGGCCCGGTCGGCGGGCGGAGTGCGGAACACCTCCTGCCAGGCCTGGAACTCCTGCTCGTCGACCGCTCCGTCCCCGTCGGTGTCGAGGAGCGAGCAGACCGCCTCGGCCGGGACCGGAAGGACGCGTCGAAGCCGTCGGGGAGGTGATGAACGCGCCGGTCATGCACGCGCGGTACTCCTGCGGGGAAAGCCTCCCGTCTCCGTTCTGGTCGGCGGCGGCCACGAGGGCGTCCCGGAAGCGCACCACCCCGTCCATCAGTGCGGTGCCCTTCGGGGAGGTGGCGGGCCCGCCGAACCGGGACAGCAGCTGGGAGCCCAGGGTGAGCAGGTCGTCGCGGTCCACCGAGCCGTCGTCGTCGGTGTCGAAGTGGACGCCGTGGAGTGGCTGTGGATCGTGGACGGCACGCTGATCCCGGTGCGGGACCGGAAGGTCGGCGATCCTCACGCAACTGCCGGTTCTCAGCGAACGTGCAGGTCATCATCGATGCCGACACCAAACTCGTGATCTCAACGGCCCGTCCGGTGCCCGGTAACACCACGGGTGCCAAGGCATGGCAGGACTCCGGACTGGCCGAGATCTGCCAGGGCGTAACCGTGCTCGGGGACGGCGCCCCCATCAACACCGGACTCGTCGTCCTCCACCGCAAACGGCCCGGCCGCCCACTCCTGCCAGGCGAGCAAGTAGACAACACGGAACACCGACGCGTGCGGGCCCGCGTGAAACATGCCTTCGCTCGCATGAAGCGCTAGCAAGATACTCCGCGACTGCCGGCAATGGCCTCCACTACGACTACGCAGTCCGGGCCGTCGCCCGCATGCACAACCTCGCCCTCGCCGCATGAGCAGACAGGCCGGCCACCCACTTCAGGCTGCCTGGTCACAGCCTTCTGCAACACGCTTTAGGTGGGGTCCGTCCGGGGTCAGTGGCCCCTGCGCACCCGGGCCGCCGCCCGGGCCTCCGCCGCCTTGCGGGCCTCGGCGGCCTTGCGGGACTCCTTGACGGGACGGCCCGGACGGCTGCCGAGGCCGCGGAAGGGCACGTTGCCGCTGTTGGCCTTCGTCCCGGCCGGCGGGCGCTTCGCACCGGTGATGGCGGTCAGCGTCGCCTCGCCGGAGCGCACCGGGGTGACGGTCGGCCGGATACCGGCATCGGACATCATCCGGTTCACCTCGCGCCGCTGGGCGGGAGTGACCAGGGTGACCACGGTCCCGGACTGTCCGGCCCGCGCGGTGCGCCCGCCGCGGTGCAGGTAGTCCTTGGGGTCGGCCGGCGGATCGACGTTGACGACGAGGTCGAGCGCGTCGATGTGAATGCCCCGCGCCGCGACGTTGGTGGCCACCAGCACGGTGATGTCACCGTCCGTGAACCGGGCGAGCGTGTGCGTGCGCTGCGGCTGCGACTTGCCGCTGTGCAGGGAACCGGCCCGCACACCGCCGGCCCGCAGATGACGTGTGAACTGGTCGACGCCCGCCTTGGTGTCCAGGAACATCAGCACCCGGCCGTCCCGAGCGGCGATCTCGGTCGCCGTGGCGTACTTGTCGGCGGGATGAACGGTCAGGACGTGATGGTCCATCGTGCTCACCGAGCCCGCCCCGGGGTCGACCGACGCGTGGACCGGGTCGTTCAGATGACTCCGCACCAGCTGCTCGACGTGACGGTCGAGCGTGGCCGAGAACAGAAGCCGCTGCCCGTCGGAGGGGACCTGTTCCAGAATGTCCGAGACCTGCGGCAGGAACCCCAGGTCGCACATCTGGTCCGCCTCGTCCAACACCGTGATCCGAACGTGGTTCAGATGGCAGTCCCGGCGCGACACGAGGTCGGCCAGCCGCCCCGGCGTCGCGACGAGCACATCGGCGCCGCTCCGCAGCTCCGCCACCTGCCGGTTGATCGACAGCCCGCCGACCACCGTCGCCAGCCGTACGTTCAGCGTCCGCGCGTACGGCACCAGGGCGTCGCTCACCTGCTGGGCGAGCTCCCGGGTCGGCACCAGGACCAGCGCGAGCGGCCGCTTCGCCTCCGCCCGCCGGCCCGCCGTGCGGACGAGCAGAGCGAGCCCGAAGGCCAGCGTCTTGCCGGATCCCGTCCGCGCCCGTCCGAGGACGTCACGGCCGGCCAGCGCGTCGGGCAGCGTCGCCGCCTGGATGGGGAACGGTTTCGTCACCCCGAGCCCTCCCATTGTCTCCACCAGCTCCGGTGGCAGCCCGAACGCGTCGAAGGACGCGGCCGGGGTCACCTCCGGCGACGCTGTCACTCGCGGGGACGTGCCACCCCTGGAGAGTCCGGAGGCCGACGGTTTCGCGTTCATGAGGCACCTTCCTGATCTGGCGCCCGAAACGCACCGGGGTCCGTACCGTTCGGTACGGACCCCGGTGTAATGAAGCGCGGGCACAGTTTATCAGCGGCCCGGAATGCACCTCCGGCACTGAGAGGGCGTTAAGTCCCTTCCCTCTCGGTTCGCGATCGCTCGTTCGTGGTACTGATCGCCGTACGGGCCAGCCGTTCGGCATGAGCATGTCGGGATGCGGGGTATGGAGCGAAGACCGTATCCGAGCGACTTGTCGGACGAGCAGTGGGCGTTGCTCGAGCCGATGATCACGTTCTGGAAGCAGGACCGTGTGGCGAGGTCGGCGACGGGAGACGCCGGGGCCTGTGATCTCCGGGAGGTCGTGAACGCGTTCTTCTACCAGAACCGGACGGGCTGCCAGTGGCGCTACCTACCCCATGACCTGCCCGCCCGGTCGGCGGTGTTCCACTACTTCACGCTGTGGCTCAAGGACGAACTCGAACAGCGGATCCGGGAACTCCTGCGCTGCCAGGTGAAGGAGAAGGCCCGCCGATGAGAGGACCCGTCCCTCGTGGTCATCGACACCCGGTCCGTGCGCGCGGCCGTGGGAGTCCAGAAGACCACGACGGGGCTGGACGCCAACAAGCGGACGCCGGGGCGCAAGCGGGGACTGGTCGTCGACGTGCTCGGACTGATCATCGGTGTCGTCGTCCTGGCCGCGTCGGCGCACGACAACACCGCCGGGCCGGCCCTGCTCGACATGGCGGCCGAGCGGTGCGGGGGCCGCCTGGAGAAAGCCTTGGTGGACCAGGGATTCAAGGACGAGGCCATCATCCACGGCGCACTGCTGGACATCACCGTCGAGGTCGTCCGCCGCAACCCGGACGACCAGGGCAAGGGCTTCGTCCCACAGCCCAAGCGGTGGGTGGTCGAGCAGGCCAACGGCACTGCACCTTCCATGATCGGGAGTTACACCGAACGAGTTGCAGTCCCAGCAAGCTGGGCATACCACGAAGGTCCGGGTCAGGCAGAGTGGATCATCGGCTCTCGGGATCACCGGCCGAGCCGGCCGGGATGCCCACCTGAGCTGTGTCCAGGTCGGTGTGCAGCAGGTGGTGGTCCGAGTGCGGGGTCGGATGCACACGGTGCTCGAGCGGGACGATGCCTCGCAGGAAGATGTAGTCGAACTTGCTGTGCCAGTCGGTGGTCGGCTTGCAGTCACCGGTGGGCGAGGGATGGCACTGGGGGTCCGTATCCGCGGCCAGACCCCATATCCCGGTGAGTTCAGGGGCGTTCGGCACGGCGTTGAAGTCGCCGAGGACGATCGCGCGGTCGTGCCGGGCGACGTCTGCGGCGAGGACGCCGGTCTGGTCTGCTCGGACTGCCTCTTGACGTCGTTGGGCAAGGTGGGTGTTGAACACCCGGACGGGCCGGCCGCCCACAGCGGTGGTGACTGCCATGTACCCACGGTCTTCGGATCCGCCGTCGGGGTATTCCACGTTGACGAGGTCCGTCATCGGTGCCGCCGAGAGAACCGCCTGGCCGAAGGCCCCCGGACTCCACGGCACTCCGCCGCAACGGCCCCAATTCCGAAGAACCATCCCGTACTCGACGTGGTAAACCAGCCCGTAATGGTTCTCCAGATACTCCCGGATCCTCTCGACGTCACGCACACACGCTTCTTGCAGGCCGATGACCTGGGGCGCATACGTGGCGATCTCTGCTGCCCGGTCGGCGTTGCTTTCCTCGCAGGGGTTGCAGATGTTCCACGTCATGACCCGGTTCGGTACGACGTCCCTGACGGCTTCGACGGGCAGTGACCTGGCGAAGGGGGCACCGCTTGGCGCACTGGGGCCGATGAGCACCATGCAGGTCACGATCAAGGCGCCCGCGAGCAAATGCGTGCCCCTACCGAGCACCATCGCCTCCTCGAAGTGGATGCCCATGGCGTCTGACGTCTTCAAACATGAGGTTACGGGAGGGGGTTGTCAGCAGCACATGCGGTGTACCGGATCTCGTTGCGCGTCGACGCGGCCCTCGTTGCGCAGGAGAGTCCGGCCTTCTCCCAGGACCGCCACGGGGCGCGGGGTGACCGGCGTGCGGCGGCGTCGTTGAACAGTTCCGTCGGTCGTCCCGGAACTCGTGCCGCTCCTTACCCGCGTGTCAGCTCGGGGTTCCCTATCTTTGAAGCCCTGGCTGCGCACCACCACAAAGTCAACGAGATCGGTATCAGAAACAGCACCATGGGTGAAGCGAGCATCGTGGCCAGGTGGGGAAGCAGGGACCGGCTCATGCCCAGTGCGGAGAAAAGCACCAGGCCACCAGCGAGCCGGCAAGCGCGGACCTGGCTCGTGAGGCGCCAGGCGGCCCCTTCCTCCTCTCGGGTGGTGGGCTCGAGAATCAGCACTCCGGTCGCCATCAGGAGGAGCACACCGCACAGCAGCAGGTCTCCTGCCCCACTACAGCCGAGACCGGCTTGTCTCCCCGGCGTACCCGTCTCCAGAGTCGTGTCGCGTTCACAAACACAGGAGCCTGTTCACCGCAGCCGGCCCGGAAAGGGAGGCCCTCGTAGAAACCGCACGCCGACACCGTAGCGCCGCCGGGCCGTGACCATCGGGGGACGCTCACGGCCCGGCCGGGTGGAGCGGTCAGCTGACGGAGGGAGAAGGGCCGGCGCTGCCAGGGACGGCGTCGTCGACGGGGGCGTGGAGGACCTCTGTGGGCGCCCACCTCCCGTCGTACCGCATCCGTCACACGAGTCATACGCCTGTGGGTGTCCCGGGGGGATCGTTCCTCACCCCAGCGGGCTGTCGGCCAGGGACGCGAGCAGCCGGGCGGGGTCGTCGTAGACCGACCGCGCACCCGCCTCCTCCAGGTCGGCGCGCGGGATCCCGCCGCACAGCACGCCGACGCAGTGCACCCCGGCCCTGCTGCCCGCCTTCATGTCCCACACGGTGTCACCGACGAACACCGCGCGCTCGGCGGGCACCCCTGCCAGCTTCAGAGCGTGTTCGACGGGTTCGGCGGCCGGTTTGCCCTGCTCCACGTCGTCGGCGCCGGCCGTGGCCTTGATCGCGTCGTCCGCGTCGATCGCCCGGCGCAGCGCGGACAGCTCCGCGCCTCCGGCGGAGGTGGCGAGCACCACCGTCCAGCCGTCCTGGTCGAGGCGGCGCAGCAGCCGGCCGGCGTCCCGCAGCGCGGGCAGCCGGCCGAAGTACTGCCCGTAGAGGGCCTTGTGGGCGGCGCTCAGTTCCTCGTCCAGGTTCTTGTCCCGGTCGTCCCCGAGCAGATGGGCGACGAGGTCCTCGGAGCCGAGCCCGATGGCCCGGTGGATCGCGTGCATCGGCACCTGGTGGCCCACCTGCCGGAACGCCTCCCACCAGGTGGTCACGTGGAGGTGGTTGGTGTCGACGAGGGTTCCGTCGACGTCGAACAGGGCAGCCCGTTCCATGCGCCGGCCCCTCTCTCTGTCGTCGTGTGCCGCGGACATATGCCGTCGCGTGTCTCGGACGTCCGCGTCGGTACGGGTTCCACATCAGGGGCTTGTCACTCCGGCCGGAGTGCAGTGTGGCGCGGCGGCATGGCCTCGAGGCGGGCTCCGGGGTCGGATACGGACGGCAGTCATGCCGCCGTCGGTGGCTGGGCCGCCTGTGTGATCTGCCGGCTCGTGGCGGGCAACCGGTGAGCGTCTACGCGGTGGTGCTCGCGGACGCGGCCTGGACGGCCGGCGTATGCGGCCGGGCCGGGGCTGCCGGGTGCGGGTGCGTCAAGGGCCCAGGCGTTCGACGGTGCGGGGGCCCGAGTCGTAGTGCCGGGCGGAGGTCCACCACCCTGTCAGGATGCCGGGCAGTGCGTCGGACGTGCGGGGGAACAGCCCGTCGGGCAGCTCAGCCCGAACGGTGCCGCGGCTGCGGCTGAGGGTGATGTGCGGGACCCAGCGCACAGGGTCGAGGAGAGGGTTCATGCTTCCGCTCCCCGGTGCGTCGCGCAGCGTCCGCCACACCGTTTCGTGCAGGCGCAACAGCCCTTCGTCGGGTCGGACCGCCCAGACCAGCACCCTCGTCCGACCGGAGAACCGTAGGAGTCCGTCGAGCCGCAGCGGGAGGGGAAGGGTCTTCGCGAAGGAGTGTTTCAGGTGGGCGTGTGTCTGGGGTGGAAGGTGGTCGGTTGCGACGAGGGTCAGGTGGGGGCGGTTGGTCGGGTGGTGGTGGGCGGCGAGGCTGGGCAGGCCCGCGTCCGCGAGGCGGCGCCATACGTCTCGGACGGCCCGCTCGGTCGCGGGGTCGGGCAACAGTTCCACACTGTGCACACGGGCAGCGTACGGTTGAGCGCCGCTGCGTGCGGGGCTGCTGTGACGGTGCCACGATGGTGGTGTCGGACAGCGGTGGCCGGCCGGTCGGGCGGGTTGCGGCTTCGCGGGACTTCATCGTCAAGGAGCGGGTGCGTCGTATGGACAGGTCCGGGCTGGTCGAGGCGGTCACACACAAGGCGACGGATGGTGGTGATCTGTCCTTGGAACAGGTCGGCCGGGTCGTCGATGCCCTGTTCGGCACCATCGACCGGGCGGGTGCGATCGCCGAGGCGCTCAGGGCGGGGAAGACCGTCACCCTCACCGGTTTCGGCAGTTTCCATCAGGAGGACGGCGGTGCGGGTCTGCGGCCGGGCAAGGCCCTCAACGAGTTCGTCCACGGCCAGGTCGGCTGACCGGGTACCGGCCCGATGGCCGTCATGACCTTGCGGGCCGCGGGACCGGCCCCCGCCGAGGACGTCTGGTCGCGTTACGTCTCACCCGCCTGCTGGCCGGCGTGGTCGCCGCAGATCAGGGCGGTGCGCGTGGCCGGTGAGCGGATCGCACCAGGCATGCGGGGCGAGGTGGTCTCACTGTTCGGTGCCACCGTGAGGTTCGTCGTGGAGTGCGTCGACGAGGAACGACGGCAGTGGACCTGGCGGGTCCGGCTCGGACCGGTACACATGCGACTGCGTCATGAGGTGTTCCCCCGGGCGGCCGGCTCGGTCACGACGCTGCGGGCCGAGGGACCGGCCGTCGCCCTCGCGGCATACGCCGGCCCCGCCCGGTGGGCCCTGGGGCGCCTGGTCCGCGGGTGAACGCGCGGACGGGGAGCCGTCTACGGCCTCCGGGGAGAAGTCGAGGGCGTTCGCGTCGGTGCTCACACCTCGCACCGGTTCACGAACAGGCGCGAGGCTGTTCCTGCGATCCGCTCGCTGGGCGGATTCACCACGCCGGTGAGCACCGACAGAAAGAACTGTGCCGTGCCGTCGTCGAAAACCGTCCAGCAGTTCGCCTCGTACGGCGTCCGCCTCCGAAAGGCGGCCACCCGCCGACTGTCGGGCGCTCCCTCCACCGTCAGAAGGCGACGTCGCCGGGAGACGGGCCTCCGACGACGAAGTCCTCGCCACCGCGACCCTCGACCGCCTCCTCCATCACTGCGACACCGGCGGGCCTACCGTCCGCTCCGCCTCTGCGCCGATGGCATCCCGTTGTGGGGTGCAGCCGGTCAAGGTTGGGTGTGCGCGAATTTACTCCCGGGACGCACATCCGCGAGAGGCTTCTGCTCCGTGTGCATGAGGCGGACGCCATGCAACTCTCCGTGGTGAGCGGGCAGTTCAACGCAGGAGGGGCGCGGTGGCCCTGCCCCGGTCCGGCTTGCTCCGCCTGCTGAAGTCACTACGTTCGGCAGACGGACTCGAAACTCGTGAGGAGCGTGGCCGAGCAAATGCTGCAGAAGCTGATCGGGTCCGGGGCCGCCCCCCGGATCGGCGCAGAGGGGAACGAGCACACCGAGGCCCGCATCGCCTACCGCAACGGGCACCACGGCAAGACGTTGACCACCCAGGCCGGCGACCTCGACGAGCGCCCCGACAGCGCTCTCTCGCTCCCCAATGCCACCAACGCGACGGATGACTGATCGGCTACACCACGAGAAGGGACATGATCCGGAGATCGAGGTCTTGATCGTTCCGGATCGCCCGAACGGGAAGCTCTCGATCGAACATTCGCGCAGGCGCTCGACGCCATCGGATCTCGGTGTGTCCTGGGTCAGAGATACGGCTTCCGGTCCTGGTCACTACGTAGCCTCGCACCATGACCGAAGAGGCCGAGACCGCACTGAAGAACTACGACTGGATGCTCCGTCGCCAAGGGCTGGATCATGTAGAGCTGGATTGGGACTCCCACACTCTGGTGTGGGGTGATGGGGGCTCCGACCTTGAAGACCTGTGCAGGCCAGGCTTTACGCCTGCAACCGACGTTGGCTGACGCACGGAGCTACCGGCCGATCATTTTTCTTGTGGTCAGAGATCAGCACCGGGCCT
Source organism: Streptomyces sp. NPDC005774 (assembly GCF_042871645.1). NCBI lineage: Bacteria > Bacillati > Actinomycetota > Actinomycetes > Kitasatosporales > Streptomycetaceae > Streptomyces > Streptomyces sp. NPDC005774. The sequence goes on along the minus strand of NZ_JBIAIV010000069.1, from coordinate 8,608 downwards.
CTGTTCGTGGTCTCTGGGTGTGCGGACGCCGGCTCTTGGCGGTCGTCGGTTGAGGGGCGGCGTGGGTGTGGGGCGGGTGCGGGGCGGGCGATGGCAATGACGTCCGACCCGTGCGGTCCGTGGTGGTGGCCACCATGTCCGGCCCCGCGCCCCCTGCACCGGTGATCGTGTGACGCGTCTCGGATGTCCGTGCCCTGCCCTACACCGATGTTCACACCGCGCTACCCGTCGGCCTCGGTCCCTGGCTCGGGCTGCATCAGCTGGTCATACACAACCTGGTGTTCCACTTCATCGCTCAGGCAGATCACCCGCCCGCCGGAGAGGCACTTCCCGTGGTGCCGCGGCACGTCTTCCACGGCCTCACCCGGGCTGTCGAACACCACCAGGCCGTCGCCGCCGCACCGTGGGCAGGTGGTGAGGGCGAGCAGTCGCTCGTGCGGGGTGCGGGTGCAGCGGGCCTCCGCAAGCGTGTGGTGCTTTCCGTGGGCCCGCTCCGGCAGTGGTGGGTTGCCGGGCCTGGACGATGAGGAACCGCAGACGGAATACCTCTCCACCTCGTCGTGGATCTCCTCGATGGGCTTGGCGTCGGGATGGGTGCGGTCGAGAAGGCGGGGAGGGCGGCTCGGAGACCGTCTCGACCGCCGGCGCGCAGAACGGCACGGAAGGCGACGCGGCCGCTCCGGAGCGGCCGGCCCGGTGGCTGGATGATGCCGAGCAGCTGGTCGAGCGGTGGTTCGCGCTGGAGGACCCGGCCCGGCCGGAGCCCACGGGGCCGGTCATGGTGTTTCCCGCTGTACCGAGGAGGTCCCCCGGCCGCGGTGAACGGCGAAGCGGGTCGGCACCCGTTCGGCCAGGGCACTGATGTGCGTGACGATGCCGACCATGCGGCCCCTGCGGATCGCGAGCTCTTCGAGCGTGGCGGCGACCGTCTCCAGTGTCGTCTCGTCCAGCGTGCCGAATCCCTCGTCGAGGAAGATGGACTCCAGCCGGGCGGCGCCGGCTGCGGCCATGGCCGGCAACTGCTCCGAAAGCGCCAGGGCGAGGGCGAGGCTGACCTGGAACGTCTCACCGCCGGACAGCGTCTTGGCCGGCCGACGGCCGTCCGCGTCGGTGTGGTCGATGACGAGAAAGTTCCCGTCGTCGTGGACCAGCTCGAACTGCCCGTCGGACAGCCCGGCAAGCCTCTCGGAGGCATGCGCGACGAGTTCGTCGAGAGCCGTCGTAACAAGCCAACGAGGAAACCCGTCTGCGCGCATCAGATGGCCGAGCGTCTTTGCCACCTGATGCGCCTGCTCCGCGTGTTGCCGCCGCGCGTCGAGCTTCGCGGCCTGCTCCCGTCGCTCGACGAGGCGCCGTACCTCCTGACGCGCTCCCCTCAGCGCTGCCGCGACCGTCGGCTCGGCCGTCTCGGTGAACGGCCGTTCCGTATCGAATTCCACACCGGGGGCGGCGAGCATGTCGGCGAGCCGGTCCTCGGCAGTGGTGAGCCGGCCACGAGCCCTCGCCAGTCTCTCGTGCGCGCCGGACAGCGCCGTGGTGCGGGTGGCGGCGGCGTCGGCCGCCCAGGAGACGAGGGCCGTCCACGCCGCGGTCGGGTCATCACGGTCCAGCGCCGGAGCCCCGAGCGTGACGAGTGGATCGCGAACCTGCTCGAGCACCGCCCGGGCCGCCTGTACTTCCCGGCGAACACCTGCCGCAGTCTTCTCGGCGCTCACCCTGGCGGTCCGCGCACGCCGAAGCTGTGCGTCCGCCTCCTCTGCGGTCCTTTCCAGCCGCTCCCGGCGGGCGAGCGCAGCGGTCACCTGCTCCAAGTCCGGGGTGCCGGCGAGGTCGGCACGCAGGGTGGCGACCCGGCCGGCGAGCATGTTCAGTTCGCCGGCGGCCTGCTGCTCGGCCCGGGACGCCTTCGTCCACTCGCCACGCAACCGCTCCACCTCATGGTCGGCCTGGATTCGTGCGCGTTCGGCCGCATCGAGATCGGGCGTGGTCAGCGGACCGGGCATCGTTGTGACCCGCTGCTCGCACACCGGGCACGACCCGCCGGCCCGTAGGTGCGGCCGCAACGCTGCGGCGAGATGCGACCGCGCCGTGACCTCCCGCGCCTGTCGTGCCTGCTGGACGAACTTTTCGGCCTCCTTTTCGACGGCGATGACATCGCGGAGCGCCGCGGCGCGCCACTGCTGCAGCGCCTGCGTGGTGAGCAGCCTCTCTTCCGTCTCGTCGAGCTCGGCATGATCGCGGCGGGCTTGCTCGAGTGAGGCCCGGGGCGGTGCCGCCGCAAGCTGCTCGCGGGCGGTCGTGTCGGCCGTCTCGGCCGCGGCGAGCTCCTCGTCGGCCGTCTCGCACGCGGCCCTGATCTCGCCTTCCCTCTCACCGAGTTCCTCGAACCCGGCCGGCACGGCAACCATCCTCAGCCGGTCGCGCTCCTCGGTCAGCGCCGCGCACGCCTGTTGCGTTTCGGCCACCGCCGCGCCGTGCTGAGCGAGTTCGGGCAGCATCGCACGAATCCGCTCGGCGACCTTCTCCAGCACGGCCACCTGGCCCTGTGCCGCCTGGAGGGCGGGTTCGGTCGCATCGGTGAACTCCTCGAGCTGCCGGGCGAGAAGTTCGGCGTGCTGCTTCTCGCTCTCGGCCTTCGTGTTCGCCGATTGCGCGATCCGGGTATAGACCTGCAGCCCCATCAGTTTGACGAGGATCTCCTGCCGCTTGGCCGGCTGTTCGTGCAGGAACTCGGCAAAGTCACCCTGCGGCAGCGCCACACAGGTGATGAAGTGCTCGAACGGTAGCCCGATCAGCTTTTCCACCGCGGACGTGACCTCGGAGTCGGAGGCGAGCACCTCGGTGACGTCGTCCGGTGCGCCGAGTGCGGCCGGGTCGGCGAGTCGTTCCAGCCGGGCATTCTTCACATGGACGCCACCGGCGGTGCGGCGCAGCTCCCGGACTGCGACGTAGCGGTGCCCGGCAAGGTCGAAGACGAGCCGGACGATGCCCCGGTCGGTGGTCGGCGCGAGCGCGTTCGCGACCATACGCCGGTCTCCCCAGCGCGGCACCGATGCATACAGCGCGAACGTGATCGCGTCGATGACGGTGGACTTTCCCGAGCCGGTGGGGCCGACGAGCGCGAAGTAGTCCGCCTCGCGGAAGTCCATCACGGTCGACGCCCGAAACGAGGCGAAGCCGTTCATCTCCAGCAGCACCGGCCTCATCGAGGCTCCTTCCCGCCGTCAGGCGTTCGCGGTGGTGGCCTGGTCGTGGAGCCTGGCGAACAGTGCTTCGACCCGTTCGTCGACCAGGTTCCGGGTGACGCAGTACGCGTGGAACAGCTCAGCGGGGCTGCGCTCCATGCCGTCGGCCGGTGCGGACGGCCTGGCGGTGTGCACGGGTGCGGCGAACTCCGGATCGATGCGCACCTCCAGCGCGTTCGGCAGCAGCCGCTGCACCTCCTGCCGCAGACCCGCACGCGCCGGTTCGCACAGCAATACCCTCAGGTAGTCGTCGCCGAGCGGGTCGGCGTGCCGGGTCAGCTCATCGACGGTGCCGCGTACGGTGCGCAGCCGCCGTCCGGACCCGATGGGCGCCTCGGCGACGATGCGGGCGGGCGTGCCGACCTCGGCCTCGACGACGAGGACCATCGAGGGGTCGTCCTGCTCGCCGAAGTCGAGGGTGAGCGGGCTGCCGCAGTAGTGCACCGGACACGGCGCGGGCAGCGACTGCCGACGGTGCAGATGCCCGAGTGCGACGTAGTGCGCCTCGGGCGGGAAGGCATCGGCCGGCACCCAGTATTCGAGGATCGACTGGGCGGACCGCTCGCCCCCGCCGAACTTTCCCCCGGCCACCATCAGGTGCGCCATCACCAGGTTGACCGCATCGTCGCGGAAGCCGGCCGTGAGTGCGGCAAGCAGGTCCCGCACCAGCCGACCATAGCCGGTTGCCGCCTCCCTGGGCGTCCTGTCGACCAGTTGGGCAGCACGTACGGCGTAGCGCTGGGACAGGAACGGCAGCAGGGCGACAGTGACCGGTTCCCTCGTCGAGCGCGCGGTGAACTTCACCACCCCGCCGTCGGCCGCGACGCGCACAGTGCCGGCCAGGGTGATCCCCGCGCTCGCCATGAGCGGCCGGTAGGCGTCGAAGGTGGGTGCGTGGTCGTGGTTGCCGGCGATCGCGATGACCTCGGCACCAGTGCGTCGCAGTGTGAGCAACGCCTGCACCAGCAGTTGCTGGGCGTCCGCCGACGGGGCGGACGCCTCGTACAGGTCACCGGCAACGAGGACTGCGTCGACCCGGTGGTCCCGTGCCACCTGGACTATCTCGCGCAGGACGGCCCGCTGCTCATCGAGTCGGCTGTGCCCCTTGAGTACCTTTCCGATGTGCCAGTCCGATGTGTGCACGAACTTCATGTGCTCGCCTCGTCGTCCTGTGGGGGTTGTGGACGGCGGCACGCTGTCGGTTCAAAAGGCCGGTACATCGGCCATCGGCCGCGGTCGCCGCGCGAATTGCCGCAGCACCGTCACGCCGTTGCCGATGCGTTTGAGGAGTCCAGGTCGGTGAACGGCTCGTCCGCGCTGTCGTCGCAGACCCCGCGACGGGCCGTCTCGTTGCCGTTGTCCGACTGGATCCCGGCAGCGGTGTCCCGGCCTTCGGGGTGGCAGTCGGGGCAGGTCAGGCCGATGGCCGCTGCCGGGGTCCAGCTCTCGAGCTGTGCCTGGCCGCTTGGCGGGAGGACATTCATGACGATCATCCAGCAATCTTCGACCGGGTCAGAAGGGGAACGTGGGGCTGTTGTGGTCGTGGGGGGCGCTTTTGTCCCCGTCGGGGGCCTCCGGCGCGCCGTTCGGCGCGGACGGGGCGGTGTCGAAGAGGGTGTCGCCGGGCACGCCCACGCGCGAGATCTTGCTGACCGTCGCGTCGGCGTAGCGCAGGGAGGGACCGACCTCCAATGCCTCCAGCTCGATGACGGTCCGCTTCTCGCCTTCCCTGGTCTCGTACGTCCGCTGGTGCAGCCGCCCCTGGACGATGACACGGGTGCCGCGCGTCAGGGACCGGGCGACGTGTTCCGCCATCTTCCGCCAGACCGAGCAGCGCAGGAACAGTGTGTCGGCGTCCCTCCACTCGTTGCTCTGCCGGTCGAAGGTGCGGGGGGTGGAGGCGACGGTGAAGTGTGTGACCGCCTCGCCGGACGGGGTGTTGCGGATCTCGGGGTCGTCGGTCAGGTTGCCGACGACGGTGACGACGGTCTCGCCGACCATGAGAGGTACTCCTAACGCACGTAGGGACGGGGGGAGTCGGTTGTCCGACGACAAAGCTGCCACTTCGGGGCGTCTTCGGGCTCACTGCCCGGCTCCCCTTCTTCTTCTCGTTCGGCGGGCCCCGCCGCGATGAGTCTCGAGGTGTGGGCCGGAGCGTTCTTCAGCGGGATGCCGAGCCGGGGGACGGTGCAGGCACGGCCGACGGCAGCCCGGCACCAGGGGCAGGGCACGCGGAGGGCACGGACGCGGAGGGCTTCCCTCGAGCGGCCGGCGAGGGCGGGAGGTGGCTGGGCCGGGACGGCGGGTGCCCGCCTGACGCGCTGTCCCGAGGCGATCGCGGTCACGATCGCGAGGAGTTCCGCGCGATAGCGGTGCGGATCGTCCGGGTCGGTGTCCGGGAGTGGCAACGGGTCGCGGGCGAGCCGCTCCTCCCGGATCGCGCGCACCTCGGCACGGATGTCGGCGGCGTCGATGCGGGACTGCACGCGGCCCAGCCGGATCACGGCCTCCCGCGTGTCGGCGACGTCCAGGTCGGCGAGCAGGAGGTGCCAGGCGTCCGTCGTGGTCTCCTCCAGGTGCATCGACGGGCACATCGCCGCGACCAGCGCGGCGAGCCCCGCGGTCTCAGCCGGCGTCATCCGTTCCTCCCTTCCGCGGGAGCACGTCCCGGGTGACTCCGGTGCCCCGCTTCCCGCCCCGTCCGCCGGCTGCTGGTACAGGTACAGGACGGTCCCGCAGGCGCAGCGCAGTCGCCCGTCGTCCCCGAGACTCCAGCGGCCGCAGCCGAGGTGACCGGCTTGTGAGATCAGGAACCACAGGGTGGCGGGCGATTCCCTGTCGAAGCGCGCTGTGGCGGTGGTCATCACGTCTCGCCCCCGCCGAGGGCGAGCAGCCGGCGCAGGTCGATCTCGCCGGTACGCCAGGCCCGGGCGACTCGTTCCGCTCCGCCGGGCACGGGCCGCAGGCTGAACGAACGCGGCTCGGGGGCCGGCGCCACCGTCAGTCCCGGGATCACCTCGCCGGTGTGCGGGTCGGCGACCGGGCCGGAGCAGGCGAGCCGGGCGAAGAGATCCCGCTGCCAGGCGGGGCGCACCCGGAGCAGGGTCTCCACCTCGCCGGGGTGGTTCACGGCCGCCCAGGCGGTGAAGGCGTCCTCGTCTGCGACCACGACCGCCGACTGGGGGTCGATGAGCGTGAGGGTGGCGATCGGGGTGTCGTCCGGCATGGTCACCCGCATCGACTTGAGGGCGAGTTCGGCGCGAGCCGCGCGCAACCCGTCGAGGACCGCGCGGCGCTCGGCCCGGTACTCGGCCTCCACCGCGTCGCGCAACACCCTGAGTACGACGACCCGGGTGGCGTGGTCCCGGAGGTTCACGCGGCCTCACCCTTCTGCTCGGTCCCTTTTCCGGTCTCTTTCTTCGCCTCGGTGCCGCGGCGCACGATGAGCTCGCCCAGCGTGGTCGAACCCCCGGCGGGATCCAGGACGGCGGCGGCGAGCAGGTTGTGCCGGCGCACCTCCTCGTAGAGGCCGCGGAGCTCCTCGTAGGTGGCGTGCGGGGCGGTGGCGGTCGTGAGGTAGTCGGACGCGCTCGGGGTGGGCTTACCGGCGTTGAGCCACTCCAGGACGGCCTCGGCGAACGTCTCGTCCGGCTTGCGGATGACGCGCCCGGAGAGCGGCTTCGCCCGGGACTTGGAGATCACCAGGGTGTTCTCGTGGTCGAGGTCGCCGACGATGTCGAACTCGTACTCGATGCCCTCCCGCTGCTCGGGCTTGAGCCCGACCTTGCGCGGCACCTTGCGCCCGCGCTCGTCCGCCTCCACGACGTACTCGGTCTTGGTACGCATGGTGGCGATGAGGTGGCCGGGGTAGGCGAGCAGGGCATCAACCATCGCCCGCTCCAGAGGGCGGGCCTCCCTCCAGCCGGCGAAGGTGTTGCCTCCCGCGACGCGCTTCGCGGCGTTGTCGACCTGCTCCAGCATCCCGCCCGCGCCGGACCAGAAGTGCGAGAGCGAGTCGACGATCACGACGTCGTAGCCCTCGTGGGCGGCTACCGCGAGCGCCTCGACGAGCGCGGGGGGCTCGAACGTCGTGAGCGGGAGGGTGTCGAAGGCGAACTCGTCGGCGTATTTGGAAGCACTGCCGTGCTCGGTGTCGATCAGGGCGATCCGGTCGCCGATCCCGGTGCCGAGGACGAGCGCGGTGTAGGTCTTGCCCGAACCGGTGGGCCCGGTGAGTGCGATGCGGGCCTTGGCCCGTTCCTTGGTGGCGGGGGTGAAGGTGAAGCTGTTCACGCCGTTCTCCTCTGGTGCATCCGACGGCGGTTCGGGGTGGGCTTGGGGAGGGACAGGACACGGTCCTCACCCCGCAAGACGCGCACCCACACGACCGAAGCCTCAGTTCGAATATCAGTTCGAAATTGCTTGGAATCCCACGCTAGACACCAACAGAGGGGTAAATCAACACTTTGCTATGAAAAATTACTGATGGCCGATATGCACTTATTGAGGCCTGGGTCGAGTGCGTCACGCCAGTGGCACGGCCGCATCAACCGCGGCGCGCATCCGGCAGGACCCGGATGCGCTCGCCGACCGGTTCCACGCCCCGTTCCGGAACGCACTGAGGGATCCGGCCGGGACGCCGTCGCCAGGGCCGGCCTCCTATGCCCGTGAGTTTCTGGCGGTGCTCCGCGCCCACGACGGTCTCCTCGTCTGCATCGCCGTCGCAGACCAGCCCGCTCTCCCAGGCTTCCCTGCCCTTGCTAACGGCGAGGGCGGCCGATGACGAATCCGGCCACCGGGTCGACCCAGGTGAAGCCGAAGAGCGCGTGGACGAGCAGCCCGGCGAAGGTCGACAGGCTCAGCCACGCACACAGTGTGGTCCCGGTCGCGTCCGCGGCGACCGGCGGGGCGTCGGAGGAGACCCGGCGGCTGCCAAGGGTCGCGAGATGGCCGACCACCTCGACGAGGTTGGTCCTGCCCTGGTCGTTGGGACCGACGAAAGCGGTGACGCCCGGGCCGAACGGGACCTCGCCCCGGGCGTACGAGCGGGAGTCGGCGGGCGACAGGTGCGATACGTGCATGTCGCGCTGCGGCTCGACGCCACCGACCTCCCTGAACGTAGGCGGTGGTTACTTCTTGTTCTCGACGGTGTGGTCACCGAACTGGTTGCGCAGCGCGGCGATCATCTGTCAGCGCGGGCCTTCCCGCCCGTCGGCGGGACCACCTTGCCCCGGCGGCACGAGGCCGAAGTGCTCCCATGCCGCGGGCGTGGCGATCCTGCCGCGCGGGGTGCGGGCGAGCAGCCCCTCCCGTACGAGGAAGGGCTCGGCGACCTCCTCCACGGTCTCCCGCTCCTCCCCCAC
>NZ_JBIAIV010000068.1:0-32585 GCF_042871645.1 Streptomyces sp. NPDC005774 | reverse complement strand
CCATCCCCTCGACGCGATCGGGCACCACCCGCATCCCGCCCGCACCCTGGCCCACCGTCACAGCAACCGGCTCCGGCTCCGGCTCCGGCTCCGGCTCCGGCTCCGGCTCCGGCTCCGGCTCCGGCGACACGATGCCCGGCGGTCGCCGTCCACCGTCGGTGGCCTCAAACCATTGCCCGAACACCACCTCGGCGGCTTCCAACCGGGCCACCTCCAGCTCGAGTTCGCCCAGCTCCTTGCGCAGCAGTTCGGCACGTTTCGCCAGCTAAAGCCGCCGCTCGATCGTCCACGTCAGTACGTCCGTCATGAACATTCCTCCCGACGCGGAACCTACGCAGCAGCCCCCGAACCTCACGCCAGAACCCGCGAGAACGCCCACGCCAGACGATCTCGTGCTAATGATCAGGCCACCTGTCAGCGTGAGGACCTCACCGGCGCATCACACCAGCTCCGCTGAACTGCGGAAACGAGCATGGCGCAGCCTCACTGAAGGTTGGGCACTGCTCGGATGCCTTGTGGTCGCGGAGGCCATCTGCCGGTAGGAGTCCGGCGATCATCAGCGGGTCGCGTTCGACGTTCCTTCTGTCAGCGCAGGCGCGAGAGCCGCCACTCGGCCTCGACGCGGACTCCCTGATCCGTATCGGACGTCAGTGCTTGGAGCTGTTGAATGAGCTCGGAGGCCTCGTTGTCGGTCGTCCAGCGTGGGTCGCTGTCAAGTTCCGCGCTGAGCTGGTCAGCGGTTCCAACGTCGGTCGCTCGGGAGAGGGCTGCGAGAACAGCCCGCAGACCAGCAAGATCCCGGCGCTCCAAGAGGGACACGGCCGTCTCCGAGGTCACGCCGGTGTCCTGGGCATCGAGCAGAAGGCGCTGGAGGACATCGGCGACTGCCTCGATCTTCGTGGCTGTTGCCAGACGCCGGCCTGCTGTGGCTCTGACGGCCCATGAGGAAGATTCCGCCTCCGCGATTGCATCGCCCAGCTCCTGATCACCGAACAGTTCCATGCCACCAGAGTGCCAGCAGGTTCCTTGCTTTGAGCTGGGGTTTTCCGTTGGTGAGCAGGGAAGCGTCGAGCCGCAACCGGTCAATGGGCGGTTGAAGAGAGCGTTTCCCGAGGCTCAGTGGCAGAGAGCACCTGCCTCGTGCGGTCGCGGAGTTCAGCTCGCCAGCGGATCCCTCTCTGCTGGCAGGTGCCCGAACACCACTTGCGCGTGGGAACTGGCTTGCGGTGGGCCATGGAAGTTCCGCAGGCTCCACATTCCTGCTGGTCAGATCGCCGGGCGAGTTCCTCGTCAAAGCACTGGTCCGAGCACCAGGGGTTGGGCCTGAGTGGCTGGTAGCTGCTGCGGCAGCCTCGGCAGGTCGGTGGGCTGGGGTACTTCGGCGGGGATTGGCGTTGGTCGCCGCTGATCATCAACTGCGCACGGGCCCGAAACTCGATGTTCCAGCGGGAGGCTCGGCCTCGGCATGGGCCCGAGCACCAGATGCGGCCTGTGACCGGCTTGCGGCGGGCCATCGAGGCACCGCAGCAGCCGCATTCCTGCAGTTCAGCGCGCTTCAGTATCTCCTGCTCCAGGCAGCGGCGAGAGCACCAGGGGTTGATCATGAGTGGTCGGTAGCGGCGCTCGCAGCCTCTGCGGCTCCTCGTTCCGAAGGGTCCGGCCGTCTCCGGTGCAGCCGATTCGATCTCGGCATCCGTTTCCTCGAACGGGATCGCGGCTGCAAACGGGGAGGTTTGTTGTCCGCGCAATTCCTGGGTTCTGCAGTCGATCGAGCACCAGTCTCGGGGGCGACCGTCGGCTCGAGGCAGGAGTATTTTCCGACAACGGCGGCAGGTCGTGGTCGGCGGCAGCGGGCTGCGGGTCCAATGGGCGATCCTGGCGCTGCAGCGTCGCGAGCACGCCTTTCGCTTTGTGGCGCTGTTCATCGGTCCTTCGCAGACGGGGCAGAGGCCGACAAGTTCTTCCTCGTCGGCGGGCCCGGCGTCGCCCTTGGACTTCGATGGCCGAGGCAGTGGTTCACCGCGCTGGCGGAACTGGAACGCGACCCGCCGGCAGTGCGATGAGCACATGTGGCGGCGCTGTCCGAGCCGGATCTTCATCGCTTGTCCACAGATGCGGCGACACAGGGGACTTTCTTCCAGTCTGCCGCTGGGATGCGTCGGCGGTATCGCTTTTGTCGGCAGGACCTGGAGCAGGTGAGTGGCTTGACGCCGAAGCTCGCCATAGGCCGCATAGGGGCGCCGCATTCCTCGCAGGGGATGGTCTCCAGGAGTTGCCGCAGTTCGACCGGATCGCGTCCAGCGGCTGCGGCGATGCGGTCCCAGCTCGGACTGCCGCGGTGCAAGGGCGGCTGGGCGAGGTATTTCCGCAGGTAGGCGGGTGGAAGGTAGTTGGCTTGGGCGAGCCGGGTGATGAACGTTCCGGCCCCTTCACCGCTTTTCGGACGGACCTGGAACGGCAGTCGGGCGACGGGGCCGTACTCGCTCGGCGAAGTCACCGGCCAGTGTCCGGGCGCTTGCGGCGAGAGGCGATGTCCAGGTCGACAGCCAGCAGGCCCGCTTTGTTGATCTTCTCGGTGCGGCCGAGGATGGCGTCGACGGCGGCTCCGCGGATCTGGTGGGAGAGAGTGCCGATCATGCCGCCGGTGCGGGTATGGATGAAGCGGTCCAGGCGGGTCAGGGTGCCGCGCTTGTGCTCGTGCAGCACGAGGTTGGCCTCCATCTGAGCAACCAGCGCCTTCCACTCGGTGTTGTAGGGGAAGGAGTGGGTGGCCATCGGGGTGAAACGGGCAGCGATCTGGTCTCCCCGGGTGCCAGACATCAGACTGCCGTCCTCGATGTCGATGCCCGCGTAGGCGAAAGTCGCCGGTATGCGCTCGGAGAAGTACTTCAGCGTGTCCGAGGCCTCCGCTCCGTGGCGGGTCATCAGGGAGATGTTGTGGATCTCGTCCACCAGGATCAGTCCGGTCCGGGCCCTGGTGCAGACGCCGACGACCGCCTCGGTGAGGTCGGTGATGTTCGAACTCCGCAGGACCGGCAGACCCAGGAAGCGAGCGAACTCGGCGGCGATCATCCGGGGAGTCGCGGCGGGCGGGACGGTGATGTAGATGACCGGGATGCGGTCGTCCTGTCCCGGGTGCCGGCGGCGGTCCTGCAACTCATGGGCCAGGCCGAGCTGGGTAAGAGCGATCGTTTTGCCGGTGTTGGCGGGGCCGGAGACGAGCAGACCGCGGCGAGCGCTGATCGCCCCGCGGTTGAGGATGATCAGGCGGCGCCCGCAGGTGACGGTGGAGCGGACCGTGGAGGTGGCGACCACCTGGAGGCGGGCATGGTGGTCGAGTCGGTCGTCGTCGTAGGCGTCCTGGCCTTCCGTCTCCAGTGCGTCGTACTCGGCCTTCGTCAGCACGGCCATGGGCTCGCTCAGGGAAGCACCGACGAACTCACGCCAGCCGGGCAGGGTGGTCAGCTGCCGCCCGAAGTCGTCGTCCGGATCCTCGGCGGGCAGCGTGGTCACGAGCGCCCCCAGGGGTCTTCGAGCGGATTGAACAACCCCAGCGGGATCACCTCGGCAAGATCGCCGTCCTCGGCGGGTACTTCGACCTCAGGTTCCTGCGGAGCTTCCGGTGGCTGGGAGGGAACGACCGGCGGAGCGGCCTTCGTCCGGGCGGCGACCTGCCGCTCGGCCTTGATCGCCTTCGCCGACCTGGCCTTCCGGTCCTTCTTCGTGGCCGGCCGGTCGGGGCCGGCGTGCGCGCGGGTCAGCAGGTCGGCGACGGCCTGGGTGATTTCTTCCTCGGTGGCCTTGGGCAGTTGGTGGCTGACGTGGTCCCAGGCCAGGTCACCGAAGGGGACCGGGGCCCGTTTCATGTACTTCCAGGTTGCCTGGACCCAACTGCCATCGCCGCGGTGGTCGCGTACCCAGACATAGGAGACGTCGTAGGGGTCGCGGTGGACCTCCCAGAGCCCCCGCTTCGCGGTGACACCGGAGTCGCGCAGGCACACCGGCCCCAGCTCGGGACTGTCGTAGGTGCGGTTGTTGATCCGGATCCCATAGGTGTTGACGGCCCGCCACGCTGCCGGCAGCAGTTCCACGTAGTCCTGGCCGCTGAGCGCGACCGGGACGTAGCCGCATGCCTCGACCAGGGCTGCGTACTTCTGGTTCGGCGTGAACAGCTGTCCGGGATGGTCGGGGTCGCGGAGGCCCTCGTGTGGGCGGTTCTGCCACTTCGCGACGACCCATTCGTCCAGCAGGTCCTGCAATTCGGGCAGCGACCACAGGTTCTCGCGCTCGGGGTGCCGCCCGCGGTTGTCGGTGTTGCGGCCGGTGTATCCCGTCAGGAACTGGGCGAACATCGTGGCCACCGAGCCCAGCATCTTCTCGATGTGCCCCTTCTGGAACGGCGAGCCCTTGTGGGTGGGCTGGAAGTCGATCTCCAGGAACCGGCAGGAGGACCGGAAGTTCCGGGAGATGAACACCTTGCCGTGGTCGCAGACGATCATCTCCGGGACGATGACCGGCTTGGCCGCCGCGTGCTCAAGGCGTTCGTCCAGGGACAGCAGCCTGCGGTGCGGCAGCACCGAACGGGACATCTTCAGCGCGTCGACCCAGCCCGGCCGCATCAGCTCAGGGGTGACAGTGCGGGCCAGCAGTAGGCTCGCGTCCACCGACTTCGTCGTCGGCCGCAGAACCGCGGCGGACAGCGTCCTGGTCGCGACGTCGATCATGCCGGTGAGTTCGACCTTGCCGACGACCCCGTTGTCGAGGCGGACCAGCACGTCCATCGGGGTGGAGTCCATCTGCATGACCTCGCCGGGAGCCGACACCGTCAGCTCTCCGAACGGGGCCGCCGCCCCATGGGCCTTGGACCGGCGCGTGACCGCCGAGCCAGTCGCGTGGGTGCCTTTCGTCAACTTCGCCAGCAGCCGGTAGAGGGTCCGCCGGGCCGGCAGTTCGATCGGCTCACCGCCCGATTCCCGCAGGATCTCCCCGGTCCGCCAGATCAGATAGGCCCCGTTGCGAGTCGAGGTGTCGACACCCTCCTTGATCGCCTTTCGCATCGCCGCGACCACGGACTCGGGCACCGAGCCGAACTCCGCGCGCTTGCGGACCGGGCGGCGGTCGGCCAGGCCGACCAGGCCTTGTTCCTGGTAGCGCAGGCGCCGACCAGCGATCGTCTTGTCCGCGACGGAGTGACCGGCGACCGCCAGCTCGGCTGCTTTCACCCGCTGCCGCGACGTTACTGTTGAGCCCGGCCCGTAACCTGGCCGCGGTTGCGAACCGGGCTCCGCGTCCGGCGCGAGGCCGTTTATGACTTCCAGGATGTGCCCCTCCCACCACAAGGCCTGCTTCACCACCTCGGGCGGGAACGCCTCCAGCAACCCGACTGCGGGCAGCGGCATCCGTTCGGCCTGGAACAAGACCTCGAAATCGGCCGCCTCGAACAGGTCGATCAAGGCGACCACCCGGTGCGGAGTCTCCTCGTCCTCCACCACCGCTGCCTGGGGGGTGACCTCGAGAACCCCCCCTGACCTGGCCTTCGAAGCGGACCTTGTGACCGACCGCCAAGGCCGGCGGACGCCTCAACCCGCTCATTTGCTTCCCTCCGTCCAGACCAGGCTGTCGGTCTGCATCAAGCCGCCCTCCAAGTCCGTTTCCAACGCGCCGGACCACAGCAGATGGAACAGCACCGGCAGGACCTGCAACCGGTCCCCGACCAGACCGGCGCCCTCCCATAGACCCCTCGGCTGGTGGAAGACATCCAGGAGCCGGTCGGCCACCGCTTGGGGCCGGCCGCAGCGCGTGCGCCGGTAGCGGGCCAGCCAGCGGACGTTCGCCATAAACACCGGATCGGGCCGTCCGACCCAGGAGAACTCCCAGCCCACCGCCCCGCACGCGCGCTCGGTCGCGGTAAAGGAATCCCGCGTTTCTTCGTCCATGTCGTCCTCGGCACGAACGTCGACCACACGGGCCCGCCCGTCAGCGAGCCGGGCGAAGTAGTCGGGAGCGTGCCGGCGCTTGCGGACCCCGTCGTGCCAGTGAAGCCAGAATGGCTGCGAGGCGATAGCCGTGACCTGCGGATCCCGGTCCAGGAGGACCAGTCGGTCCCTCTCTAGCCACGATTCGTAACCAACTTGACTTCCTCCCCCTCGTGAACGAGGGGGATTCCTACGGCTCGCGCCGTGGGGGTTTCTGCTTCGTCGCCGACTGCCCGCCCGGAGAACTCCGTTGAGGTCTTACACCGGCTCCACAGACAGACACGGCCAGCCCGGCCGCCAGAAGGTTCTTCGCCGCGTTCACGTCCCGGTCGTGGGTCGTGCCGCAGTCGCATGTCCAGGTGCGGACGTGCAGCGGCATCTTCTTCCGCAAGGTGCCGCAGGCGGAGCACAACTTGGAGGAGGGGAAGAAGCGGTCGACCGCGATCACTTCCCGCCCGTACCAGGTGGCCTTGTACTCCAGCATGGAGCGGAACTCGCTCCAGCTCGCGTCCGAAATGGCCCGGGCGAGCATGTGGTTCTTGACCATGTTGCGCACGGTCAGATCCTCGATCACGATCGTTTGGTTCTCACGAACGAGCCGAGTGGTCAGCTTGTGCAGGCCGTCTCGCCTGCGGTCGGTGATCCGGGCGTAGATCTTCGCGACCCTGATCCGGGCCTTGCGCCGGTTGACTCCGTCGCCCCTGGCCTTCTTCGCCAGAGCCCGCTGGGCCTTGGCGAGACGGGTACGGTCGCGGCGTTCGTGCCTCGGGTTGGTGATCTTCTCGCCGGTGGAGAGGGTCAGAAGGTGCTCCAGGCCGACGTCGACGCCGACCGCCGTATCGGCGGCGGGCAACGGCTTCACGGTCGGGTCCTCGCACAGCATCGACACGAACCAGCGCCCGGCCGCGTCCTGCGACACGGTCACCGTGGAGGGCGTCGCCCCCTCGGGGAGCGGACGGGACCACACGAGGTCCAGCGGCTCGGCCATTTTCGCCAGCGTCAGCTTCCCCTCGCGGAAGCGGAAACCACTGGTGGTGTACTCGGCGGACCTGCGGGACTTCTTCCGGCTCTTGAAGCGGGGGTACTGGGACCGCTTGCCGAAGAAATGGGTGAACGCGCTCTGCAGGTGGCGCAGCGTCTGCTGCAGCGGCACGGAGGACACGTCGTTGAGGTAGGCGAGTTCCTCGGTCTTCTTCCACGCGGTCAGCATCGCCGAGGTGGCGTTGTAGTTGATCCGCTCCTGTCGCGCCCATGCCTCGGTACGGGCGGCGAGGGCCAGGTTGTAGACCTTGCGCACGCAGCCGAACGTGCGCGACAGCTCGGCCGCCTGCGCATCGGTCGGATGGAAGCGGTACTTGAACGCCCGCTTCACATACGTCGAGGTCACGCTCACAAACTAGCGTCACTGCGACTTAAGCTCAAATCCGCGGGTCAGAGCACTGCAATCCGCCCTGACGGCGCATCGCAGCCCGTTGCCCTGCTCCGCAGGAACTTCGTTTCCTCCCCCGGCTGAAGCCGGGGGTATCCACGAAGGAGGCCAGATGATCTCGCACGGTCACCGAGTAGTACCAGCCTGCGAAGCCCCGGCCGTACTTGCGCCAGCTGAACTCTCGGATCGGCTCCACTGCCTCGAACCGAACGTCCCAGCCGGTCTGTAGGAGGCGGCGTCTACGCACCCCGTTAACAGAAAAGTCCAGCTCAAAGCCCGCGAGCACAGCCTGATCGACTGTACGGACAGGTGCCCCCACCGCGTCCCCTACCTGACAAATTCCCCATCGACGCAACTTCGCTGTCACAAACTAGCGTTGGCTCAACTTCACTGGCAAACGGCCCATCATCGCTGTCGCAGGTCAGACCGCTCTGTCTCGTAGCCACGCGGGGCGCGGGCGGGAACCGACGGCGCCACCGCTGACAGCGCAGTGGCCCCTGAGAGGATCGGCGCATGGCCGACTCCCCTCTGCGTATCAACGCCCTCATCGTCGATGCCACTGCCCCCGAGCGGCTCGCCGCGTTCTGGTCCGAGCTGCTCGGCCGCCCGGTCGTGGGCCGCACGGGGCCCTACGTGTGGATACGACGCGAGAACGGTTTGGGTCTGGGTTTCCAGCGGACCAGCGAGCCCAAGTCGGGCAAGAACCGCATGCACTTCGACATCACCTCACCCGACCCGGCTGCGGAGCAACAGCGGGTCGAGGCACTCGGCGGGCATCGGCTGAAGGAGTACGCGGACGGCGGTTTCCTGGTGATGGCCGACCCGGAGGGCAATGAGTTCTGCATCATCCCCGAGGGCCCCTTCGAGCTCGACGACGAGGGGCGGACGGACTACCTCGTCCCCTCGACGCCGCCCTCCGGCCCCGAGGCGGCCTCGGCTCCTTGACCGTCGGCCACCGGATCAACGCCAAGGGTCCGGTCCGGTGTCTTCGGATTGGCCTTGGCCTGCGGTTCCGCCCAAGCCCTACCGTCGGGGGATGCGCATTCGAATCGTCGACGCCTTCACCGACCGGCCCTTCGCCGGCAACCCCGCCGGAGTTCTGCTCCTGGACACGGACGCGTTCCCGGACGACGGCTGGCTCCAGAACGTCGCCCTGGAGGTCAACCACGCCGAGACCGCCTTCGCGCACCCGCTGTCCGGGAGCGGGGACGCCGACTGGGCGCTGCGCTGGTTCACCCCCGCCGCCGAGGTCGCCATGTGCGGCCACGCGACCCTCGCCACCGCACACGTCCTGCACACCACGGGCTCCCACAAGGGCCCCGTCCGGTTCGCCACCCGCAGTGGCGTCCTCGTCGCGGCGCCGGCCGAGGACGGCTCCGTGACCCTGGACTTCCCCACGGCCCCACTCACCCCGCTCACCCTTCCCGAAGGGTTCGCCGAAACGCTGGGGGCCGAGCCGCTCACGGCCTTCGACACCGGTCCGAACGTCGGCGACCTGCTGGTCGAGGTCTCCGACGAGCGGACGGTCCGTGCCCTGCGGCCCGACCTCAAGACCCTCGGTGCCCACTCCCGGCGTGGCGTCATCGCCACCGCACGCGCACAGGATCCGTCCCGGGGCTACGACTTCGTCTCACGCTGCTTCTTTCCGAACGTCGGCATCGACGAGGACCCCGTGACCGGCAGCGCCCACACCGCGCTGGCCCCCTACTGGTCCGAGCGCCTGGGTCGCACCGCCCTCACCGGCCTCCAGGCCTCACCCCGCTCGGGCCGCATCCGTACGGAACTGCGCGGCGAGCGCACCCTGCTGAGCGGACGGGCGGTGACCGTCATCGAAGGCGAGCTGCTGAGTGCCGCACTGCCGAGCGGCGGGGCCCTGAGCCGCAGCTGGCCAAAGGGCTGAGCCGACTCCTGGGACGAAGGGGGCGTGCGGTGCCATCGCATGCCCCCTTCCCGAATCGGTTCACGCCGTGGGCAGCCAGCCCACCTTGCCCGCGAGCAGTGCGTACCCCACGAACGCCCCGACGTCGAGCAGCGTATGCGCGACCACCAGGGGCCCCACCCGCCCCCAGCGGCGGTAGAGGTGGACGAAGACCACACCCATGACCATGTTGCCGATGAACCCGCCGATGCCCTGGTAGAGGTGGTACGAGCCGCGCAGTACCGAACTGGCCGCCATCGCGGCGCCCGGCGACCAGCCCAACTGCTCCAGCCGGCGCAGCAGGTAGGCGAGGACGATGACCTCTTCGAGGATCGAGTTCTGCATCGCCGAGAGGATCAGCACCGGGAACTTCCACCACACCTCGGGCAGCGCCTCGGGCACTACGGTGAGGTTGAAGCCCAGGCCGCGCATGGCCAGGTAGAAAGCGATGCCGCTGCTGCCGATGGCCGCCGCGACCGCCGCTCCGCGGCCGAGGTCGGACCAGGGCCGGGTGCGGTCGAAGCCGAGGGTGCGCAGCCCCACGCCCTCGCGGATCAGGAAGTGGGCGACGAGCGCGACGGGTACCAGCGCGCTGGTGATCCCGAAGAGCTGCCAGGCCAGGTCGAGCCAGGGACGGCCCGGTGCCGCCGAGCCGTTGAGGGTGGCCGCCTGGTCCTTCAGGCCGCCCGGCCGGGTGACCGAGCCGACGAAACTGATCAGCGCGGACACCGCGCTCGCGCCGAGCGACACCGCCAGCACGAGCAGCGTCTCGTCGCGGAGCGTCTTCCGTGTGAGCCGCCGCCGAGGATACGCATCGGCCTCCGGGCCCGCCTCCGCCTGCACACCTGCCTCCAGATCACCGATCCGTCCGATCGGTTCAGTATGAAGGCACCGGCCGAGCACCCGGCGGGCGGTCCGCGCCCGGCGGCTCCGTGCCCTCCCCGCGGCCGACCGTGCCGTCGGCGGCCTCCGGGCGGCCGTCCCTCCGGCTGCCCGGGGCACGTCCGCCCGCTCGCCCGGAGGGTCAGCCCGTGGGCACCGGCTCCGGCAGCCCGACGGGCCAGGCGTGTACCGGATCGCCCCGCAGCATCAGCTCACGGTAGCGCCGGGTGGTGGCTGCCAGTGCAGCCTCCCGGGACAGGCCCCCGTCCAGCGCCCGGTGGAAGGTCGCGGCCTGCCAGCTCGCGCCGTTCTGCCGGCGTCGGCAGCGCTCCTCGATCACGCCGAGGTACAGGTCCCGGTCCGCGGGTTCGATGCCCCACGCGTCCAGTCCCGCCTCGGCCAGCGGCAGCAGTTCGTCGCGTACGAGGGTGACCGCGTCCACCTCGGCCATACCCCCGTAACGCCCGCGCCGGGGCCAGGTGAAGCGGGCGTCGATGCCGTGCCTGCAGGCGGCGTCGAAGTTGGCGGCGGCGGCCTCGAAGGGAAGCCGGGTCCACACGGGGCGGCTGTCCTCCGCGAGGGCCCGGACGAGGCCGTAGTAGAACGCCGCGTTGGCGACCACGTCGACGACGGTGGGGCCGGCGGGCAGGACCCGGTTCTCCACCCGTAGGTGGGGCACGCCGTCGGCGACGTCGTAGACCGGGCGGTTCCAGCGGTAGACCGTGCCGTTGTGCAGGACGAGTTCCGCGAGCGAAGGGGTGCCGCCCCGGTCCATCACGTCGAGCGGGTCCTCGTCGTCGCAGATCGGCAGGAGTGCGGGGTAGTAGCGCAGATTCTCCTCGAAGAGGTCGAACGCCGAGCCGACCCAGCGCTCGCCGAACCAGGTGCGCGGCCGCACTCCCTGCGCCTGGAGCTCGGGCGGACGGGTATCGGTGGACTGCTGGAACAGCGGTGGCCTGGACTCGCGCCACAGTTCACGGCCGAACAGGAAGGGGGAGTTGGCGCCGACGGCGATCTGGGCGGCGGCAACCGCCTGGGCCGCGTTCCACACGTCGGCGAAGCGGGCCGGGGTGACCTGGAGATGCAGTTGTACCGAGGTGCAGGCAGCCTCCGGCGCGATGGACTTGGAGGTACAACTGAGGCGTTCCACCCCCTCGATGTCGAGGCTGAAGTCCTCCCCGCGAGCGGCCACGATCTGCTCGTTGAGCAGGGTGTAGCGATCGACGGCAGAGAGATTCGAGGAGACCAGGTCGTCGCGGTCCAGCGTCGGCAGAATCCCGATCATCAAGATTCCGGCGCCCACTTCGGCGGCTTTCCGGTCCGCGTACGCGAGGGAGGTACGAAGTTCCTCGGCGAGCCGGTCGAATACCCGACCATCCAAACGGTGTGGAGCTATGTTGACTTCCAGGTTGAACATGGCGAGTTCTGTTTGGAAGTCGCGGCTCGCAATCCGCTCGAGGACTTGTCCATTCAACATTTTGGGCATCCCGTCGGCGCCCGTGAGATTCAATTCGATCTCCAGCCCCATGAGGTTCCTGGGCCGGTCGAACCGCTTCTCCGCCAGGAGCCGCTCCAAACCCGTCAGGCACCTGCGGAGCTTGTCGCGGTAGCGCTGACGATCGGACAGGTCGAGCCCGCCTGCCACGACCTTCTCCCCCATCGAAGCCTCCCTCCTCCTCGAATGGGCGGTCCGATGATCGGCCGCCGGGTCCCGGTCCACAGTGGAGGATGCCCAGCGGATGCGATCGATAACGCCCCGGAGCGACCTGTTGCCCGCTACGCTGATCGAAGGTGACCAGTGGCACATTCACGCGGCATGGCCGACACATGGCCGACAGTGCGCGTGACAAGGCGACGGCGAACTCGTGAAAAACGCCGACGACAATAGGCCTACCACTGCGCGGCCATTTATCGAGGTCATCGCCGCACACCCGACTGAGAATCGGGATAATTCCCCCGTTTCGCCGTCCGGAAGTACCCTTGTTTCACGGATCGAAAACGACTAGCCGAAACATACTCCGAACACGCGTCGTATAAACTCCGTGGACAAGGCAGAAGGTTGGCGCCCACGGTCGAGTGATCCAGCCGATGAGGTGACGTGCGGCACTCCTCACCCCCACCTCTCGTACTCAGACCCCCCGGCCCCTGCCTCCTGGCCTTCGTGAGCTGACAGCGTCGTCCGCCCCGCCTTCGCGTCACTGTGCCTTCGAATGAGAGGCGACCCACCATGCCCCTGCATGTCCCCCCGGCTCCCGCGCCCGCACTGCGTTCCGTCCTGACCGCACTCTCCTCTCCCACCGCGGTCAGTGAGGCCCGAACCCCCTCCCTCCTCGGTGCCGAGGGGACTGCTTCGCCCGAACTGCCGCTGCCCGTACACGTCCTGGACCGGGTCACCGCCGAGGGCGTGTCCGCGACGCGACTGGCCGGCTGGCGCTTCCTGATCCGCTGCGGCGACCGGGCGGTGGCCGCAGCGGACACCGTACTCACCCCCGACGGCTGGGCCTTCTCCCGCTTCTTCGAGGGCCCCTACATCGCCTCCACCGAGCTGGCCCTGCGCCAGGCCGAGGCCCTGCCTCAGTCGTACCAGCCCCGGCTGCTGTCGGTACCCGGCCTCTACATGCTGGCCCTCTGGCTGCACGGCGACCGCACAGCGGACGGCGCCACCGGCCATCCGGCAGCCACCGACCTGCTCGTCCCGCTCGCCCCGGCACCGCCCGGCATCGCGGCCCACCGCCCGCACCGGGCCGCCGAACTTCTCCCGGTGCTGACCCACCGGGTCACGCCAGACCGGCTGCTCGGCTCACCCGCCTGACGCCTCTCACCTCTCACCTCGCGCGAGCACCCTCTCCTCGCCCCTCCCCCCTCTCCCGCACCTCCCTCTTGCGTGCCCGCCGCCGGACCGCCGGCGGCGGGCCACGCCCTCACCGGAACCACCAGGAAGTCCGACGTGGCCCAGGACACCGGAGTGGCCAGGACTCCGGACCGGACTAGCCTCATTCGGCCATGCGGAACCACCCGAATTGACAGGGCAGTTGAGCTGAACCGTCCACCAGGGTGACACGTCATCACCCTGTGAGGGGCGGTGCCGCGAAATCCCTGCGGATTGCCGCCCGAGGGGCAACACTTGTTTCCGACCGGCCTGTCTCGACGGGCCCATCACAACGGGGGGCGGCCATGAACGAAGCTTCACGGCGCGGAACTGAAACGACAGCCAGCCCGCAGGTCACGCCAGAGCGAAAGATCCCATCCATGTGCCAGCACCAGTCACCCTGCCCCGCAGCCGATTCCGCCGACCGGGAGTCCGCCCGTCTGGTGGCGCACCACCCGGAGCAGGGTTGGAGTCTGCTGTGCAACGGTGTCGTGCTCTTCGAGGACACCGGTGAACTCCTGCCCGATGGCAGGTGCATCGCCCCGCAGCGCTCCCTGGGCACCATCCAGGCGATGACCACCGCCTAAGCTTTGCCGGGCGGAGCAGAGCCCGCCCGCGGAACACCAGGGGCCGGACCTCGGGACTCCCGCGAACCGGCCCCGACGCGCATGCAGGGTCTGCCACACACCGTGACGCACCGGACGCATGTGCGTCACCCCTTGGTCGCGCCCGCGGTCAGGCCGCCGACGAGCTGGCGCTCGGCGACCGAGTAGAAGGCGAGCGCGGGAACCATGGCCAGGACGAGGTACGCGAAGACACGCGCGGTGTCCGCGGAGTACTGGCCCTGGAACTGCTGGACGCCTATAGGGATGGTCCACCAGGTGTCGTCGGTGAACACCAGCAGCGGCAGGAAGAAGTTGTTCCAGCTGGTGACCACGGCGAGCACCGAGACGGTGCCCAGCGCGGGCCGTGCCATCGGCAGCAGCACCCGCCAGAAGAAGCCGAACGGGCTGCAGCCGTCGAGCGTGGCCGCCTCCTCCAGTTCCCCTGGGATCTGCCGGAAGAATCCGCGCAGGATGATGATCGTCATCGGCAGGCCGAAGGCGGCCTGCGGGAGAATCACGCCGAGCGGGTTGTCCAGCAGACCCATGGAGCGCAGCAGCAGGAACAGCGGCAACGCGGCCACCGCGAACGGGAACATCAGCCCCATCGTGAACAGCGTGAACAGCACCTCCCGCCCCCGGAAGGCGAACCGGGCGAAGGAGAACGCCGCCGGCGCGGACACCGCGACCACTATCAAGGCCGTGGCGACGGCGATCAGCGTGCTGTTGCCGGCCAGCCGCCAGAAATCGCCGGAAGCAAGGATGCCGGTGTAGTTGGCGCCCACCCACGGGTCGGGCAGCCCGACGGGGTTACCCGAGAGCTGGTCGGTGGACTTGAACCCGGACAGCACGGCGTACAGCAGGGGCACGGCCATCACCGCGCCGACGGCGATCAGGACGAGATGCAACGACAGGGCCCGGAGAGAACGCCGGCGCGGGGGACTGGTCACGGTCTCGCTCGCGGACGCCTCCGGGGACGCCGGCGCGGACACGGCCGTGCCGAGGCCGGCCCGTTTTTGAGGGAGCGTCATTTTCCGCCTCCGCGCATGGTCGTGATCGCCCCTTCGAGGTCCCGGCGCAGCACGAAGCGCTGGTAGGCGAGGGCGAAGACGAGACTGATGCCGAACATGACCACACTGATCGCGCCGGCGTAGCCGACCTGGTAGCGCTTGAAGCCGTACTGGAACATGGTCACGGCCATGGTCTCGGAGTGGTGGTCGGGGCCGCCCTGAGTGATCACCCACACCAGGTCGAACAGCTGGATGGCACCGATCACCGACAGGAAGACGCTGATCCGCAGGGTGGGAGCCAGCAGCGGCAGGGTGACATTGCGGAAGCGCTGCCAGGGACCCGCGCCGTCGATCAGCGCCGCCTCGGTCAGCTCCTTGGGAATGGACTGGAGTCCGGCCAGGTGGAGCATCATGTGGAAGCCGAAGTACTTCCAGGTCATGACCAGGAAGAGGGTCGCCATCACCATGTCGGGATCGGCGAACCACTCCCCGCCGAGGCCCTCGAGCCCCACTTTGCCCAGGAGTTCGTCGGCGAGCCCCTCCCCGGGGGCGAAGATCATCGCGAACAGCACGCCGGTGATGGCCTCGGACAGTACGTACGGGGCGAAGAACAGCATGCGGTACACGGCCCGACCGCGTACGCGCTGGTTCAGCGCCACGGCCAGCGCCAGCGCGAAGGGCAGCTGGAGGACCAGCGACAGGGCGACCAGCAGGAAACAGCGCCACAGGTCGCCCAGGAACACGGGGTCCTGGAAAAGCCGGACGAAGTTGTCGCCGCCGACGAAGTCGGACGGCATGCCGAAGCCGCCCCACCGGAAGAAGGCGGCGTACACGGCGAACAGGATCGGCAGCAGCACCAGGACGCCGAACAGCACCAGCGCGGGCACCTGGAAGCCGACCGCGGTGAGCCAGTGCTGTGCGCGGCGGCGTCGGCGTCCGCGCGCGTCGGAGGTGGGCGGGGGCGAGAGATCGGTTTCGGGGCCGGTCCTCTTCTCCGGCAGGAACGTGGAGGTCATCGCCGGCTACTGCTCTTCCTTCGCCGTCTTCGTGATGGACTCGGCGGCCTGTCCGGGAGACTTGGAACCGGCGATGAGAGCGCCGACGGAGGCGTTGATCTCCTGGCCGAGAGCGGGGGCGTAGGCCTGGTCGAGGTAGAGCTGGAAACCGGTGGTGCTCTTGAGCTGTTTCTGCACGATCTGAAGGTTGGCGTCGGTCAGCGCCGCCTCGGCGGCCGGGACCACGGGCAGCACCCCGGTCTCCTTGACCAGTTCGCGGTCCGTCACCTCGGAGGCGAAGAACTCCAGGAAGTCGACCGCGGCCTGCGGCGCGCCCCGGCGCAGCGCGTGCCCGCCGCCCCCGCCGAACACCTCGGTGATGGTGCCCTTGCCGCCCTCGACGGCCGGGAACGGGAAGAAGCCGAGGTCGTCGCCGAGGCCCTTGCCCGCATCGGCTTCGACGACGGGAGCCCACTGGCCCATCAGTTCCATGGCCGCCTTGCCGTTGCCGACCGCGGCGGCCTGGCCGGTGGGGGTGGAGTAGGAGGCGCCGAGGAAGCCCTTCTGGAACGGCTCCAGGTCGACGAGTTCCTTGAGGTGTTTTCCGGCCTGGACGAAGCCGGGGCCGGTGAAGTCGTCGTCCGCGTCGGCCTTCGCGAGGGCGTCGATACCTGCGGTGCGCATCGCGAGGTACGCCCAGTAGTACATGCCGGTCCAGGTCTCCTTGCCGGCCAGGGCGATCGGCGTGACCTCGGCGGCCTTCAGCTTGCTCACCGCGTCCAGGAACCCGCTCCACGTGGTCGGCGGTTCGGCGATCCCGGCCTTCTTGAAGAGCGCCTTGTTGTACCAGAAGCCGACCATGCCGATGTCGAACGGGATGCCGTACAGCTTGTCGTCGAGGAGGTAGGGCTCCTTGGCGACCGGCAGCAGACTGTCGGCGAACGCCTTGGTGGAGCCGGTCAGGTCCTCGACGAGCCCCGCGTCGACCTGCTGCTTGAGTACGCCGCCACCCCACGTGTGGAAGATGTCCGGCAGCTTCCCGGAAGCGGTCAGCGCGGTCATCTTGGACTTGTAGGCGTCGTTCTCGAGCTGCACGATCTTTATCCTGACCGTGGGGTTCTGCTTTTCGAACTTCCGGGCGAGAGCGGCCCAGACGTCCTTCGTCGGCTGGGTGGTGGAGATGTTCCACCACTCGATCGTGGTCGTCCCCGACGACCCTCCGTCCGAGTCTCCGCCACACGCGCTCAGTGCCGTGATGCCCAGGCCGGCCGCGGCGGAGGCCGCCAGGAAGCCGCGGCGGGACAGTGCCGGGTCGCCCATGTCATGCACTCCTTGGAGTCAGGGGCGGACATCTCCACACCCACCCACTGGTTCGAAAGTTTCGGAAGAAACTCAGAAACATGCATTGTTGCCGCACCCTAGAGACAGCCGCCAAACGGTGGCAACCCCTTGTACGCGGTGAATCTGCCTCCGACCCGCACCGCACGCACCGGGGCGGCCGCCAACCGCGCCCGGACCGGACTCTTCCGCCACCCTCCAGAAGGCGGCGCCCCGCCGGTCGGCCGGGTCCGGTACGCTCCCGCCGCCACCATCGGCACCCCGGACCACGGCCCTCCCGGAAGTCCGGTTCGAAGCGGCCGGTCGGTGCGCGGTGACGGCCCCGAACACGCCGAGCGGCGCCGCGCCACCTCCGCCGAGGCAAGCGAAACTTTCGGATCATCCGGCGAACCTTACGATCGAAGACGCGGGAGCCACTCATTCCCATCACCCCCGCACCGTCCGGCTCCGCCTCCCGCCCTATCGTGATCGGCATGCAGTCCTACACGATCGGCCAGGCGGCGCGGCTGCTCGGCGTCAGCCCGGACACCGCCCGCCGCTGGGCGGACGCCGGCCGGGTCACCACCCACCGCGACGAAGGCGGACGGCGGCTCATCGACGGGCGGGACCTGGCCGCGTTCTCGGTGGACCTCGCGAAGGCCGGCACGGCCGAGGAGGGCACCCCGTACACCTCGGCGCGCAACGCCTTTCCCGGCATCGTCACCGCG
This sequence comes from Streptomyces sp. NPDC005774, assembly GCF_042871645.1. NCBI lineage: Bacteria > Bacillati > Actinomycetota > Actinomycetes > Kitasatosporales > Streptomycetaceae > Streptomyces > Streptomyces sp. NPDC005774. The sequence goes on along the minus strand of NZ_JBIAIV010000068.1, from coordinate 14,860 downwards.
ATCAAGCTCGGCGACGTGGCCGCCCAGGTCGAGATCCAGGCGGGCCCGCACCGACTGGTCTCGCTGCTGACCCGCGAGGCCGTCGAGGAGCTCGGGCTGGAGGTCGGCATGGAGGCCACGGCCCGGGTGAAGTCGACAAACGTCCATATCGACCGCGTCTGACGCCCGGAAACGGCCCTGCTCAGGCCCTGGACCCCGCAGGCGGGTAGGGGGTACGACGAAGGGCTCCGCCCCGGCCACATGGCCGAAGCGGAGCCCTTCCGCTCCTCGGTACCTGTACAGGTACAGGGCGTTGCTCCTCGGTTTGCCGGTCCCGGTTGCCGGTCCCGGTTGCCGGTCCCGGTTGCCGGTCCCGGTTGCCGGTCCCGGTTGCCGGTCCCGGCCTCGTAGGGCGCCCGCCGCGTCAGTCCTCGTACGCCTCCAGCGGGGGGCAGGAGCACACCAGGTTACGGTCGCCGAAGGCCTGGTCGACGCGGCGCACCGGCGGCCAGTACTTGTCGGCGGCACTCACGCCGGTCGGGAAGACGGCTTCCTGACGACTGTACGCGTGCTCCCACTCCCCACCGAGCGCGGCGGCGGTGTGCGGGGCGTTGCGCAGGGGATTGTCCTCCGCGGGCCACTCACCGGAGCCGACCTTCTCGATCTCCGAGCGAATCGCGATCATCGTCTCGCAGAACCGGTCGAGTTCGGCCAGGTCCTCGGACTCGGTCGGCTCGATCATCAGCGTCCCGGCCACCGGGAACGACATCGTCGGCGCGTGGAAGCCGTAATCGATCAGCCGCTTGGCCACGTCGTCCACGCTCACGCCGGTCGCCTTGGTCAAGGGGCGCAGGTCGATGATGCACTCGTGCGCGACCAGCCCGCCGGGACCGGTGTACAGCACCGGGTAGTGCGGTTCGAGGCGCTTGGCGATGTAGTTGGCGCTGAGTACCGCCACCTGGGTGGCCCGCTTGAGCCCCTCGCCGCCCATCAGCCGGACGTACGCCCACGAGATGGGCAGGATCCCCGCCGAGCCCCACGGCGCCGCCGAGATGGGCCCGATCCCGGTCTCCGGCCCGGCCTCGGGCTGCAGCGGGTGGTTCGGCAAGTACGGCGCCAGGTGCGCCCGCACGCCGACCGGACCGACGCCGGGGCCGCCGCCGCCGTGCGGGATACAGAAGGTCTTGTGCAGGTTCAGGTGCGAGACGTCCCCGCCGAAGTGTCCGGGCTTGGCCAGCCCGACCAGCGCGTTGAGGTTCGCGCCGTCCACGTACACCTGGCCGCCGGCCTCGTGCACGGCCGCACAGATGTCGGCGACGTGCTCCTCGAACACACCGTGCGTCGAGGGGTACGTGATCATCAGCACCGACAGCTCGTCGCGGTACCGCTCGATCTTCGCGCGCAGGTCGTCGGCGTCGACCTCGCCGTCCTCGGCGGTCTTCACGACGACGACCTTCATGCCGGCCATGACGGCGCTGGCGGCGTTGGTGCCGTGCGCGGAGGACGGGATGAGGCAGACGGTGCGCTGCTCGTCGCCGTTGGCCCGGTGGTACCCGCGGACGGCGAGCAAACCGGCCAGTTCGCCCTGGGAGCCCGCGTTGGGCTGAAGGCTCACCTTGTCGTAGCCGGTGACCTCCGCGAGCCGGTCCTCCAGCTCGCGGATGAGCGTGAGGTAGCCCTGGACCTGCCCGGTCGGCGCGAAGGGATGCAACTGCCCGAACTCGGGCCAGGTGATGGGCTCCATCTCCGCGGTCGCGTTGAGCTTCATGGTGCAGGATCCCAGCGGGATCATGCCGCGGTCCAGCGCGTAGTCACGGTCGGCGAGCCTGCGCAGGTAGCGCAGCATCGCGGTCTCGGATCGGTGCTGGTGGAAGACGGGGTGCGCCAGGTACTCATCGGTGCGCAGCAGGGCGTCCGGGAGGGCGTTCCGCGCGGCCGCGTCCAGGGATTCGACGTCTCCCCCGACACCGAAGGCGCTCCACACGGCGGCGAGCCGGTCGCGCGTGGTCGTCTCGTCGCAGGCGATCGAGACGAGGTCGGCGTCGACGAGGTGCAGGTTGACGCCGTTGTCCCGGGCGGCGGCCACGACCTCGGCTGCCCGCCCCGGGACCCGTACGGTCAGCGTGTCGAAGTAGGAACCGTGGACGATCTCCACGCCCCCGGCCCGGAGCCCTTCGGCGAGGACGGTCGCGTAGCGGTGGGTGCGCCACGCGATGGTCCTCAGCCCCTCGGGGCCGTGGTACACGGCATACATACCGGCCATGACGGCGAGCAGCACCTGGGCGGTACAGATGTTGCTGGTGGCCTTCTCACGGCGGATGTGCTGCTCGCGGGTCTGGAGCGCGAGCCGGTAGGCCCTGTGCCCGTCCGCGTCGACGGAGACGCCGACGAGCCGTCCGGGCAGGCTGCGCGCCATCTTCTCCTGCACGGCCATGTATCCGGCGTGCGGTCCGCCGAAGCCCATCGGCACGCCGAAGCGCTGCGTCGTGCCGACCGCGATGTCCGCGCCGAGTTCGCCGGGGGACCTCAGCAGTGTGAGGGCGAGCAGATCGGCGGCGACGGTGACGAGCGCGCCCAGCTCGTGCGCCCGGTCGATCACCGGCTTGATGTCGCGTACGGCACCGGAGGCGCCCGGGTACTGGATCAGCACGCCGTTGATCTCACGCTCGGCGACCTCGGCGGGGATGCCCTCGCTCAGGTCGGCGACGACGACCTCGACGCCGGCCGGCTCGGCTCGGGTCCGGATGACGGCGACGGTCTGCGGCAGCGCGTCCGCGTCGACCAGGAACAGACCCTTCTTGTTCTTGCCCATGCGGCGCGACAGCGCCATCGCCTCGGCGGCCGCGGTGCCCTCGTCGAGCAGGGAGGCACCGGAGGTCGGGAGGCCGGTGAGCTCGGCGACCATGGTCTGGAAGTTCAGCAGCGCCTCGAGCCGCCCCTGCGAGATCTCGGGCTGGTACGGCGTGTAGGCCGTGTACCAGGCGGGGTTCTCCATGACGTTGCGCAGGATGACGGGCGGCGTGAAGGTCCCGTAGTACCCCAGCCCGATCATGGAGCCGAGCACCTCGTTGCGGTCGGCCAGCGACCGCAACTCGGCCAGCACCTCGGGCTCGGTGCGGGCACCCGGCAGGTCCAGCGCGTCGGCGTTCTTGATCACATCCGGGACGGCGGCGGCCGTCAGCTCCTCGAGCGAGCCGTAGCCGACCTGCGCGAGCATCTTGGCTCGGGCCTCGTGGTCGGGGCCGATGTGACGCTGCTCGAAGGGCGTTCCCTGTTCGAGCTCGGAGAGGGGAATGCGATGGGCGGTCATGTGCGGAGGCCTCCTGGTCCGACGACCTTCGAGGGGCACCATGACGGGTGCCCGGACGGCCTCCCCCTCTGTCATCTCAACCTGAGAGCTTCACCGGCCGCCCGGGGCGGCCGGCTTTCACCGTCGGTGAGAGCGGGAGCCGTCGACACCCGCTCTGCTTTCCAGAGTGACCTCGTCCATGCGGTACGTGGGCCTGAGAGATTCCGGGGAGGATTTGCTCCTTCGGCGCCCTCCGATGGTGCAGAGAGGGCTCTCCCGCACGGGGTCAGCAGCCGCTGCCAGGGTACCAGCGAGGGCAAGGCCCGTACTTTCGAGTGGCCGCCCCGCCGATTGTGCCGTTTTGTAGTGCTGACGAATCCTTGCGACCAGTGGAGGGCCCGTGCAGACCGACATCGATCCGCGCAACCTGATCGGCCGCAAGGCGTTCGACCGCAATGGCAACCGGATCGGCACGATCGATGAGGTCTATCTCGACGACGCCACCGGCGTGCCGGAGTGGGCGGCGATACGCACCGGCCTGTTCAGCAGGGATGCCTTCGTCCCCCTGGAGCCGAGCGAGCTGATCGACGGCGGCCTCCACATCCCCTTCGAACGCGCCCTGATCAAGGACGCTCCCGACTTCGGGGTGGGCCGCCATCTCTCCCCGGAGCAGGAACTCCAGCTCTACCACCACTACGGCCTGGACACAGCCGCCCCTCCCCCGTTCCCGGACCACGACTTCGGCAGGCTCGCCGGCAGGGACGACTCCGCCTGACGACGTCACCCGTGGCGCACTCGAGCCATCGCGCCGGCATCTGCCCGTCCCCAGGGCCTGCCTTCGGACTCACCCGGGGCAGCACCCTCACTCGCCCGAGGCCCCCAGGTCCGCACCACCGGCCCCCGCACCGGCCCTCGAACCCTGGCTGCCCCGGGCGCCCCGGCCGTCCTGGGGGCTCCGGGCATCGCCGTCGGCCCCGCCGTCCTGGGTGCCCTCCCCGCCCTGACCGTCACCGTCGTCCTGATCGTTCTCACCGCTCGGGCCGTCCGCACTCCCTCTGCTGTCCCCAGGCCTTCGCTCCACCAACGGCAGCGGATCCGCGGGGTACAGGGCCCGGTCGTCGGTCCGGAAGGTCCTCACCCGCCCCGGTGCCGATCCGGGCGTCTCGAATCGCACGGTGACCCGCCCGAGGCCGCTGCCCTGGACCCATCCATGGCCGTACTCGCTGTGCCTTACGTCGTGCCCGGCCGGCCAGCGCCGCTCGGCGCCCGGCTGTTGCCGTTCCTCCGCGGGCACTGCCGCCTCCGCTTCCGCGCCCAGCAGTTCCCTGTCCCGCTCCTCCGCCGCCTGCGCGAACAGATCCTCCTGCGTGTAATCGGCGAGCCCGCTGACCCCCACGCCCAGCAGCCGCACGCCGCCCGTCGTGTCGACCGAGTCCAGCAGCCGCGTCGCCGCCTCACGCACCACCGCCGGATCGTCCGTGGGACCCCGCAGAGTCTCGGAGCGGGTGAGTGTCGAGAAGTCGTACCGCCGCACCTTCAGCACGATGGTCCGTCCCGACAGCCCTGCTGCCCTCAGCCGGCGCACACAGCGGTCGGCGAGGCGCTGTACCTCCACCCCGACCCGCACCCGGTCGTGGATGTCCACGTCGTAGGTGTCCTCGACCGACACCGACTTCGTCTCCCGCTCGGCCACCACGGACCGCTCGTCCCTCGCCAGGGACATGGCGTGCAGGGCGTGTCCGTGTGCTTTGCCTAGCAGACGTACCAGCTCGTCCTCCCCTGCCTCGGCGAGGTCCCCGACCGTGTGGATCCCTGCCCGCCGCAGGTGGTCGCCGGTGGCCGGCCCGACACCCGGCAGTGTCCGGACCGACAGGGGCGCCAGCAGGGCCCGCTCGGTCCCCGGCTCGATCAGCACCAGCCCGTCCGGCTTGGCCTGCTCCGAAGCGATCTTCGCCAGCATCTTGGAGGCAGCCAGCCCCACCGATCCGGTGAGCCCCGTGACCGCCCGTATGTCCGCGCGCAGCTTCGCGCCGGCCAGCCGGGCGGACCGCTCGTCCTCAGCCGCCCCTCCGGCCTCCAGATCCACGAACGCCTCGTCCAGACTCAATGGCTCCACCAGTGGCGACAGCGCCCGCAGCAGCTCCATCACCTGGTCGCTGATCGACCGGTACAACGCGAAGCGGGGCACGAGATACGCCGCGTTCGGCGCGAGCCGCCGCGCCTGCGCCATGGGCAGCGCTGAACGGACACCGAAGACCCGGGCCTCGTACGAGGCGGTGGCGACCACACCGCGCGGCCCGAGCCCGCCCACGACCACGGCCTTCCCGCGCAGGCTCGGCTTGGACGCCTGCTCCACCGAGGCGAAGAAGGCGTCCATGTCGAGATGCAGGACTGTGGGTGCGGATCTCACGTCTCCGATGCTGCCCTACGCCACTGACAATGCCCCGTCGTGGGTGCCGTGCCGCCCGCCGCCCCGAGGGCCGCCCCGGCAGTACGGTCCCCATGCACGGCGCAGAGCAGGGACACCGCGGACGGCACGGATCCGCCCGTGCGGCTCAGACGGCGCGGTTGCGCCGCCTCGCCAGCTCATCCGCCGGGTTGGGGCCGATCAGCGTCTCCCCGGTGTCGATGCGTTCCCCGTGCAATTGCGACAGCGCGTTCTCGATGTCCCGCCACACCACGCTCACGGCGATCCCGAAGATCCCCTGGCCGCCCTGGAGCAGGGCATGGACCTCGTCCGGCGTGGCGCACTCGTAGACCGTGGCGCCGTCGCTCATCAGCGTCATGCGCTCCAGATCGCGGAAGCCCCCCTCCCGCAGGTGCTGGACGGTGGTACGGATGTTCTGCAGCGAGACACCGGTGTCCAGGAACCGCTTGACGATCTTCAGGACGACGACGTCCCGGAAGCTGTACAGCCGCTGTGTCCCCGAGCCATGGGCCGGCCGCACACTCGGCTCGACCAGTCCCGTGCGAGCCCAGTAGTCCAGTTGCCGGTAGGTGATACCGGCGGCCGCGCAGGCCGTCGGGCCGCGGTAGCCGATCTCCTCGGACGCCATGGACGTCGCCGCCCCTCCGCTGCTGCTGCTCGGCACGGCCGCCGGTCGCTGCGGAGCAGGATCGGCCACACTGCCGTGATGGGCATACGCCCCGCTCGCGCGGAGCTGAGAGCCTGGGGGAGGGTACAGACCGCTCACCCCGAGACCATGTCCGGGGGCACCCCCAGCCGTACCGTCGCCGGTGCTTCTCACGCCGACCTCCGTCCTTGACCTGCCTCCTCGACGGTAGGCAGTCACCAAGGGTGCGTCAACGATCGCCACACTCGGCACGCCGAGTGATAATCACCCTAAGAGTGGTTTCCCGTGCCCCACCGCGGGGAAAGGCTAGCCGAATGCCCTCCGCGCGGGCCGTGCAAGGCCCTCACGTACCGCGGTTTCGAGCGGCATTCCGGCGGAACGGCCGCCGCCCTCACTGGCTGCTGGAGCCGAAATCCTCCGGCGAGATCTGGTCGAGGAACTCGCGGAACTTCTCCACCTCGTCCTCCTGCTCGTCCGGGATGGCGATCCCGGCATCGTCGAGCACCGTGTCGCTGCCGTAGATCGGCGTACCCGTGCGCAGCGCCAGCGCTATAGCGTCGGACGGCCGGGCGCTCACCTCGACACCGCTGGCGAAGACCAGCTCCGCGTAGAAGACACCCTCGCGCAGGTCTGTGATGCGCACTTCCGTGAGCTCCTGGCCGACGGCTTCCAGCACGTCCTTGAAGAGGTCGTGGGTCAGCGGGCGCGCGGGAGCCATGCCCTGCTGGGCGAAGGCGATGGCCGTCGCCTCCCCCGGGCCGATCCAGATGGGGAGGTACCGGTCGCCTCCCACTTCACGCAGCAGCACGATCGGTTGGTTCGAGGGCATTTCGACCCGGACACCTACGACATCGAGCTCGTTCACACAGCAACCCTAGGCCGTGCCCGGGATGTTTGGGTAGTCGGGTCTGCATCGGACGGCCGATCCAGGCCCTCCTGGCCTCATGGCAGCCGCACCCCGAGCGCCGCGCTCACCAGCGCGGCGTGCAACTTCACCGTGAGACCGGCGAGCTCCTTCGTACGCGCCTCCGCGTGCGCCCTGGTCTGCGGGTTGCGATGACGCTTGAGCGGGGCGACGACCTGGTCGACCAGACCGGCCTCCCGGTCGGCGGCGGCCTTCATCGCCCTCAGATGCCGCGGCTCGATCCCGAACCGTCCCAGCTCGGTGATGAGGCCGGCGATGGTGATCGCCTCGGCGTCGTACACCTCGTTCTCAACCGGCGCGAGCAGCCCGTACGACTCCCACTCCGCGAGCTGCTGCTGGTCGACGCCGACCGCCGCCAGCAGCTGCGCCCTCCCGATCCGGGCCGCTGTCGCGGGCGGGTCGGCGGACGGCTCGGGGCCGGCTTCCCCGTCCCGCGGCCGGGACAGTGCCGGAAGCGGGACGGCCTCGCCGCGCTCCATCGCGTCCAAGTGCTCGCGGATCACCTTGAGCGGCAGATAGTGGTCCCGCTGCATCCTCAGGACATGGCCGAGACGCTCCACGTCCCCGGTGCTGAACTTGCGGTACCCCGAGGGGGTCCGCTGCGGCTCGATGAGCCCCTCCGACTCCAGGAAGCGGATCTTGGAGATGGTGACTTCGGGGAATTCCTCGCGCAGCACGTTCAGCACCGTGCCGATGCTCATCAGTCCAGTTTCCGCGGCGGCGGTACCGTGCCCGGTACCGCCGCTCGGTGTATGAAGCATGGACCTTCCCTGGGGTCAGGGTGCCCCGGACGGAGTCCGGGGAGGGTCAGTAGCCCCGCTGGCTCGCGTAGAAGACCAGCCGGTACTTGCCGATCTGCACCTCGTCACCGTTCGAAAGACCGACTTGGTCGATCCGCTCACGGTTGACGTACGTGCCGTTCAGGCTGCCCACATCGGCCACTGTGAACGAACCGTCCTGGCTGCGGCGGAACTCCACGTGCCGGCGGGAGACCGTCACGTCGTCCAGGAAGATGTCACTCTGCGGGTGGCGTCCGGCCGTGGTCAGATCACCGTCCAGCAGGAAGCGGCTGCCCGAGTTCGGACCGCGGAGCACGACCAGGAGCGCGGAACCCATCGGCAGCGCGTCGACGGCCGCCTGCGCCTCCGGGGACAGCGTCGGCACCTGCGTCTGGCCGGTGACCTCGGCGTCGTACGCCTCGAGACCGGAGATGGAGATGGTGGACGTCGTCTCGGAGGGACGCTCCGGGACGGCTCCGGGCCTGAGCGGAGCTCCACAGTTCGAACAGAAACGGCTGTTCTCCGCGTTGCGGTTACCGCACCTCGTGCACACCAAGGCCGACATGGACGGATCCTCCTGCCCACCGGGGGCCTGGGACGCGTACGGGGTGGAGAACCCTCCACCCGTACCTGAGGTTGACGGTTGCCCGAAACCTATGCCGCTCGACTGCGCAGGGTCAACCGACTGCGTGCCCTGACCTCCCGCGACGTCCCCGCCCGGACCGCCGACCTGATCCCGGTACAGCGGACGCGACGCCTCTGCGTCGGGCTGTGCGCGATGGCGAGCGGTCGCATTGTCGCGGCCTTCTCGTGCGCTCTTGCCGAACAACTTCCCAAACAACTTCACGGGCGATTCCCCTTGACCGAAACAGACCCGCCCGTGGGGCAGGACGAACCCTGACTGAACACACTGGCCGACCCGGACATCCTCACAACGTCCGTATCCACCAGACAGTTTCCACCACGCACCACCCATTCGGTGCGCCGACCCCCCGCAACCTCTTGCCCTCGCCGGTCACCCTCCATGCACCCCCGGTTCACTGCGAGGACGACCGAGCGTAGTCAGGCTGCTTCGCCGGTCGCAAGGCATCCACGACGATCTTGGTCGACCGCTCCACCGAGGCGGCGGCCTGTTCCTTCTCCAGAGTCTGCACCACTCCTCCAGGGATGTTGAGCGCCGGCTCGAGGTCCTGCGGCTTGCCGATGACCTTGAAACGATAGGGGGCAGTGATCTTGTTCCCGTCGACGCTCACTCTGTCGCCGGAATCCGACAGGTAGGTGCCCGCCACGACCCGTACGCCGTTCACCTGAATGGCCTCGGCGCCGGCCGCGCGCAGCTCCTGGACCGCATCGAGCAGCATGTTCGACTCGACCACCCCCTTCGGGTCCTCGATGACCAACGTGATGCCGGGGCCCTGTGCAGCCACCGTGCCTGCCAGAATCCCGAGTTGGCGTTCCCTCTCGAGCGTCTGCCGGCGGGCCTCCTCTGCCTGGTCCGAGCTGTTCTCGAGCTCGTCGCGCTGCTCCTCGAGTCCTTGCTTCTCGTCCTCAAGACGCTCTGTGCGGTCGTCGAGTTCATCGAGGATGCGGACCAGATCCTCCTGGCGTGCGCCGCGCAGGGCGCTGTCGCCCTCGCTGTTCGAGGCCACCTGGACGGCCAGGCCGAATCCCAGGCCGAACAGCAGGAGAGCGACGATGAGTTGGGCCCGGGTGATCCGTGGCGGCCACAGGCCTTTCACCAGCCGCTGCCGTCCGGACAGATCGGATCCCAGCCGTTCCGGTGGCGCCTCCTCCTCCGTGGACGCGGATGCGCTCGCGGGTACCTCGTCGGGCAGTTCCTTCCGGAAGCCGCCACCGGCTGCCGCGGCGGGATGCGGCGCGGCGGCAGGGGGCGGTGCCGAGGCGGGGCGGGGCCGGGACGCCTGGTGGGCTCCGGGGGCCGTGTGCGGTCCGGTCGGCGGCTCGGGCATCGTCCTGCCGTCCTGACGGGGGTGCTCGGGCTCGGGCTCGTGGTCCTGATCGCTCATCGGTCTCACGCCCGGAACACGTGCCGGCGGATCGCCGCGGCATTGGAGAAGATCCGGATACCGAGGACGACCACCACGCCCGTGGACAGCTGGGCACCCACGCCCAGCTCATCGCCGAGGAAGACGATCAGCGCGGCAACGACCACGTTGGACAGGAACGACACCACGAAGACCTTGTCGTCGAAGATGCCGTCGAGCATGGCCCGCAACCCGCCGAAGACGGCGTCGAGGGCCGCCACGACGGCGATCGGCAGGTACGGCTCGACGACCGCCGGAACCTCGGGCCGGACCAACAGTCCGGCCACGACTCCCACGACGAGGCCCAGTACGGCGATCACGATGTGCCTTTCTCAGGTGCGGTCTCGGTTATCGGTTGAGCAGTTCGGACGATCACGCTCGGCGCGGCGGGCAGCCGGAGGTCGTCCTCCACCGAAAGAGTGGTACGGATGTCGTAGCTCTCCTGCAGGGCATGCAGATACAGCCCGTCCGAGCTGTTCTGGAACCGGCTGCTCAACTGCCGGCCGTCCCCCACGGCGAAGACCGTGTAAGGGGGCACCAGCGGCCTGTTGTCGACCAGTATCGCGTCCCCGGCGGCCCTGATCGCCGAAAGGGCGGTCAGCCGCTGCCCGTTGATGGAGATCGCCTCGGCGCCGGACTCCCACAGACCGTTGACCACGCGCTGCATGTCCCGGTCGCGGACCCGCCCGGTGTCGGAGAACCCGGTGGTCGAACGAGCGTCGCCGTCCCCGCCGGTGCTCGTTTCCTTGGCATCGTTCACCACGAGCTTCACGCCGGGGCCGTGCACCGCGACAGCACCGGCCAGGACGCCCACCAGATCGGTGCGGTCGTTCTGGCCGCTGCGCCTGAGCGCCTCGCGCTGCCGCGCGCTCACGTCGGCGCGGAGGGCGTCGATGTCGTCCTCGAGCTTGTCCGCCGCCTCGGTTTCCCGGTCGATCCTGTCGATCAGTTCCTCGCGCTCCTTGGCTACGACGGGAGCCTCCACTCTGGCCTGCGCGGCTCCGACGGTCACCACCAGGGCCGCGAGCACCAGACCGCCGGCGAGCCCCAGTTTCGCCCTGAGGGTCTTCGGCATGCCTCCGCCGCCGTCGGCCTGCCTTCGCGCGGCGGCCTCGGCATATCCCTCGTCGAGGCTGTGGTCCATCACGTTGGTGATCAACGACATGGACGCGTCCGGACGCGGTAGCCGCTGGGGGGTGCTCCGAACGGGGGGTTGCTGCGGCATGCCGCACATCGTCGCACGCCGTGGGTGCTACCTCCGAACGGGCCTGCGTGCGTACCGGACAGGCCCCGTCGGGGACACTTGTCCGGCACGCACGCGTACCGTTCGTTGCACGGTTCCGAGTTACCGTCCGGCGCTGTCCACCACCGCTGCCCACTCGTCGAGCAGAGCCTGGGCAGAGGCGTCGTCGGGACCCTCGGCCCACAGGTGGGTGACCGCCTCGGCCGGGTCGGGCAGCACCATCACCCAGCGGCCGTCGGCTTCCACCACACGCACCCCGTCAGTGGTGTCCACGAAGCGGTCACCGGCCTCCTCGACGACCCGCCGCATCACGAGCCCCTTGACCGCCCACGGGGTCGCCAGGTCACGCTTGATCACGTGCGCACGCGGGATACGCGCATCGATCTGGCTGAGCGTGAGCTGCGTCCTGGCCACCAGACCGATGAGCCGGACAAAGGCCGCGGTGCCGTCGTAGACCCTGCTGAACTCCGGAACGATGAAACCGCCCTTGCCGTCACCGCCGAAGATCGTGCCCTCCTCACCACCCACGCGGGTGAGATCGTCGGGCGAGGTGGTCGTCCACTCCACCTGGGTTCCGTGGTAGGCCGCCACCTGCTCGGCGATCCTGGTGGTGGTCACGGGAAGCGCGACTCGGCCGCTGCGCCGCTCGGCCGCGATGAGGTCGAGCAGGACGAGCAGCGCCCTGTCGTCCTCGATGATCCTCCCCTTCTCGTCGACGAGGGAGAGCCTCTCGCCGACCGGGTCGAATCGCACACCGAACGCGGCACCGGAGGATGCCACCATCTCGCCGAGCCGCACCAGCCCCGCCCGTCGGACATCTGCCGTCTCGGTCGGCCTGGACTCGTTGAGCCCCGGGTTGATGGTCAGTGAGTCCACTCCGAGCTTGCCGAGCAGACTCGGCAGCACGAGCCCCGCGCTGCCGTTGGAGGCGTCCACGACCACCTTCAGCCCGGACTCCGCGATTCCCGTGATGTCGACGTTCCGCAACAGCGAGCCGGTGTACGAGTCGAAGACGCTCGCCGGGAAGTGCAGATCACCGATCTCGCCCGGGAACGCGCGCCGGTACTCCTGCCGCGCGAACACCCGGTCCAGTTTGCGCTGGCTGCCCTGCGAGAGGTCGGCGCCCTGCTCGTCGAAGAACATGATGTCGACGGAGTCCGGCACCCCGAGAGTGGTCCGGATCATGATGCCGCCCGCGCTGCCCCGCGCGGTCTGCTGCCGGGCCACGGGCAGCGGTACGTTCTCCAGGTCCCGTACGTCGATGGCGCTGGCCTGCAACGCGGAGATGACCGCACGCTTCAGGGCACGGGCACCGCGGGAGTGGTCCCGGGCGGTGGTGACCGTCGCCCCCTTCTTCAGCGTTGTCGCATAGGCGCCGGCCAGCCGAACGGCGAGTTCAGGCGTGATCTCGACGTTCAGGATTCCCGACACCCCACGGGCGCCGAAAAGATGGGCCTGTCCTCTGGACTCCCAGATGACCGAGGTGTTGACGAACGCGCCGGCCTCGATCGTCTTGAACGGGTAGACCCGTACATTGCCCTGGACAATGGATTCTTCACCGATCAGGCACTCGTCGCCGATGACAGCGCCGTCCTCGATCCGCGCCGCGCGCATGACGTCGGTGTTCCTGCCGAGGACGCAGCCCCTCAGGTTGCTGTGCGGCCCGACGTACACGTTGTCGTGGACGACGGCCTTGTGCAGGAAGGCCCCGCTCTTCACCACGACGTTGGACCCCACGACCGTGTGCTCACGTATCTCGGCGCCGGCTTCGACCTTGGCGTAGTCGCCGATGTAGAGCGGTCCGCGCAGTATGGCGTCGGGATGTACTTCGGCGCCCTCCGCGACCCATACGCCCGGAGAGATCTCGAAGCCGTCGATGTCGACGTCGACCTTGCGCTCCAGGACATCGGCCTGAGCCTTCACATAGCTCTCGTGCGTGCCGACGTCCTCCCAGTAGCCCTCGGCGATGAAGCCGTAGACGGGCTTGCCTTCCTTCATCAGCTGCGGGAAGACGTCCCCGGACCAGTCGACGGGCACGTCGGCCTCGACATAGTCGAAGACCTCGGGCTCCATGACGTAGATGCCGGTGTTCACCGTGTCGGAGAAGACCTGTCCCCAGGTCGGCTTCTCGAGGAAGCGCTCGACCTTGCCTTCCTCGTCCACGATGGTGATACCGAATTCCAGCGGATTGGGCACCCGGGTCAGACAGACCGTGACCAGCGCGCCCTTCTCCTTGTGGAAGTTGATCAGCTCGGTCAGGTCGAAATCTGTCAGCGCGTCGCCAGAGATAACAAGGAAGGTGTCGTCCTTCAGTGCCTCTTCGGCGTTCTTGACGCTTCCTGCGGTACCGAGTGGCTTCTCCTCATTGGCATAGGTGAGCTCCATTCCGAGCTCTTCGCCGTCACCGAAATAGTTCTTGACGAGCGATGCCAGGAACTGGACAGTCACAACGGTTTCATTGAGTCCATGCCTTTTGAGCAACCGCAGAACATGCTCCATGATCGGCTGGTTGGCCACCGGCAGGAGCGGCTTGGGCATGCTTGAGGTCATAGGGCGAAGGCGCGTGCCTTCGCCCCCGGCCATCACGACGGCCTTCATGTCGGAAGCGTCCTCCTCGAAGAGACGACGGTCTAGCCGACTTCACCTGCCAAGATTGTCCCGCACTTTTCCACCGCGGGCCATCGCGCGACGTTGCGCGTGCCAATCAGCGAGTTCAGCCGGCCATGGCGTCCGCACGAACCAGGCGGCGGACCTGCACCACGTAGAGGACTCCTGCCCACCAATAGAGGGTTGTACCCCATCCAGCGAACGCCCATCCGAAAATAGCAGCGAGTGACGAGATCCAGCCACTACCGTCACTGAGCAGGAGCAACGGAAAGGCGTACATCAGGTTGAAGGTGGCTGCCTTCCCAAGGAAGTTCACCTGCGGTGGCGGATAACCGTGACGCCGGAGGATGCCCACCATCACCAGGAGAAGCAGCTCACGGGCCAGCAGTACGGCCGTCAACCAAAGCGGAAGAATCTCGCGCCAGGTGAGACCCACCAGGGTCGAAAGGATATAGAGCCGGTCCGCCGCTGGATCGAGGAGCCGGCCGAGGCTGCTGACCTGGTTCCATCGCCGCGCGAGCTTGCCGTCCAGATAATCACTGACACCGCTCAGAGCGAGCACCAGGAGCGCCCAGCCGTCACTCTTCGGGCCGCCGAACTCCGGCCGGAGGATCAGCCACAGGAAGAGTGGCACGCCGAGAAGTCGCGCCATGCTGAGGATGTTCGGGATGGTGAGGACCCGGTCCGTCTGGACGCGAGTCTCCTGGACCTCCACCCGGGGACCTCCTGTGGGAAATGTGTTGATGATGCTCACCGACCCTACCTCAAAGCAAAAAAGCTCTGGCCCTTGGGCTGCGTGCCCAAGAGCCAGAGCTCTAAAAGGAGTTCGGCGGCGTCCTACTCTCCCACAGGGTCCCCCCTGCAGTACCATCGGCGCAATAAGGCTTAGCTTCCGGGTTCGGAATGTAACCGGGCGTTT
>NZ_JBIAIV010000067.1:0-33184 GCF_042871645.1 Streptomyces sp. NPDC005774 | reverse complement strand
CAGCGACACCCGACCCCCTTGATCGACGACATACCGATCCTGACAGTCCAGGCCATCCGCCAACACCGATTCACGGATTTCCCAACGGAGTCCTTCAGGAGGGGGAGGATGTCAAGTTGAGTTTCACCTCGCCGTAGGGCCGGACGTGGGACCAGAACAGCGGGGTCAGGCCGCGCCGGTCTGCGGGCGTGAGGAGGTCCGCCCACTCCGGGTCGCCGAGGATGTCCTGGAGCATCAGGGTGTTCACGAAGACCAGGGCCGATTGCAGGATGCGCAGGCACAGGACGAACATCTCCTGCTCGTCGCGCCGGTTCGAGGCGATCTCCCCGCCCTTGCCGTAGGCGATCACGGAGTTCGCGCCGTTGGAGGACTCCATCACGTTCAGGCCCTCCTCGATCTCCCGCTGAAGGTCCCGAAGTCGCAGGTAGCGGGCCATTCTGTGGAATCAGGATCTGTCAAACCTCGCAGGTCAGTGCGCCGGGATGGTTGAGCCGGACGGCAGGATGCTCCGTGCTCACATCCCGGTGGAGCCGTCGATTCGCTCGCGCAGTAGGTCCGCGTGACCGTTGTGTCGGGCATATTCGGCGATCATGTCCACCATGATCCTGCGGAGTGAGATCGGTTCGCCGGTCCGCTTGCGGATCCCTGTTTCGTCCAGCGACGCTGCGGCGGCCGTGATCTGCCGGGATCGTTCGCATTCTGCCCGCCAGACGGCGAAGGCTTCGTCGACGTCACCGTCCAGGCTGTCGAAGTCCTGGTTGGGGTCCTCGTCGGAGTAGTAGAGCATCGGGACGTCCTCGTCGGCGAACTGGATGCGGAACCACCAGCGTTCGACGCCGGCCAGGTGCCGTACCAGGCCATGCAGGGACAGTGCGGACGGCGGCACCGCCTGTTCGGACAGCCGCTCTGGTAGCAGGCCAGCGCACTTGAGTTCGAAGGTGGCCCGGTGCCAGTCCAGGACCGCGCTCAGCGTTTCTCGCTCGCCGCCCACGGCGGGCGGCGTGCCACGGGTATCGCTGCTCCACCGGGGTGCGTAGTGCTTGGGGGCGGGTGCGCTGGTCATAGTCTGCCTTCCTGGTCGGAGTCGGGCTGAGCCTGACAGGCACCACTGACATCGGGTCTGCTCGCTGCGGGACCTTGGGTGACGTCGATGATGGGCAGCGGAGTCGCTGTGGCTGGAAGTCCGAACTGACGGGGTGTCGGCCCGGCTGGAGTAGGGACGTCGGCGAGCTGGTCGAGGAGCTTGTCGAGGGCGGCCTGGCCGTCGTCGACCGCTGCTCGTTCCTCCTTGCTGAGGGGGACGGAGGCGAGCATGCGCTGAAGGTTCTCCTTGGCCTCCAGCAGCTGGCCCTTGGAGGAGTCCTTCGGGGTGTAAAAGTCGCAGTGCGCGCAGGCCATGCGGTGTGGGCACTGCTCGAAGAAGGTGTAGGTGCACCAGCCGTGGCCAAGGTCGTAGTACTGCCAGGGCTCCCCGCTGGCGGCGGCGCCGGAGGTGACCGCGTCCCGGTCGACGAGGACCTCGATGGTGCGGACGTTGCGCTCGAAGTACCCCGCGTCGCTGTATGCCTTGACCAGCCTGTTCGGGGTGATCTTGACGTAGTGCTGAGTGGTTTCCGGTGAGCGGTGCCCGAGCCAGGCTTGCAGCTCGAACAGGGGCATCGGCTCCTTGGCGTTGTAGAGCTGGCTGGCGATGGTCGAGCGGGCCCGGTGGCCAGTGATGTTTCCGCGGACGTCGGCGGCCGGGACACCGGCCTTGCGACAGAGCGACGGGATGATTGTCCCGTTGATGTAGGTCTTGGCGACCCGGCGGGCCCGCATCGCGAAGAGCAGGTCGACGTGCTCGCCGGTCTTGCGGTCCAGCATCTTCGGCTGGTCGGGGCGGATCGCCTGCCATGCCTCGATGGCCTGGCCGAGCAGCGGATCGACGGGCTTGGTGAACGCGGTGCCGGTCTTGTGGGTGGGCACGTCCAGCAGGCAGACGGCG
Source organism: Streptomyces sp. NPDC005774 (assembly GCF_042871645.1). NCBI lineage: Bacteria > Bacillati > Actinomycetota > Actinomycetes > Kitasatosporales > Streptomycetaceae > Streptomyces > Streptomyces sp. NPDC005774. The sequence goes on along the minus strand of NZ_JBIAIV010000067.1, from coordinate 31,200 downwards.
TCCTTGGCGAGCACGTCGTGGGAGTCGCCGGGGATGGGGGCGCCGTCGTGCTGCCAGCGGATGCAACCCACCCGCAGGCGGGCGATCTCGTCGCTGCGCTGGCCGCTGAACAGCCAGGTCAGCGTGACCGCGCGGATGAGCTCCATCGGGTAGCACGGGCCGCTGGAGTTCGCGGGGGAGGCCTTCGGGTTCCAGGTTGAGGCCGGCCCACAGGAGCTTGGCCCAGATGTCGTCCGCGATCACTCTGGGGTTCGGGCCGATGAGCGCGTGGACGCTGCGTGGGGTGGCCAGGGCCCGAGCGGGATCGAACCGCCGGGGGATCCACTCCCACTCCTGGCAGTCCCGGAAGAAGGTCCTGGTGGCCGGCAGGTATCCGGCCTTCGTGCGCGGGGATATCGGCTCGCCGTCGCGCTTGCTGAGCCCGAACTCGCGCTGGACGTACTCCCCGACGGTCAGGCGGTCGACCTTGGCGACCCAGGCCGCGCAGGTCTGCCGTGTCCACTGGCTCGGCTCGGCGATCTCGGGATGCTCCTCGGCGAGCCACCGCCCGGCCTTGGCCATGATGACGCGGAAGGTGCGGCGGACTTTCAAGGTGAGGGTGGAGGTGTCGTACCAGCGCTCGACCCAGGTCGCCCAGGTCTCCGCGGTGCCCGCGATCGCGGGCATGCTGCCGTGTTTGGACAGGGATGGCGGGTCGCAGTGGCCGAGCGAGGCCACGGCCCGCTGTATGCCGTGCAGGGAGCCGGTGTGCCAGCGTGCCCACGCCGAGTCTTTGCGCAGGCGGGCGAAGGCGTCGGTGGTGAGGTCCTCCAGCAGGGGGCTGCGGTTGAGCAGGAAGGCCTGGCAGAGGACGGTGGGCAGCCGCTGGTCCTCGCCCCGGCCTATGCGGTAGCCCCATCGGCCGAGGACGTTGGTGATCTGCTCGATGGAGCGGTCGACGGGTTGCTTGCCGAAGACGCGCCAGGTGAGGGCGAGCCGGTTGAAGGGGCCCAGGCGGTCGAAGTCGGTGAAGCCGCAGAGCAGGTAGCCGTAGGCGGCGACGTAGGGCCGGACGGTGCCGTCAATCCAGCCGGGCCAGGGCTGTTCGAACTCGTCGACGCTGGTGCCGATCAGTCGCAGCCACTCCTGTGGCGTCCAGGCCCAATAGGCGGTCTCCAGCTCCGCCGCCCGCAGCAGAATGAGGCCGATGGCGTCGGTGATGGCCCGGCGGTGATGTGGGATGTCCGGGCAGCGCATGGCGGCGCGGGCGTCGTCCAGGGGCCGCAGGAGACGGGCGATCGTGGGCCACTCGGGGGCGTCGCGGTCGTAGTTGCGGCGGCGCCGAAGGTTCATGCCGAGGCGGCGAAGCGCCTCCAGTTCGAGGGCGGTGAGGTCGGGGCGCCGGTTGTAGCGGTCCGGGGCGATCGGCCACGACCAGGTGGGACGGTCGCTCGCTTCGGGGACCGGGGCCAGGGCGGGAGCGGTCACGAGCGGCCTCCCGCAGGAGCATCGCCGCCGAGGCGGGCCAGCATGTCCACCCGCCAGGAGTGGATCTGTTCCATGCCCTGGTTGAGTTTCTCCGCCAGGTCGCGGCCGGAGAGGTGGATGTACGTCATCGTCGAGTCGGTGTTCCGGTGGCCGGCGAAGGTGGCGATGGCGTGCAGTTCCCAGCCCATGCGGGCCAGGTCCGTCAGACGCAGGTGTCGCGTGGTGTGCGTGGAGAACCGCGGAACATCGGCGGCCAGCGCGACCCGGCGGACCACCTTCGACCAGGTCCACAGGCTCAGCGGCTGGGCGTGGTTGCGGCGCGACTCCGACAGGAACAGCGGCCCGCGGGCCCGGCTGACGGTGGTCCGGTGGGCGAGGTAGCGGGACAGCAGGGCACCAGTGGCCGCCGAGTACGGCACCACGCGCTCCAGCCGGTTCTTCGTCGTCTCCGCCCGGATCCGCAGCGTCCGGCGAGCAGGGTCCAGATCGTCGGTCCGCAGCGAGCACAACTCCTCGCGCCGCAGGGCGGCGTCGTAGGCGAGCGCGAGCATCACGCGGTTGCGTATCGGCTCGTCCCGGAAGACGGACAGCACATCAAGCCACTGCTGTTCCCCGGGTATCCACGGCAGCTTGGTCAGGCGGGGCACCAGGCCGCGCTGGTGGCCGCCGAACCGGCGACCAGGCGTGTAGCGGCCCCGTCCGACCGGATTCGACTCGCGCAGCCCTTCCTCGATCAGGAAGTCGTAGAACAGCCGGACCGGCACCAGCCGCTGCTGCAGCGTCGCGTTCGCCAGCCCGGCGCCGGAGTCGATGGCCAGTACGTTCGCACCCCGACGGCTGGGCCGGTTGGTGAGTTCACGGACGAACACGGCGACATGCGCGCGGCTCGCGGCCACCGGGTCGACGTCCTCCCGCTCGCACACCTGCAGGTACTCGGCCAGCCCGCGGGCGTACGCGTCGATCGTGCGCGAGGCCCGGCCCAGGTCCGCCCATATACGCAGCCACTCGGCCGCCCGCCCATGCCGTCCCAGGATCGGCCACTTCTCCTCCGGCACCGTTGAGTTGCCCAATGGATCTCCTCAGTTCGTGGTGACGCCGCGGGGCACAGGATGGACCCTGCGGCGTGATTCCACGTAACTGATACGAAGACCGTGCGTGCGGCGCGGCCGAGTTCTTCGAGGGCCTGGTAGGTGGGGTGCTTGGGGCCGCCGCGGGTGAAGCGCCGCAGCACCTGCTCGGCCTCCGCCGTCCCCAGGCGGAGCGCGGTGGCGTACTTGACCATCTGGTCGTACTGCTGCTCGATCAGGTCCCAGCGGATCGGCCGGGTCAGCGAGCCGCCGAGCGCGGGCCAGCCGGGCGGGGCGTCGTCCGGGCGGTACAGGCGGATGCTGCCGATGTTCTTCAGCCTCGGCAGTAGGCGGAAGTTGAGCAGCTCGGTGAAGGCGAACCCGACCAATGTTGTTACCTGGACACCTCACGCCCCGTTAGCCCGGAAGAGCGGCCGGACAGGCCGTCAGACGGGGCTGTTTCGGAGGTTCCTGTGCGCGTCCTGCACCACCGTCGAGACAATGGATCGCACCTGGTCGAGCTGCTCGACGACGCGGGCGAGCCGATCGAGGTTGTCTCCGGCTTCCTGCGGTTCCTGGCCGCGCGGGACTGCTCGCCGAACACGCTCGTCTCATACGCCTACGACCTGCGACACCTGTGGCGGTTCTTCGGCGAGCGTGGCCTGACCTGGGACCAGTTCGCCCCGCCGCGCGCGATCCCGCTGCTGGAGTACCTGCGCTCGGTGCCCTCGCGTCGCCCGCGGCACCGCATGGTGCTCACCATCGCCACGGTCACCCCGGACGGGCCGGCCACCAAGCTCGCGGCGACCACCGTGAACCGAATCCTGGCCGCGGTGTCCTCCTTCTACGAGTATGTGATTCTCGCCGGTCTACTGGATCGGGCCAACCCGATCGAGAAGCGGCCGGCCCCGGTTCTGCAGCGGGTGTCCGAGCGGCACCAACCGTTCATGGGGCGGGCCAGCCGGCAGCGGCCGGTGCGCCGCGCGGTCCGGGTCAAGAACGTCCAGCAGCTGCCCCGCCCGCTGGACGAGGTCCAGGTCAGGGCCTTGCTCGGCGAGCTGCGGTCGGTGCGGGACCGGGCCCTGGTCCTGCTGATGCTCCAGGGCGGCTTGCGGCCCGGGGAGGTCCTCGGTCTGCACCTGGAGGACATCGCCCACGGCAGGCGACGGGTGGTGATCCGACACCGCGATGACCACCCGAAGGGTGCGCGGTCGAAGTCACGCTACGAGCGGGTGGTGGACCTGCACGAGCCCGAGGCCCTGGCTGCGGTCAGTGCCTACGTGATGGGCGACCGGCCCACGGACGCGGCGACGCCACTGGTGTTCCTGATCGGCGGCCGCGGTGCCCGGAGGCTGGAGCCGCTCGGCTACGACGGCCTGGTGCGGATGTTCTCCCGTGCCTGCACCCGGGCTGGGATCCGCGAGCCCGGGGTGACCCCGCACGCGCTGCGGCACACTCACGCCACGCGCATGTGGGAGGGCGGGATGCGGGAGCGGACGCTGCAGAAGCGACTCGGTCACGCCTCTCCGGAGTCGACTCGCATCTACACCCGGGTCTCCGATCCGGCCGTGGTGGCCGAGTACAACCGCGCCCTCGGCGGGCACAGCGCGGTGACTGGGGAGGCGAAGTGAGGGCCCGGGCCGTCTCCACGGCGGCCATGCTGGCCAGCCCCGGCTCCATTCCGCACCAGCGCCGCAGCCGACGGCACTGCCCGGAGGAGGAGTGGCGCGCCTACGTCCAGGGTCAGGACGGCAACCGCCAGTACCAGCTGATGAAGCTGCGGTTCCGCCGACAGTTCGTCGGGCGCTGGCCCAAGCTGTCCGGCAGGTTCGGGACCCCGCTGGTCGAGCGGGTCGGCCGATTGCACGGCGAGTCGTACCACCGCCCGGCCTACCCGGTGTCCTTCCGGGCCCGCACCTACCTGGTCTACCTCGGACTGCGCGGCTACACGACGTTCGACTACCCGTGGCTGTTCGCCCCCGGACAGCTCGCGATCATCGAGCCGGCCGCCGCGCTCGGCATCGGCCTCGGTGCCAAGCAGCTCGTCGACGACGCCATCAACCTGGGCTTCAACCCGAACTCGGCCCGTCAGGCAATGCACTGGTCGGTCAGTCGCATCGCCCTGCACACCGGCATCTTCGACGTCACCGCGATCACTGAGGACCACATCGCCGAGGCCCTGCAGGCGATCCGGTTCTTCGCCGACCACCCGGACCTGGAGCGGTTCTACCCGTCCCGGCAGCGCTACCTGGGGGGCGCCGCAAAGAACTGGATCACCCACCTCCACCAGCTGCAGGTCGTGCTCTACCACCGCGGCCAGGTCGCGACGGAGCCCCGCAAGCTGATGCCGTCCTGGAAGCCACCGCTGGTACTGCCCCCGCAGATGCAGGCCGTCGCGGAGAAGTGGCTCGCCGCCCGGCGGCTGACCGACCGTCCGTCGACCGTGGACAAGCTGGAGTTCGCGATCCGCCGCTTCGGGGACTGGCTCGGCGAGCACCATCCTGGTCGGGCCGGACTTGTTCGCGACCAGGTCCCAGTCACTGCCCACCGGCGTCCAGCACGCCACCACGTCCTCTGGCGACCACTCCCGGCGCATAAACGCTCTCCCCTCCGTCGACTACTCGTTCGGCCTAACGAACCGGCCGGACACGAAGCAACGGGAGGGCAGAAGGGAGCGGCGGCTACTTTGCACCGTGGGTCAGAGACAGGACACCGAGGCCAACACCAACGCCTTCTCCCTGAAGGCGGGCGGCACGGTGTACGTGGCCAAGGTCGGTCACCTCAAGGTCAGGTGGTCGCGCCGGCTTCCGGCCGCACCCACATCCCTGCCCGGCACCCGGGACAGTAGTGGCCGCTACTTCCTCAGCTTCGTCGTGGACACCGAGCCGGACCTCCTCCCCGAGGCGCAGACCGACGCCGGTCTCGACCTCGGCCTGTCCGCCTTCGCCGTCCTCTCCGACGGGACAAAGATCAGCGCCCCGCGTTTCCTGCGCCGGGCGGAGAAGAGGCTCAAGCGCCTCCAGCGGGGTTTGTCCCGCAAGACCAAGGGATCGAAGAACCGGGCCAAGGCCCGCATCAAGGTCGTCCGCCAGCACGCGAAGGTAGCGGACCGGCGCCGGGACTTCCACCACCAGGCATCCACACGGATCATCCGCGACAATCAAGCGGTGTATGTGGAAGACCTCGCGGTGTCCGGCCTCGCACGGATCCGGCCGGCCAAGTCCGTGCACGACGCGGGATGGTCCGCGTTCGTCGGCGTGCTGGAGTACAAGGCGGCTCTGCACGGGCGTGCCTTCGCCAGGGTCGACCGTGCCTTCCCGTCCTTCCAGCTCTGCTCGGCCTGCGGATTTAGGGACGGCCCCAAGCCCCTGCCCGCGAGGGAGTGGACGTGCGGGGTGTGCGGCACCGTGCACGACCGCGACCACAACGCGGCCCGCAACGTCCTGTTCGAAGGACGCCGTATCGTCGCCGCCGGACGGGCGGAGACGCCAAACGCCTCGTGGAGCGCCGGTAAGACGGGCACACGTGCCCACACAGCGCGGTGGAGCAGGAAGCCCCCGGAAGGGTCAGCCGACCCAGGCCGGAATCCCTGGACTTTAGGCCAGGGAGTACGTCAAGTTGGTCCGGCAGCCTCAAGGAGCCGACCGAACGGAGCCCCGATGCCCTTCGCCCGTCTGGCCACAGCCACCACCCCCACCTGTCACATCGGCCTGGGACTCGCCGCCGTCGGCCGGCCCGGCTACATCAACCTGGGCCGTGACGACGACCTCGGCGCCGACCGCAGTGTCGAGGCCCTGCGCACCCGTACCCACGACCTCCTCGACGCCGCCTACGCCCAGGGCGTCCGCTACTTCGACGCGGCCCGCTCGTACGGCAGGTCGGAGGAGTTCCTCGCCGACTGGCTGACGAAGCGGCCCGACGCCGACGACGTCGTCATCGGCAGCAAATGGGGCTACACGTACACCGCCGACTGGTCCACCGACGCCGAGCACCACGAGATCAAGGAGCACTCCCTAGCCGCCTACGAGCGGCAGCGTGCCGAGTCCGACGCACTGCTCGGGGGCCGGCTCGACCTCTACCAGATCCACTCGGTGACCCCCGAGAGCCCCGCCCTCGCCGACAAGGACCTCCACGGCCGGCTCGCCGAGGCGGCAGCCCAGGGCCTCACGGTCGGCTTCTCCACCAGCGGCCCGGCCCAGGCCGACGCCATCCGCGCCGCGCTCGCCGTCACCGTCGACGGCGAACCCCTCTTCCGTACCGTCCAGTCCACGTACAACGCGCTGGAGACCTCCGCCGAGCCCGCCCTGGCCGAGGCCCATGACGCCGGGCTCACGGTGATCGTCAAGGAGGGCATGGCCAACGGGCGGCTGGCCGCGGCCCACGCCCCCGACGCGCTCAGGGCCGTCGCCGAGGAGACCGGCCTGGCGTGCGACGCCGTCGCCCTCGCGCTCGTACTGCGCCGGCCCTGGGCGGACGTCGTCCTCTCCGGCGCCGCCACCACCGCGCAGCTCGCCTCCAACCTGCACGCGGCCGTCGTCGACCTCGACGACGACCAGCTCACCCGCCTCGCCGGGCTGCCCGAGGACCCGCACGCGTACTGGGAGCGGCGCGCACGGCTGGCCTGGCACTGAGGAGCCCCTGCCCCGTGCCGGCCGCCGCCGGGGACACCGGCTCCGGCGAAACCGTCGGGGCAGGGGCGCCGGTAAGGCCGCGGCGCCCCTGCCCCGACGGGGGTCACGGGGCGTCGGGTGTCAGGCCGCCTTCGCCTTACTGGCGTACATGTCCACGTACTCCTGCCCGGACAGGCGCATGACCTCCGTCATCACCGAGTCGGTCACCGCCCGCAGGATGTAGCGGTCGCGGTCCATGCCCTCGTAGCGGGAGAACTCCATCGCCTCGCCGAAGCGGACCGTGACCCTGCCCGGCCGGGGCATGCCCGCGCCGCCCGGCTGGAGCTTGTCGGTGCCGATCACGGCGAAGGGGACGACGGGCGCGCCCGTCATCAGGGTGAGCCGCGCGATGCCGGTGCGGCCCCGATAAAGACGGCCGTCGGGGGAGCGGGTGCCCTCCGGGTAGATGCCGAAGACCTTGCCCCCCTCCAGCACCCGACGGCCCGTCATCAGCGCCGCGACCCCACCCCGGCCGCCGTCGCGGTCGACCGGGATCATGCCCACGCCGGTGAAGAACCAGGCCATCAGCCGGCCCTTGAGCCCTTTGCCGATGACGTACTCGTCCTTGCCGATGAAGAAGACCTGACGGTCGCAGACCACCGGCAGGACCACCGAGTCGATGAAGGTGAGATGGTTGCCCGCCAGGATCACCGGACCGTCCCCGGGGATGTGCTCCAGGCCCTCCACCCGGGGGCGGAACATCAGGCGCATGACCGGGCCGAGCACTGCCTTGATGAGCGTGAAGCGGGACAACGGGTCCTCCGGTGTCGGGAATGCGGTATGAGTCTGTGCAGGTGAGGACATTACTCGCGGCCGAGGGGGCGCCGCACGTCGGGTTCACCCAGGTATTGCACAGTGTCTACGCATGTTCACCTGCGGTGAAACGATGTTGCACGCCCGTAACCCACCCGCCGGGATGTGAGACATGTCGCGTCCGGGGGAGTCGGCGCCGCCGGTCGGGGTACGACCGCCGTCGGTCCGGGGTCCGGGCACGGCCCGGAGGAAACCACACGCGACCCCCCGATCCGCGGGAGGCGCGCCGCCGGTCCTCCGGACGGACCGGGTACCCCGGCGCGGCGCCCCCGAACCCGACGGAATGTCAGACCTCCTGCCTCATACGCCCGTTCGGGTTGCGGCTCACCCGTGTGGCATCCCGTATCCCCGTATCACCCGCGTGTTCCGGCCGCGGTCTCCCGTTCGTCATGTACGCGCCCCTACGATCGCCCCGCACTGACGGCCAACGGCAGGAGGGTCCCCATGGGAACGCAGGAGTCGGGCGAGCGGACGGACGAAACGGCGACCGGAGGGACCGGACGGCGCGCTCTCCTCGGGGCGGCGGTGCTCGGCGCGGGCGGTACGGTCCTCGGACTGGGCGGCACGGCGAGAGCCGCGGAGGCCCGGCCCGGCGCATCCCGGCCCGGCGGCGGACGAGGGCTCAAGGGTCTTCCCGTCCCGACGGTCATCGGCCACCGGGGCGCCAGCGGATACCGGCCCGAGCACACCTTCGGCGCCTACGACCTGGCCCTCGACCTGGGGGCCGACATCGTCGAGGCCGGCGACCTGGTGCCCACCAGGGACGGCCACCTCGTCTGTCGGCACGAGCCGGAGATCGGCGGCACCACGGACGTCGCGGACCACCCCGAGTTCGCCGGCCGCGAGCGTACGAAGCTGCTCGACGGCGTCTCCGTCACCGGCTGGTTCACCGAGGACTTCACCCTCGCCGAACTGGGGCGGCTCCGCGCCGTCGAGCGTATTCCGGCCAACCGCCCGCACAACACCCTCTACGACGGCCGCTGGGGGATCCCCACCTTCGAAGAGGTGCTCCGCTGGCAGAACGAGCAGACCCGCAAACGCGGCAAGCAGGTCTGGATCTACCCCGAACTCAAGCACCCCACCTACTTCCGCAAGCTGGGTCTGGGTACCGAGGAACTCCTTGCCCGGCTGCTGCGGAGGCACGGCAAGGACAAGAAGAACTCGCCCGTCATCGTCCAGTCCTTCGAGCCCACCAGCATCCAGAGGATGAGCCGGCTCGTCGGCAACCCGCTCGCCGTGCTCCTCTCCGGCGCGAACAGCCGCCCCTGGGACTTCGTGGAGAACGGCGACCCGCGCAAGGTGGCCGACCTCGTCACGCCGAAGGGCCTCAAGGAGATCGCCTCCTACGCGCAGGGCATCGGCCCCACCCTGGACCTGGTCATCCCCAAGGACGCGGCCGGAAACCTCACCGAGCCCACCACCCTGGTCCGTGACGCGCACCGGGCCGGGCTGATCCTGCACCCCTACACGATGCGCAACGAGAACCCCTTCCTGCCCGCGAACTTCCGCAAGGGCGGCGACCCCGATGCCTACGGCGACGTCTTCGGCGCCTTCCGGGCCTACTTCGCCACCGGCATCGACGGCGTCTTCACCGACCACCCGGACACCGGTCTGCTGGCCCGCGAGGACTTCGTCAACGGCTGAGCAGTTCCGCCCCGGTCGGGGTGAGTTCCGGCCGCCCCGGCAACCCCGCCGGGGCGGCCGGCGTCGTTGCGCATATGACGCACGACCTGGTCACCGCCCTTCGTCCGTTGCTCATCGCGGAGGCCTCCGCCGAGGCGTACGCGTCCGGCACCGAACCCGCCGACCTGGAACAGACGGTCTGGCTGCGGCTCCTGGAACGCCTCGACGCGCACGACCCGCCGCACGACCCGCCGGGCTGGCTCCGCCGGACCGTCCGCACCGAGGCCCGCCGCATCCGCCGCACCGCCCGGCACGAGACGCCGTGGGCCGGTGACCTCGCCGACCCCGCCGGCACCGGCGAGGGCGACCCCGAACTCCTCGCCCTCGCCGCCGCCCGCCGCCGCGTCCTGCGGGACGCGGTGCGCCGGCTGCCCGGCCGCTGCCCTCGGCTGCTGGAGGCCCTGCTGTCCCCGCACGACCCGACATACCGGGACATCGCAGGGGAGTTGGGTATCTCACAAGGCAGCCTGGGGCCGGAACGCTCCAGATGTCTTGGATGTCTGCGTCGTTTACTCGCGCCGGAGGTTGCATCCGGGTGAGGACGGGGATAGGAGTGAGGGACCACAGGTGATCAGGTGAGCGGGAGGCGTGCACACATGGGCATGAGCGTGACCATCTCTGCGGCGACGGAGCAGGACGCCGAGCAGATCTTCAGGTTGCAGTACCTGTGCTTCCAGAGCGAAGCGGCGCTGTACGGCAACTACCGCATCGCTCCGCTCGTCCAGAGCCTGGACTCGGTCCGCGAAGAGGTCACCGCCGACCTGGTCTTCGTCGCCCGGCTCGGCGACGAGATCGTCGGCTCGGTGCACGGCAGGAGCACCGAGGACGCCGCCGCGGCCATCGGCAAGCTCTGCGTCCACCCCCGCCTCCAGGGCCACGGCATCGGCGCCCGGCTGCTGCGCGCCGCCGAGTCCGCCCTCGCCGACGAGCGGGGCGCCAGGATGTTCCGTCTCCAGGCCGGTCACCGCAGCGAGAGCAACCTCCAGCTGTACAGCAAGGTCGGCTACCAGCGGGTCGGGACGTCCCGGGGCCCGGACGGCGTACCGATGATCGTCCTGGAGAAGACGGCGGATACGTACGTGGCCACCGCCTGACGGGGAGAGCGCCGGGCGGGTGACGGGCCGTGCCCGATCGGGCACGGTCCCCCGGCGTCCTCCCGGGGCACGCCCGTCACGCCGTGCGGGCCTTGCGCAGCCAGTACAGGGCGGTGAGAGGCAGCAGCACGGGGATGAACAGGTAGCCCATCCCGTAGTCCGACCACACGGTCGCGTCGGGGAAGGCGGACGGATCCACCAGGGTCCAGGTACCGACCGTCAGGACGCCCACCAGCTCGGCCGCACAGCACACCAGCGCCGCCCTGCGGGCCGTCTCCCCGCCGCGGACCAGGGTGTACGTGATGAAGCCGTAGACCACTCCGGCGATCGCCGAGAGCGAGTAGGCGAGCGGTGCCCGGTCGAACTCGGTGGCGATCTGGTACGCGGAACGCGACACGGCGCCGACGACCATCACCCCGTACAGCCACACCAGCAGCAGCCCGGGCCCGCCGATCAGCCGGGTCCCGCCCGGCTTCCGTCCCGGTTCCTGTTCCGTCACGGTCATCTCAGCCCTTCCAGATGTCATGGAGCCGCACCTCGAGCACGGCCAGCACGACACCGCTCGCGGCGACCGTGATCGAACCCCACCGGGTGCGCTCGGCCAGCGACATGAAGCCCGCCGCCGGGACGCACGCGAACGAGCCCAGCAGATAGGCCACGAAGATGACGGTCCCCTGCTCCGGCTCCTCGCCCCGGGCCAGTTGCACGATCCCGACCACCAGCTGAACCAGTGTCAGCAGGGTGACCACGGCCATGCCGATGAAGTGCCAGTCCTTCGTCGGCTGGTCGCGGTAGGCGGCCCAGCCGCACCAGGCGGCGAGCAGCAGCGCGGCGACGCCGGTCGCCAGGGTCAGGGCATCAAGCATGGCAGCGACCTTATTACGCCGGAATGGTCCCACCGCGCCCGGCCCCACCCATGCCCGTGTGCGGTGGGACCGGGCACGGGCATGCCTGCGCACGGCGGGGCCGTAGGGTCGATGGCATGACCATCCATGCACGAGCCCTCCTGTTCGACAACGACGGCACCCTCGTCTCCTCCCTCGAATCCGTGCAGCGCTGCTGGACCCGGTGGGCCGTCGAGTACGGGATCACGGCCGAGGAGTTCGGGCGGATCGAACTGCACGGCCGCCCGGCCGTCGAGATAGCCGCCGACCTGCTGCCCGCCCATGTCGTGCCCGAGGCCGTCGCACGGATCGAGGACCTGGAGGTGGAGGACGTGCCGAACGGCGGCGCGATCCCGCTGCCGGGCACCCGGGACCTCCTCGACGCGCTGCCGGCCGAACGCTGGGCCGTCGTCACCTCCGCGACCCGGCGGCTGGCCGAGGCCCGCCTCGCCGCCGCCGGCATCCTGCCCAAGACTCTCGTCGCCGCCGACGACATCACCCGGGGCAAGCCCGACCCCGAGCCCTATCTGCTCGCCGCCCGCGTCCTCGGCGTCGACCCCGCCCACTGCGTCGTCTTCGAGGATGCCCCCGCCGGGCTCCAGGCGGGCCGGGCGGCCGGGATGACCACCGTGGCCTTGGCCACAACCCACCAGGCCCACGAACTGACCGCCGATCTCGTGGTCGGGGACCTGTCGGCCCTGTCCGTACTGGTCACGGATGCCGGAGTGGAGATCACCGCACGGCCCTGACGTGCGAGCACGGGTGTCCACGGCTGTCCGGAATATGGACAGCCCCATCCGGTCAGGGGTGAACATCTGCTTTACTGGCCGCATGACCACGACGAGCGACCGCATCCCTGCCACCGAAGCGCGTGTGCCGCTCGGTGCCGGATGTATGTGTCCGCTCCGAATGCGCGCCTTCTAGAGGGCCCCCGCAGCACCTGAGCCTCGCGCCCCGAAGCGAGAGCCGGTTCGTACCCGCACGCGAGTCCCCCGTGTTCCGCATGCGTACCGAACCCCGCCCCGCACGCACGTCTCTCCATGGTTGCCTGCGCACCGCTCGCGAGAGGCCGTGCCGAGTCCGGGCCGCTTCCGGCCCCTGGGTTTCGCCCCTCAATGCCTCGCGCGCGGCTCCTCTGACGTGCCGCGCACTCGAAAGTGACGGTTACCCACGTGATCACCACCTCGGGCCTCACCAAGGTCTACCGCTCGCGCGGACGCGAGGTCACCGCCCTGGACGGCGTCGACCTGCACGTCCGCGAAGGCGAGGTCTACGGCGTCATCGGCCAGTCCGGCGCCGGAAAGTCCTCACTCATCCGCTGCGTCAACCTGCTGGAGCGCCCCACCTCGGGCACTGTGACCGTCGCCGGGCAGGACCTCACCGCCCTGGCCGGGCGCGGGCCGCGGGCCGGCCGGGAGCTGCGGCAGGCGCGCAGCCGCATCGGCATGGTCTTCCAGCACTTCAACCTGCTCTCCTCGCGCACCGTGCAGGGCAACGTCGAACTGCCGCTGGAGATCCTCGGCCGGTCGGGGAAGGAACGTTCCCGCAAGGCGCTGGAACTGCTCGACCTGGTAGGCCTCGCCGACAAGGCCAAGGCCTACCCCGCCCAGCTCTCCGGCGGCCAGAAGCAGCGCGTCGGCATCGCCCGCGCCCTGGCCGGCGACCCCAAGGTGCTGCTGTCCGACGAGGCCACCAGCGCCCTCGACCCGGAGACCACCCGCTCCATCCTGGCGCTGCTGCGCGACCTCAACCGCCAGCTCGGCCTGACCGTCCTGCTCATCACGCACGAGATGGACGTCGTGAAGTCGATCTGCGACTCGGCCGCGCTGATGGAACACGGCCGCGTCGTCGAGTCCGGCACCGTCACCGAACTCCTGGCGACCCCCGGCTCCGAACTGGCCTCCGCGCTGTTCCCGGTCGCCGGCGAGGTGTCGGGCGACAACCGCACCGTCCTGGACATCACCTTCCAGGGCGAGAGCGCGACCCAGCCGGTCATCTCCCAGCTGTCCCGCACCTACAACATCGACATCTCGATCCTCGGCGCAGCCATCGACACCGTCGGCGGCCTCCAGGTGGGCAGGATGCGCATCGAACTCCCGGGCCGCTACGAGGACAACGTGGTACCGATCGGCTTCCTGCGCGAACAGGGGCTGTACATCGAGGCCGTCGAGCAGAGCGAACCGGCACAGCAGTCACAGCAGGTGCAGCAGGCACAGCAGGTGGACCGGGCGCCGTCGGCGCTCGTGAAGGAGGATGCCAAGTGACCTGGTCCCAGATGCAGCCGCTGCTGGAACAGGCGTGTTGGGAGACGCTGATCATGGTCGGCTGGTCGACCCTGATCTCCGTCGTCCTCGGCCTCCCCATCGGCGTCCTGCTCGTCCTCACCGACAAGGGCGGACTGCTGCAGAACAGCCTGGTGAGCAAGGCCACCGGACAGATCGTGAACATCGGCCGCTCGATGCCGTTCATCATCCTCATGGTCGCCCTGATGAGCTTCACCCGCTGGATCACCGGGACGACCATCGGCAGCGAGGCCGCGATCGTGCCCCTCGCCATCGGCGGCATCCCCTTCTTCGCCCGCCTCGTCGAGACGGCCGTACGCGAAGTGGACCACGGGCTCGTCGAGGCCGTGCAGGCCATGGGCGGCAACACCTGGACGATCGTCCGCCGGGTCCTCGTCCCCGAGGCACTGCCCTCGCTGATCGCCAGCACCACCACCACGATCGTCGCCCTCATCGGCTACTCGGCCATGGCCGGCACCGTGGGCGGCGGCGGACTCGGCGACCTCGCCGTCCGCTACGGCTACCAGCGCTTCGAGACCGGACTGATGTGGATCACCGTGGCGGTCCTCGCCGTGGTCATCTCCCTCATCCAGTTCGCCGGCGACTACGCGGCCCGCTCCCTGCACCACCGGGGCGGACGCCAGGGCTCCGGGCCGAGGCTGCGGCTGCTCAAGGCCAAGGAGCCGGCGACGACGACCGCGACGGCCGCGACGGCCGACGTCGGCAAGGCCGGGTAGCCCAGGCCCCGCCCTCAGCCTTCGCGCACCCCTGATCCCCACTTCCCCGAAGGCCCCGCACCACCCCGAGTCGGGGCCGCACCACCCTGAAGGAAAGGCACTTTTCGTGCGTAACACCGTCAAGATCACCACCGCTGTCCTCGCCGCCGGAGCCCTCACCCTCGGCCTCACCGCCTGCGGCTCGGAGGAGGAGTCCGGGTCCGACGCCTCCAGCTCGCTGACCGTCGCCGCGAGCCCCGTGCCGCACGCCGAGATCCTCAACTTCGTCAAGGACAACCTGGCCGAGAAGGCCGGCCTCGACCTCGAGGTCAAGGAAGTCACCGACTACGTCACGCCGAACACCTCCACGGAGGACGGCTCGGTGGACGCCAACTACTTCCAGACCCAGGCGTACCTCGACGACTTCAACAAGAAGAACGGCACCCACATCGTGCCCGCCGGCGACGTGCACCTGGAGCCGCTCGGCCTCTACTCCGAGAAGGTCAAGGAGGCCGACGAGCTGAAGAGCGGTGCGACCATCGCCATCCCCAACGACACCATCAACGAGGGACGCGCACTGCAGCTGCTCGCCGCCAACAAGATCATCACGATCAAGGACGGCGTCGGCTTCGAGGCGACCCCGTCGGACATCACCGGGAACCCGAAGAAGCTCAAGTTCAAGGAGCTGGAGGCGGCCCAGACGCCGCGCGCCCTGGCCGACGTCGACGCCGCGGTCGTCAACGGCAACTACGCCATCGGGGCCGACCTCCAGCCGGCCGAGGACGCCCTCGTCCTCGAGTCCGCCGAGGGCAACCCGCACGCCAACTTCCTCGCCGTCAAGGAGGGCAACGAGGACGACCCGCGCGTGAAGAAGCTCGCCGAGCTCCTCACCTCCGACGAGGTCAAGAAGTTCATCGACGACAAGTACGCCGGCTCGGTCGTCGCCGCCTTCTGATCCGCCGTCCGATCCGGGCGACGCGCACCACCGGCACAGGGACACGGCCGGGCGCACGAGGGGGCACACAGCCGTCCGCGCCGCGCCCGTCACCCGTTCGGCACTCACGGGGTCCACTCCGGCACACGGAGTGGACCCCGTGGTGCGTGCCGGTGCTTTCATGCTGCATGCTGGGCAGTTCAGCGGTGTCCGACGGTCACGAAGGTTACGGAGCGGCGCATGACGAGCAGCACCTTCCCCAACATCTCCATCAGCACGGAGCGGTTGGTGCTGCGTCCCCTCGACGAGGACGACGTCCCCCCTCTGACCGAGATGATGAACGACGAACAGGTCGCCGCCTGGACCGACGTTCCCCGGCCCTTCACCGAGCAGGCCGCCCGCACCTGGATCACCGAGCACGCCCCCGCCCAACGCGCGGCCGGACGCGGACTGGACCTCGCCGTCACCGAGTTCCTCACCCAGCGCCTGGTGGGCATCATCCAGCTCACCAGGACCAACTGGCACATCCGGTCCACCGAACTCTCGTACCTCGTCGCCCCCTGGGCGCGCGGCGAGGGCTACGCCTCCGAGGCCGCCATGGCCACGGCCCAATGGCTCTTCGGCGACCAGAAGCTGGAACGCGTCGAGCTGCGCACGGCCGCCGACAACACCGCCTCGCAACAGGTCGCCCAGAAGATCGGCTGCATCAGCGAGGGAGTCCTGCGCAACGCCTGCATAGCCCACGTCCGCGGCGACGACGGTTTCTGGACGGACGTACGCACCGACTTCATCGTGTGGAGCCTGCTGCCGGAGGACCTCGAGGGATCGGCCGAACAGCTGGCCGACACCGGACAGTTCACCGCCTTCACCGACTGGAGCTGAGCCTCTTCCGGAAACCTCCCGGACGGGCGACCGGTGGTGGGGCGCCCCGGTTCATGGCCGTACCGGGTACTCTCACCAAGCCCGCCCGAGGCCGGAGCGGTCGACCACGCCCCGCACACCCAAGACGCCCCGCGCACACCAGGAGACTGACAACGATGGCCGACCGGGTCACGGTGATCGGCTGGGACGGTTCGCCGCTGACCGCAGCGGCCCGCGCCGCACTGGGCGCCGCCACCCTGGTGGCAGGCGCCGCGCACCACCTGGAACTTCCCGAGGTACCCGCCGGCGCCGAGCGCATCCGGCTCGGCAGTGCCGCCCTGGCCGCCCGCCGCGTCGCCGGTCACCGCGGCACGGCGGTGGTCCTCGCCGACGGCGACCCGGGCTTCTTCGGTGTCGTACGGACCCTGCGCGCACCTGAGTTCGGCCTGGAGGTCGAGGTCGTTCCCGCGGTCTCCTCCGTTGCCACCGCCTTCGCCCGAGCCGGCATGCCCTGGGACGACGCACACGTGGTGGTCGCACATCCCCGAACCCTGCGACGCGCGGTGAACGTATGCCGGGCCCACACCAAAGTGGCGGTTCTCACGTCTCCCGGCGCCGGCCCGGCCGAACTGGGCCTGCTCATGGAGGGCGTCCACCGCACCTTCGTCATCTGCGAGGAACTCGGCACCGTGCGCGAGCAGGTCAGCGTCGTCACCTCCGACAAGGCCGCCGACCACACCTGGCGCGACCCGAACGTCGTCATCGTCATCGGCGGCCGGACCGCCGCCACCGCGTCCGGCGGCTGGATCGCCGGGCGTGACCCCGCAGCCGGTCCCCGCGGCTGGACACTGCCGGCCGACGCCTACGGCGGCGACCTCGGCGAGGGCGAACGGGAGCCGCTGCGTGTCTCCCAGCTCGCCCGGCTCGGACCCGGACTCGGCGACCTCGTATGGGACATCGGCTGCGGGAGCGGCGCCTTCGCCACCGAGGCGGCACGGGCCGGCGCCGCGGTCATCGCCGTCGACAGCGACCCGCGGGCCTGCGCGCACACCGACTCCACCGCCCGCCGGCACGGCGTCCAGCTCCAGATCGTGCACGGCACCGCCCCGCAGGTGCTGGAAGACCTCCCCGAACCGGACGTCGTCCGGGTCGGTGGCGGGGGAGCGGCCGTGGTCCTGGCGGTGGCCGACCGCCGCCCGCAGCGCATCGTCACGCACGCCGCCACCCGCGACGCTGCCGAACGGATCGGCCGGGAACTGACCGAGCACGGCTACCGGGTCGAGTGCGCTCTCCTGCAGTCCGTCGAACTCGACACCAAGGCCTGGACGGAGACCGAACGGAGCGTCGCGTTCCTGCTCAGCGGCGTACTGCCGACGCGTACCGTCTGAGCAAGCCCCCTGTTCCGATGCCGTCCCCGCGAGCGGGTTGTCGTATCGCGCGCGGTAGGCTGGCCGATCGTTGTACCGCAACTCGGACGCCCGCCGACTCGTCGGCCGATGTCCCGAAAACACGCCCGTTGCGGGGCGTGTGTGGTACGGCACAACCCAAGGACGCGCAACGTGGCGCAGTCCACAGCGGAACCGTCGCGGATCAAGCTGACGCGGCGGCCGTACGGCAGCGACAATGCCTGTGAACGGCTTTGTCGCCTTTTAGGGCAGGCCGTTCGTACCGCTGAGGACGCACGCTCGTTCTTCAGTGTGGGGCGGTCGGGTGCGCCGTTCCGGGTGAGCTGGTCGTAGGAGCACTAACCGATGGGCGAGGGGTACGCATGACCGACACCGGCCAGGTCCCGGGCGAGGGACAGCCGGAGAACGCAGGCATGGTGGAACAGCCGGGCGTCCCCGCGCCCGACTCGTACACCTACCTCTCCGACAGTTCCGCCGAGGACGAAGACCTGCTGCTGCCGGGTGCCCAGGGCGCCTGGGGCAACGAGGTCGCCCCACCCGCGCCGGAGCCGGTCGTCGAGACCGTGCACGAGCCGGGACCGCACGAGATGTCCGGCCGGGACACAGGCTCGGTCGACCTCGGTAGCGTCCGCCTGCCCGATTTCGGGCAGCAGCAGGCGCCCGGTCCCGCGGTCACGCACGAGTCGCAGGTGCCGGCCACGCCGCGCCGACCGCTGCACCTCGGCCCGCCCATTCCCAGCACCACCACCGGCCCGGTCCGCTCCCTTGCCGACCGCGGCCCCGCCGACGTGCCGGTGCGCCAGGCCGGCCCGCCGCCCGCCGGCCCCGAGTACCTCGACGCGCCGCGCGCCCGGGAAGCGGTCCCGCAGACGGCGCAGCCCTGGGCCGCCCACGCCGCGGTGGTTACGACCGTCCGAGCGGAAACGGTTGCTCCGCCTCAGCAGCCCATGGGTGCCGCCCAGGCACTGGTCGCACGCGTCGCGACGGAGGCGGGCACCGGTCAGCCACAGGCCGTGCCGCAGGCCGCGGCGGACCGGCAGAGCACCACGGGCGCGCCGGTCACGGACGCCGTTCCCGCGCCGGGTCCGGAAGAGGCTCCGGGACCGGAGGGCCTGGAGGGGCCCGGGGGACCCGAGGGCTCTTCCGCACCGGCAGCCGATGCGACCGGGCCCGGCGCGGGTACGGAATCGGGTTCTGGTTCGGCGACCGGTGTGATCGCCGGGCTGCCCGGGATCCCCGGGTACGAGACCGGCCCCGCCGCGGACCCCGTACCGCCCCTCGTTCCGGCCGCGGGTCAGGGTGCGGGTCAGGACGCCGACCCCGTACCGGCACCGGCCGCCGAGGAGCAGGTGCAGGTGCCCGAGGCCGACGCCGCCCCCGTCGTCGCCATGGCGCCGGACTCTCCGGTCCAGGAGGCCGTGGCCGCCCAGGCGCCGGAGGGTGTCCCCGCCGTCGGCGGGATCGAGGCCACCTCCGCCGTGGCCCACGAACCCCGGGAACCGTTCACGGGCCCGGGAGACCCGCAGGACATCGTCAGCGCGGCCCAGGACGACGCCGAGGCGTCCGCCCCCGCACCGGCCGCACCCGTCGACCGGACGCAGGCTCCCGAAGCCGCGGCCCTTCGGACGCCCGAGCACGCCGAGGTGCCGGAGCCCGTCGTATCAGACCTCGAAGCAGCGCCCGCCCCCGGCACGGAGCCGGCTCCCGAAGCGGAGCCCGCCCCCGACGCGGCAGCCGAGCCGGTGCTTCAGCAGGCGGTGGCCGAGCCCGTGGCCGAGGAACCGGGTGGCCCGTACGTCCCGGCCGCGCACCCGGCGCAGGGCCCCCAGCAGACCTCGGCCGCCCCCTTCGCCCCGCCCGTCCAGGAGGCGTGGGCGACGCTTCCCGATTCCCCGGCCCCCTCGGGCCCCGAGGCCCCCACTGCCGACCCGGCCGCTCCCGTCGGCGCCGCCACGCCGCTCCCCGGCAGCGTTCCCCCGGAAGCGTGGCCGGACCAGACCCCGGGGGAGTTCGTCCCCGTCGAGGGAGTCGTGCCGACCACCCCGCATCTCACGCCGACCCCGCCGCAGCCGCTGACCCTCCTCGTCGAGGAACAGCTCGTACCGGAGACCGCGGGTCCGGTCCCCGCGCCCCGCCAGGCCGACACCGGCGCCGTTCCCGTCGCTCCCGCCCCGGAACCGGCCGCCGAACCGCCGGACGAGCAGGGCCTCGCAGGGAACGCGCCGGGCGAGCACCCGCCCGCGGAGACCGAGCCGGTCCAGGCCGGGCCGACTCCGCCCGACTCCACCCGGCCCGAACCGGTCCAGCCCGTACTCGCCCAGAACCCCGACGACCTCGACACCCGAGGCGCCGGAGCGGTGCACGCCGCGCCGGTCGCCGGCCCCGCCGCCCCCGGCTACGACGACGCCGAGCGCGAGGCCGTGCAAAAGGTCATGCGGGAGCGCCGGGACATCCGCAACGGGTTCCGCGACGACCCCATCCCGCACGAGGTCCTGCTCCGGGTCCTGGAGGCCGCCCACACCGCGCCCTCCGTGGGCCATTCGCAGCCCTGGGACTTCGTCGTCATCCGCTCCGCCGAGACCCGGCGCAGCATGCACGAACTGGCCGAGCGCCAGCGCGACGCCTACGCCAAGTCCCTGCCCAAGGGGCGGGCGAAGCAGTTCAAGGAACTGAAGATCGAGGCCATCCTCGACACCCCGGTGAACATCGTCGTCACCGCCGACCCGACCCGCGGCGGCCGGCACACCCTGGGCCGGCACACCCAGCCGCAGATGGCGCCGTACTCCTCCGCCCTGGCGGTCCAGAACCTGTGGCTCGCCGCGCGCGCCGAGGGCCTCGGGGTCGGCTGGGTCAGCTTCTTCGACGAGCGCGAGATGGTGCGCTCGCTGGGCCTGCCCGAGCACCTCGAAGTGGTCGCCTACCTGTGCGTGGGTTACGTCGACGAGTTCCCGGACGAGCCCGAGCTGATGCAGGCCGGCTGGTCCAAGCGCCGCCCCCTGTCGTGGGTGGTGCACGAGGAGACGTACGGCAGGCGTGTGCTGCCCGGCGAGGAGCCGCACGACCTGCTCGCCGAGACCGTCGCGCAGATTCGCCCACTGGACGCCAAGGCACTCGGCGAGGCCTGGGAGCGGCAGAAGCGGATGACCAAGCCGGCCGGCGCGCTCGGCATGCTGGAGATCATCTCCGCGCAGTTGTCCGGACTGTCCCGCCAGTGCCCGCCGCCCATTCCGGAGCCCGCGGCCGTCGCGGTCTTCGCCGGCGACCACGGTGTTCACGCCCAGGGCGTCACCCCGTGGCCGCAGGAGGTCACCGCCCAGATGGTGGCCAACTTCCTCGGCGGCGGAGCGGTCTGCAACGCCTTCGCCACGCAGGTGGGCGCCGAGGTCTGCGTGGTCGACGTCGGTGTGGCCTCCGATCTCCCGGCCACCCCGGGACTGCTGCCGCGCAAGGTCCGCGCCGGCACCTCCGACATGACCGCCGGCCTCGCGATGACCCGCGAGGAGGCCAAGCAGGCCATCGAGGTCGGCATCGAGACCGCCCGCGACCTGGTCGCCGCCGGCAACAAGGCGCTGCTCACCGGTGAGATGGGCATCGCGAACACCACCGCGTCCGCCGCCCTGATCTCCGTCTTCACCGGCGCGGACCCGGCCGAGGTCACCGGCCGGGGCACCGGTATCAACGACGAGACCCTGGTCCGCAAGACCGACGTCGTGCGCCGCGCCCTCGAACTGCACCAGCCGGACCCCGCCGACCCCATCGGCGTCCTCGCCGCCGTCGGCGGGTTCGAGCACGCGGCCATGGTGGGCCTGCTCCTCGGCGGTGCGTCCCTGCGTACGCCGGTGATCCTGGACGGCGTCAGCGCCGGGGCCGCGGCCCTGGTGGCCCGTGCCATCGCCCCCGAGGTGCTGGCCGCGTGCATCGCGGGGCACCGCAGTGCCGAGCCCGGCCATGTGGCCGCACTCAACAAGCTGGGCCTGCGCCCGCTGGTCGACCTGGACCTGCGCCTCGGCGAGGGCACGGGCGCGCTGCTCGCCCTGCCGATGGTGCAGAGCACCGCGCGAGCCATGCACGAGGTGGCGACGTTCGACTCGGCCGGCGTCACCGAGAAATAGCAGGCACCCCGGAGGGGGTGGGGCGCGACGTCCGGGGTTCCGTCGTCACCGTCCCGCCCCCGCCGTAGGCTGATCCCACATCCGCACACCGCACGTCAGGGCCGCTCCACTGCCGTAGCGCCCCTCGCACGCCCGCCTGTACGAGGAGCCGCAGCCTCATGGCCGAACACCCCGCCTACCCCGTGGGCCTCCGCCTCACCGGCCGTCGAGTCGTGGTGCTCGGCGGCGGCCAGGTCGCCCAGCGCCGGCTGCCCGCTCTCATCGCGGCCGGCGGGGCCATCGTCCTGATCTCACCGGAAGCGACGCCCTCCGTGGAGGCGATGGCGGACGCCGGTGAGATCACCTGGGAGCGGCGCCGCTACACCGAGGGTGACCTCACGGACGCCTGGTACGCGCTGATCGCCACCGGTGACGGCGAGGCCAACGCCCGCGCCTCCGCCGAGGCCGAACGCCACCGCGTCTGGTGCGTCCGCGCCGACGACGCCGACCAGGCCACGGCCTGGACCCCGGCCACCGGGCACAGCGAGGGAGTCACGGTCGCCGTCCTCACCACGGACGTCAAGGGCCGTGACCCCCGCCACACCGCCGCGATCCGCGACGCCGTGGTCGAGGGTCTGCGCGACGGCACGCTCGTCGCCCGGCACCACCGCGCCCGGACCCCGGGCGTGGCCCTCGTCGGCGGCGGCCCCGGCGACCCGGACCTGATCACCGTGCGTGGACGCCGGCTGCTCGCCGAGGCGGACGTCGTCATCGCCGACCGGCTCGGCCCGCGCGACCTGCTGGCCGAACTCCCCCCGCACGTCGAAGTGATCGACGCGGCGAAGATCCCGTACGGCCGGTTCATGGCGCAGGAGGCCATCAACAACGCGCTGATCGAACACGCCAAGCAGGGCAAGTCGGTGGTGCGGCTCAAGGGTGGCGACCCGTATGTCTTCGGCCGCGGCATGGAGGAACTGCACGCGCTCGCCGAGGCGGGCATCGCGTGCACCGTGGTCCCCGGCATCTCCAGCTCCATCTCGGTCCCGGGCGCGGCCGGGATTCCGGTCACCCACCGCGGTGTGGCCCACGAGTTCACCGTGGTCAGCGGCCATGTCGCGCCCGACGACGAGCGTTCCCTGGTCGACTGGCCGTCGCTGGCGAAGCTGACCGGCACCCTCGTGGTGCTCATGGGCGTCGACAAGATCGGCCGGATCGCCGAGACCCTCGTGGCGCACGGCAGGTCGCCGCAGACCCCGGTCGCCCTGGTCCAGGAGGGCACCACGGCCGCCCAGCGCCGCGTCGACGCCACCCTCGCCACGGTCGGTGAGACCGTCCGGGCCGAGGCGATCAAGCCGCCGGCGGTCATCGTCATCGGCGCGGTCGTGGACGTCGGGCCTCCGGCCGCCCAGGCCCCGCAGCCCTCGTAGGCCTCCGCGGCCCTGTGGGCCCCAGACGGCACCCCCGGAAGCAACCCCCGGTAACACGGTCGATCCCGGCCGTTGGCACCACACTCAGGACAAGGCAGTATCACCCCGTGGCCGATCTCATCACCGTCGAGGACCCCGACGACCCGCGCCTGCACGACTACACGGGCCTGACCGACGTGGAACTGCGCCGCACACGCGAACCCGCCGAGGGCCTGTTCATCGCCGAGGGCGAGAAGGTCATCAGACGCGCCAAGGACGCGGGCTACGAGATGCGCTCCATGCTGCTCTCGGCCAAGTGGGCCGACGTCATGCGCGACGTCATCGACGAACTCCCCGCCCCCGTCTACGTCGTGAGCCCGGAACTCGCCGAACGGGTCACCGGCTACCACGTGCACCGCGGCGCGCTCGCCTCCATGCAGCGCACCCCCCTGCCCACGGCTGCCGAACTGCTGCACACCGCCCGCCGGGTGGTGGTCATGGAGTCCGTCAACGACCACACCAACATCGGTGCCATCTTCCGCTCGGCGGCGGCCCTCGGCATGGACGCGGTCCTGCTCTCCCCGGACTGCGCCGACCCGCTCTACCGCCGCAGCGTCAAAGTCTCCATGGGGGCGGTCTTCTCCGTGCCGTACGCCAGGCTGACCAACTGGCCCAGGAACCTGGAATCGGTCCGCGAGGCGGGCTTCACGCTGCTCGCCCTGACCCCCGACGAGAAGGCCCGGAGCCTCGACGAGGCCGCCCCGCACCGGATGGACAGGGTCGCCCTGATGCTGGGCGCGGAGGGCGACGGGCTGTCCACCCGGGCCCTGGTCGCCGCCGACGAATGGGTCCGCATCCCGATGTCCCACGGCGTCGACTCGCTCAACGTGGGCGCGGCGGCCGCGGTCGCCTTCTACGCGGTGGCGACGGGCCGGCCGACGGGACAGGACGGGGGGAGCCCGCCGGCACCGTGAACCCGCCGAGGCTGTCCGGTCCCGGCTCGGGCGGGGCCGCGGGCGGGGAATCGGACGGAGCCGGCGGTTCTGAGCAGGCCGGCGCTCTGCTCCGGCGGACGGGCAGCCGCTGCGCCCCTGCCGTCGTCGCCGAGGCCGCGGGCCGGCCCCTGTCAGCCCTGGATCAGGGCGATGCCGACCGCGACCACCAGTGTCACCACGACGAACACGAACAACCGCTGCAGGAGCAGCCGTGGATTGGCCGGCCGCAGGCCGGTACCCGTCGTCCGGGGCCCGGGGCGACGGGAGCCGGTGCCCGACCGCGTCGAGTCCCGTGACCCGGACGCGGACCGCGAACCGGACGTGGACCGTGACCCGGACGTGGACCGGGAACCCGACGTGGGCCGTGACCCGGACCGGGGCGACTTGCCACCGCGGGAGGCGCCACCGCGGGAGGCGCCACCGCGTGAGGCGCTGCCGCCGCGTGACGTGCCGCCCCCGCGCGACGCCGGCACGCTCCGGTTGCCGCGCCGCGGCGCCCCGCCTCCGGCCGGACCGGAACCGCGACCCGGCGTCGCGTCGTGCGGCGGGGGAGTGGCCTGCCCCTCGGACGCACCCTGCTGCCCCGGCGCGCGGCGCTGCGCACGCTCCGGGTAGGTGTCGGCCAAGTGCCCCGCCGCCCGCTCCGACTCCGCGCCGCGCGGAGCCGGCGGACGTACGCCGGTGAAGCCCTGGCCCTCCCGGGCGGCGATCTCCTTGAGCCGCAGTGACAGCTGGAGCGTGCTGGGCCGCTCCTCGGGATCCTTCGCGAGGCACGCGCGGACGAGCGGCGCCAACGCGTCCGGGACATCCCGCAGATGGGCCTCCTCATGCACCACGCGGTACAGCATCACCTCGGAACTGCCGTGCCCGAAGGGCGAGTCGCCCATCGACGCGTACGCCAGCGTGGCGCCCAGCGAGAACACGTCCGTGGCCGGTGTGACGGCCGCGCCCCGCACCTGCTCCGGCGCGAGGAAGCCGGGCGAGCCGACCGCCGTGCCGACGTGGGTGAGCGTCGAGGCGCCGGTGGCCCAGGCGATGCCGAAGTCGATGATCCGAGGTCCCTTCGGGGACAGCAGGATGTTGGACGGCTTCAGATCCCGGTGCACGACCCCGGCCTCGTGCACGGCGACCAGCCCCTCCGACAGGGCCGCGCCGACCGCGGCGACCTCGGCCGCGCCGAGCGGCCCCCCGTCGGCGACCCGGTCGTGCAGCGACGGGCCGGGCACGTACTGCGTGGCGAACCACGGCCGGTCCGCGTCGAGGTCGGCGGCCACCAGACGGGCCGTACACCCGCCACGGATGCGGCGCGCCGCGGACACCTCCCGCGCGAACCGCGAACGGAACTCCTGGTCCTCCGCCAGATCGGGCCGGATGACCTTCAGTGCGACCCGCTGCCCCTTCTTGTCGGAACCGAGATAGACAACGCCCATCCCACCCGCGCCGAGCCGTCGGTGAAGTCTGAAAGAGCCGACGACGCGCGGGTCCTCGCGCCTCAGGCGCATCATCACCATGTTCATCCCCGCTGCCCGGTCCTGTGACGTGCCACAGCTTACGTTTCCCCGGGCGCCCTTGCGCAGAGGCCGCGCCCTCTCGGAGCGACGGATTGTCAGTGGTGGGTGGGAGACTTGAAGTGTGGTCAGGGGGTGCGCGGACAGGCCGGGTTCGCGCGAGGTGGTGGTCCCAACCATTCGGCACCGAAGGGGGATTGATCACATGAAGGGCGACCGTGTGGAGATAGTCGTGGACGCCGGGGACACGACGCGCACGTACGAGATGGTGGCGAGCAGGGCGGGCCGCAGGGTGGAGACGGCGGTGCGCCGGGGTGTGGTCGAAGTGAGTGAAGTCACGCGTACGGGAACTGCGGTGCGAACAGCCAGGTTCATGGCAAACCGGGTCCTCGCGCTGGTCGAGCACCCGGTGCCGCGGGTGGACGACTCGGAGACATGAGCGACGAGAGGGGGCGGACCCGGACGTCCCCTCGGGGATGTCCCTGACACGGAGTGGCCCGTCTCCACCCAGGGGAGTACGCCGCAGGTCATGGCTCATCCTCCGGGAGGCCCGGCAATCGGTACGAGGGCATGACGTGAGGGAAGCGCAGGGCACCTAGATTTGAGGTCAAGCGGCGGGTGCGGTACTCGTCCCCCGAGGTCGGACGCCCGCCGCTGCCAAAGGTTCGCACGCAGCACCCGAGGCATCACGACAACAGAAACGGTCAGGAGAGGGGTCATGGCCCACACGGCAGCGCGGACAGTCGTCCGCACCCGGGCACACAAGGCGGGCGCCGCCATGTTCCGCCCGAGCCGCGAGGGCCGTCGCCACCCGGTGGTGGCGACCCTGATGGCTCTTCCCCTGGCGGTCCTGCTCCTCCTCGTCTTCGACGGGTGGGAGACGGTGGCCACACAGGCGTCGTCCGTGGGAGAGATGCTGGGGCGCTGAGCGGCGACTCCAGGCCCGGAAGAGCGGTCCGGGCGGGGACATCCACCCATGAAACCCCGTGGGGACGGGGGTGCGGCGGACGGCAAGAATGCCGGCGCAGCTGGGGAGCTGCGCCGGCATCTTTTTGCGCCTGAACCGGCGCCGCTTTCGCGGAGGTGGTTGCCGGCTGTGGGGGTTGCTCAATGAATGGTTGCGGTGCATATGAGGCTGTTGCGGTGGGCGGTGTTCGAGAGTGCCGCCGACTTCCGCAGTCGTCACTGCCCACCGGTGCGTCGTCGCGGGCAGTCGTGTCCTCCCCCGCGTGACCGGCCGGTACCGGTCACGCCCCCGCGTACTCTCTCCCGAGGCCGCACCCAGGGAGCCCCATGACAGCCATCACCCTCCTTCCCGAACTCACCGCCCGGGCCGAAGGCATCGCCCACACCCGCACCCCCACCTGTTCCTGCGAGGTGAGTGGCACCCTCGCCGACCGCCCCGACGGCACCGTCGTCCGGCACGCGGACACCGTCGCGAAGGCCCATGCGCCGGAGGCGGACGCCGCCGGGCTGACCCGGCGCCTCGCCCTCGCCTCCCAACTCCCGGACGTGTTCCTGCCCCCGCTGGGTCCGGCACCGGCCGACCTGCACGGCAGGCTCGTGACCTTCTGGCCGTACGGCAGCCCGGTCGACCCGGGCGATCCCGACGCCGCCCCCTGGGAGGCCGTCGGCACCCTGCTCGCCCTGTTGCACCGCACACCGGTCCCCGAGTCGGTGCCGGCCATGCGCGGCCCCCTGAAGGCGGCCCGTGCCGTCGCCGGGCTCCATGCCGTCGGCGACCACCCGGCCGTGGCCCCCGTACGGGGTGCCTGGGCGACCCTGCCGGCCTGGGCGCGCGCCGAGGCGCCCATGCCACAGCCGGCCGCCCTGTGCCACGGCGACCTCCACCTCGGCCAGCTCGTACGGGTGCCCGGAGCGTCCTGGCGGCTGATCGACGTCGACGACCTGGGCGCGGGCACCCCCGCCTGGGATCTCGGCCGTCCCGCCGCCTGGTTCGCCTGCGGGCTGCTGGCGCCGCAGGAGTGGGGGCGGTTCCTCGACGCGTACCGGGCCGCGGGCGGGCCCGCCCTCGACGCCGCCGAAGACCCCTGGGCCGTCCTGGACGTGCCGGCCCGCGCCCTCACCGTGCAGACCGCCGCGCGGACGGTCACCAAGGCGGTGGCGGACGGGCGGCCCC
The DNA here is from genome assembly GCF_042871645.1 of Streptomyces sp. NPDC005774. Classification (NCBI taxonomy): domain Bacteria; kingdom Bacillati; phylum Actinomycetota; class Actinomycetes; order Kitasatosporales; family Streptomycetaceae; genus Streptomyces; species Streptomyces sp. NPDC005774. Next base: position 3,183 of record NZ_JBIAIV010000067.1, on the reverse strand, counting down.
TGGACGAGGTGGACCACGCCCTGGTCGACGCCTGCCGGCGAATAGCCGCGGTCCCAGCCGAATTGGCGCACGAATCGACGAAGTAGGGTGCAACCGACCGCAGTCGGACAGAGTCTGTCCTGGAGATACCTGAAGCAGGTCCGACCGGCGAGGAGTTGAACCGATCATGCAGTGTCCGAAGTGTCGTGCGCCGATGCACACCTACAACCGCAACGGTGTCCAGATCGAGCAGTGCAGCGGCTGCCGAGGGATCTTCCTCGACTACGGCGAGCTGGAGTCGCTGACCCGGCTGGAGGCCCAGTGGTCCCAGCCGGCCGCGCCGCCGCCTCCCGCGGCCCCGCAGGCGTACCCGGCGGCGCCCCAGCCCGCGTGGGGCGCTCCGCAGGGCGGTCACCACGGTGGCCACCACTACGGCCACCACCGGAACAAGGGCTTCGGCCGCATGCTCTTCTCGTCCTGACGACAGAACCCCCGGCCGCCTGAGCGGCCGGGGGTTCCGGGTGATGTGGACGATACTGGGATTGAACCAGTGACCTCTTCCGTGTCAGGGAAGCGCTCTCCCGCTGAGCTAATCGTCCTAGGGACCACGAACGCTCCGAGGAGCGGATCATGGGTGCTGCGTGCGCGATACTGGGATTGAACCAGTGACCTCTTCCGTGTCAGGGAAGCGCTCTCCCGCTGAGCTAATCGCGCGGAGGATCCGAAGATCCAGTGGACGATACTGGGATTGAACCAGTGACCTCTTCCGTGTCAGGGAAGCGCTCTCCCGCTGAGCTAATCGTCCATGGAGGTGGAGACGGGATTTGAACCCGTGTAGACGGCTTTGCAGGCCGTTGCCTCGCCTCTCGGCCACTCCACCAGGAGTGCAGGGGCCCGGGAGGCCCCCGATCCTTCGAGCGGACGACGAGGTTCGAACTCGCGACCTCAACCTTGGCAAGGTTGCGCTCTACCAACTGAGCTACGTCCGCCTGTCGGTCCGGTCCGCTTGCGCGTTCCGGCGACGTGGTGAACTCTAGCGGATTCCGGGGCCAGCACAAAAACCCGTTTGTGCAGCGTGCTGCGCTGCGTCTGCTCACGGACACGGCCAGGTCACCTCGACAACCCCTCGCCATAGACTCGACGGCGTGCCCGATCTCCCACCCCTCGCCCGCTTCGGCAGCCGCGTCGCAACCGGTCTCCTCGATGTCACCGACGACCCGGCGGCCCTGGACTCGCACGGTTTCTGGGCCGTCTGCGCGGACTTCGAGGGCCGTCTGACCTGCGCGCGTTTCCGTGACGTACACGAGCAGCCGGTACCCGCGCCGGTGCCGGGCGGCTGGCGCGGGCCGGCCGCCGATGGCTGGACGTCCTCCCTGGACCACGCCGCGTACGTGTCCGGCGTACGGCGCATCCGCGAGCACATAGCCGCCGGCGAGGTGTACCAGGTCAACCTCTGCCGGGTACTGTCCGCCCCCGTCCCGGCCGGCGCCGACGTGGACGCTCTCACCGCCCTGCTGGCCCGCGGCAACCCGGCACCGTACGCAGGAACGATCCGCCTGCCGGGGCACGGCGTGGAGATCGCCACCGCGTCGCCCGAACTCTTCCTGAGCCGCGAGGGGCGTGTCGTCGAGTCCGGGCCGATCAAGGGCACCGGACGCACCGAGGCCGACCTCCTCGACAAGGACTACGCCGAGAACGTGATGATCGTCGACCTGGTCCGCAACGATCTCGGCCAGGTCTGCGCCACCGGCAGCGTCACGGTGCCCGACCTGTGCGCCGTCGAGAAGCATCCGGGGCTGGTGCACCTGGTGTCGACGGTGCGGGGCGAGCTGCGGTCCGGGGCCGGCTGGCCCGAGCTGTTCGCCGCCGCGTTCCCGCCCGGCTCCGTCACCGGCGCGCCCAAGTCGAGCGCCCTGCGGATCATCGACACCCTGGAGCCGGTGTCCCGGGGCCCGTACTGCGGCGGCATCGGCTGGGTCGACGCCGACCGGGGCGCCGCCGGGCTGGCGGTGGGCATCCGTACCTTCTGGATCGACCGGGAGCCGGACGGCGGTGCCGTGCTCCGGTTCGGCACCGGCGCCGGCATCACCTGGGGCTCCGACCCGGAGGGGGAGTGGCGGGAGACCGAACTGAAGGCGTCCCGGCTGCTCGCGGTAGCGTCGGGTGCACACGAGGTGAGCGAAGGGACCATGAGGTGAAGATCTGGCTCGACGGCGGGCTGCAGGACATCGAGTCCGCCCGCGTCTCCGTCTTCGACCACGGACTGACCGTGGGCGACGGCATCTTCGAGACGGTGAAAACCGTGAACGGCGGGCCGTTCGCGCTGACCCGGCATCTCGACCGGCTGGCCCGCTCCGCCCGCGGCCTCGGCCTGCCCGAACCCGACCTCGACGAGGTCCGCCGCGCCTGCGCGGCCGTCCTCGAGGCCAACCCGATGCCGCTCGGCCGGCTGCGCATCACCTTCACCGGCGGCCACGGCCCCCTCGGCTCCGACCGCGGCGAACACGGCCCGACCCTCGTCGTCGCCCTGGGCGACACCACCCGACGCCCCGACTCCACCGCCGTGATCACCGTCCCCTGGACCCGCAACGAACGCGGCGCGCTCACCGGCCTGAAGACCACCTCCTACGCCGAGAACGTGGTCGCCCTCGCCCGCGCCCGCGAACAGGGCGCCTCCGAGGCGCTGTTCGGCAACACGGTCGGCCGGCTCTGTGAGGGCACGGGGTCCAATGTCTTCGTCGTCCTGGACGGCGAGATCCACACCCCGCCGGTCGCCTCCGGCTGCCTCGCGGGCATCACCCGGGCGCTGGCCGTCGAGTGGACCGGCGCCGCCGAGACCGATCTGCCGATGGACGTCCTCCAGCGGGCCGACGAGGTCTTCCTCACCTCCACCCTGCGGGACGTGCAGGCCGTGCGGCGCGTCGACGACCGTGAACTGCCCGGTGCCCCGGGCCCGGCCACGGCCAAGGCCATGCGGATCTTCGACGAACACGCGGCGGCCGACCTCGACCCGTGACGAGGCCCCGGGGCCGGGACCGGGCACGGGACCGGTCCATGACGTTCGGCTGATCCGGGCGGCCGCATGGGTAGAACGACTGTGTTGACATCCTCCCCCTCCTTCAGGACTCCGTTGGGAAATCCGCGAACTGGCTGTTGTGAGGGTGATTCAGGCTGTGAGTTCGAGGCGGGCAAGGTGTGAGGCTC